>JAOAIV010000019.1 GCA_026414525.1 Candidatus Bathyarchaeota archaeon | reverse complement strand
GACCAGTAATGTCCGGACTCTTGATTTCCTGGTATCGGGCCACCGACTACGCCACCTGGGCACCATTGTTTGGTCCACAAGACATGACCCGAATACACTGATTCCGTGTAGGGATTGTAGACGCTGTTAACTGCGTATAGTCCTGTTTGCGCGAATGTAACGCTGGCAAGTCCAAGCCATGGTCCAGTGATTTTGTACCAGTTTTCTACGTTCTGAGCCGAAACAGGTGTTTCCCAATATCTTGTGGGAAGTGGTGTTTTTGGATATGCGTATTCATATACTGGTTCCTCTTTTACTATAAGCTCTACCCAGCCGGTTTCGCTTGGTTGATTTATAAGTCCACCATAGGGGTTAGAAGAACTGCGGGGGCTTAGTGTTTGGCCCAGGTAGACAAATTTGAATTTGTAGGTGCCCGCCTTGGTTGGGGTGAAAGTGGTGAAAGTGCCGCCTGTTGTGTCGCCTGTGAAATTGCCCATGTATACAATGGTTCCGTCGGGATCCATTCGGTATAGCGTCATGTTGGTGGGGCGTTCATTTGTTTCCATTGGTGTTGCTAGAAAAAAGTTAATTGTTGCGGTTTGGCCGACGCCTATGGGATTTGGTGCAACATTAATAAATGCATATGTGGGTATTGGGGTTCCTACTGGAGGATATACTTGACTTAACGCGATTGGTAACGCCAATGTGAGTGACAACAGAACTGCAAGAATCATGCGAAGAATTTTGCCTTTAGTAATTTGCATTTTTTTCTCCATATTTTAAGGCACAATTGTGCCGTTAGACGGGTTTTTCGTTTAAAGTATATAATTTTTGCGAATGATTATTTAATCTACTTACAGCGCATTAGAGAACAAATGTTAATTTTTATTCAGAGTTACTACTATTATAATTGTATGCCGCTGTGGCTGGGGTTCATTAGAAAACGTTTAGAAACTTTAATACAATAACAATCACGGAAATTAACGGAAAAACGAATAGCAGTTTTCGCTTTTCAGCGAAGAAACCACTCTGGTTTTCGCCTTCTTGCACCTCGTACTCCTTAACTTCTTTTGTCTTGCTGTCGATTTGTACTCGTGCAGTTCCTTTTAGCAACTTCAGTTCCACAATTTCATTTTCTCCTTCCACATAGACCTTTGTCGGAAACTGTCCTTGTATGTAGCCTAGGCGTTTCATGAATTCAACTGCTATCCGCGCTGCGCTTTCAACAGTAGAGTGGAGCTCGTCATTTGTTTGCTGTGAATCAAGCGGGGGTGTGCTGGCTCCTCCAATCTGAATGAGCGCCGCGCTTTGACTTTGACCTTGGTTGTCAATTGTAGGTACTACGATGTAAGCGTCATTAAGCGGTTGCTGCTTTGGTCCTTCACAAAAAAACTGTGGAATTGCCGGCGGATTTTCTTGAGAAACTTCGGGAGTGTCGACCTGCTTTTTCCTTTTTTCGCTAGCGTTGTATGTTTCTTCGTCGCTCGTGAAGTTTTTAACCGCCTTCATTTCAAATTTACCTAAAAGAATTTCTCCGCTGACACCGTTGATCAATGCTGTGACGTTTTGTCCATTTTTAACGTTTTGGAAAGTAAGCTCGTAAATGGGATAATAAACTATCATTCTATCTGTGACTTCAAATTTTTCTCTGATTATCTCTGCATCGTTACAAGGTCTTTTGGCAACGTGGGAACGGAGCCGAGCGATTTCTTCTTCTAATGAAAATTTGGGCTTTCTTAGGTCGTATTCAACCTTCAAGTGGTCGTCTAATGCGCTTTCAAAAGGCGCTAAAATCAATTTCTCCGGAGGGATCTCACGTAATGTTCTATCGAGAACTACATACGTCTCATTTTCGTAATGTGCGTGCTCTTCGCCGACTATTTTGACTACGGCTGCGCCTGGCGCTACCTGCTCTGGTATTAGCTTTTTTCCATCAATGAAAATTTCTTGTATTTTATCTTCAACTTTAAGTGAAAAATTATGTTTCTTGCAATAGTCAACAGAATATTTCCCAGTAATCACAATGTAGGGTTCATAATATCTGTTGAATGATGTGAGTATTATGTCTTCGGATTTAGGCTTTGAGAATCTGCGATTATCGAAAAAGCTTATTTTAATTTTTTCACCCTGTAATTTCACTTTATTTGGGTCAAGCCGCGGTTTTAGAATAATCTCTCTTGTGTCAGCTATTTTCTGCGGCAAGACCTCTGATTCAGCCATAACTTTCACTTACGTTTTTCTCTATTTTTCAGTAGCTTAAATAGCTCTTATGAATTAGAACTCCACATTAGTATTTTAAAACCATAGTTCACCGCTTTCTGTATTGGAATCTTGCAATAATTAGGAAAAGAAAGGAACAGCGAAAAAACTATCAAACGCTCATGGCTACTTTTTTAGTTTTCTGCTTTACGTCTCTAAAGGGCGCTTCTGCTCCTCTGCGCTTCTTGTTTTGACGCCTGGGCCATGCGGGAATGTTGGTACCGTGTATACTTCGGTGACTCCGTTGAGGTTTTTTATCTTTTTTTGGACGAATTCTATGACTTGGCTGCTGTTTTCAGCGTTGATCCACATGCCGACGTCCCAGGAGCCGAAGATGTTCATGCTGTAGCAGAGATCTACGCCGGAAACGGGTTTTTCTTCAAGTTTTCTGATTTCGCCTAGTGTATCTACTATTTTGCCTGGGTTAAGTTTCATTAGGACTAAATATTCGGGCATCCTTTTTCCTCCAGTTTCTTTTTTGATTATTTGATACGTAACTTTAACTTAAATATTACGATTTAATAATCATTATTTTGAGTGCGCCAAAAACAAAACAGCACAACCGCATAAAAAATAAACTACGCATCATCCTCAGCAAATCGCAAGAAACCCGGTTGCGAATAATCAAACACCCATACCTGAGACCGCCAAATCTCCATAAAACAATCTCTATGATAATAAGCCTTAATTCTTCCAAGAGAATTCTTGAGCGCAACCTCCTGACCAGATTCGATAAGCTTTCCACATTCACTACAAATCAAATCCGCCTGATTAGGTGTTTGTAACTTCAATGCTTCACATTTCTTCCTCAATTCAGAAACTTGCCCCCTCAAAAGCCGAAGCCTAGCTAAAATAGCCTCAACTTTTTCTTTCCTTTTAATTTTCCCACCATGCCCTGCGCTTTCGATAGCTTGCATTCGCAACCTTTCCCTAACTCCCGCTAATCAAGAACAACCACGCATGAATACATAATACTTTATTTCGAGAACAGTAATATTTCGGACGACAGCATTCACCATAAGCAGTTCAAACAAAATTAAACAAAAAAAAAGAAATGGCAAGGAATCTATGATTCGCTGCCTGCACCTTTATTTTCAAGGAAATTATTCATCAATCCTGTACGTTTTTCAATAAGTTGTTGAAGGTCGTTTTGTAACTTCTCAGCTATTCCCGCGATTTCTGTGGCCTCAGAGACTACTGCTTCTGCTGTTCTACCGACGGCGTCCGCTTCCTCTATTATCTTTTTAGCTGCTGTCTCAACATTCATTGCGTCAGCAACTACCTCATGTGCTAGTTTAGCAACGTTTTGGGCATCCACTATTACGTTTTGAGTTGTTTTCGCTACGTTTTCCGCTGTCTCTGAAACCGACTTTGAAACCTCCACGATTTCGCCAGAAGCTGCTGTTTGTTCCTCGACTGCCGCAGAAGTTTCTTCAGAGGCTGACGAGCTCTCTTCAGCTATGCTAGCTACTTCCTCGATTGACTTCACTACCGAGTTTAATGCGTCAAGCCCTTGTTCAACGCTGTTTGTGAGTTTGCTGACTTTGGTGCCCATCTCTTCAAGTATTCGTGCTATCTCTTCTACCTCCTTTATGGCGCCTAAAACAACGTTCGCGCCTTCCTCTGCGCCGCTTTGGGACTGCTTGGTAATTGCGCTAGTTTGTGTGCCCGCGTCCTTTATGCCTTTAACAAGGTTTATTGCTGATCCAGCAGCAGCCTTTGATTGTCCTGCCAAGCTCTTTACCGCGTCTGCGACCACTGCGAAGCCTCTGCCGGCCTCTCCTGCGCGGGCTGCTTCAATAGCTGCGTTTAGAGCAAGCATATTTGTCTGGCTGGCTATGTCTGAAACAGAATTTGCCATCTGCCCTACTTGCTCTATCGAGTTAATCATAGATGCTACAGCTTCCGAAACCTTTTCGATGTTGCTCTTTATGGATTCAATTGCCAGCAGCCCCTTTTGGGCTTTCGCGTTGCTGTCTCTGGACTTCTTCAGGACCGCGTCAGTAACCATCGAGGCTTCTCTCGCGATGCTTCCTGCTGCATCCATAACTCGTTTAAGTTCTTCCGTGTTCTTTGCGGCGTATTGTGCAAGTTCAGCAAGTTTCTGAGCTCCGGCGGCTACTTGCTGGGAGGCTGCACTGACTTGCTGCATGCCTACAAGCATTTGATTTGACACTTGCGATGCATGCTTACCCATGTCCGCAACTTTAAAGAGTGCTTTCGTTGCTTCATCTGCGCTTTGTGCCAGTTTGTTAGCTACATTTCCCACATCTTTTGCCGCGAGAGATACCTTGTTTACAATTTCTGTCGCGTTTGTGGTAAGCTCTGCGACTCTGATTGCTGCTTTTTCTACGTTTAATGCGTAGTCTGCTGCTTTGGCGGCATTTTGTATAAGCGCATCTAATGTTGTGCACATTGCAGTGTATCCATTGATGGTGTCTTTGTGAAGGGCGATGATTTCTTCTTTCAGTTGTGTGTTTTCAGCGAGAAGGCGTTTATTCTCCTTCTCAAATTGTTTTAATTGCTTTTCTAAATCAGAATTACGTTGCTCTTGAGGGCTATCGGTCATTGTGATAGGCTCCTATTATGGGCTTAAAATTTCGTGTTTTGCTTATATGTAGGTTATGAAATGCGCGTAATTAGAACAAGTTATTATTATCAACTTATATTCAAAATCCGAATTCAAATCAGACTAAAAGCTAAGACAAGAAATTAGCATAATTCACCATTCGACAACATAAAAATTTCTAATCTTCGCATGCACGCACAAGCAATTTCGGTATATAATCCAGAGGCAAAACAAAATCGACGCATCCCGTCTTTATGGCGGCAGACGGCATACCAAACACAACGCAAGTTTTTTCATCTTGCGCTATTGTTAATCCCCCTTTCTTTTTTATAGCCGCAATCCCTTCCGCACCATCAGCGCCTATGCCTGTAAGAACTACACCGATATTCTTAGATCCATAAACCTTAGCCGCTGACTTCATCATTATGTCCGCTGATGGGCGTACGTAATTTACAGGTGGATCTTCAACAAGCTTAATTCTGCCGTTTTTGGTTACTGTCATGTGTAAACCGCCAGGCGCAATCATGGCAAGGCCCTCTCGAATTAAATCTCCATCTTCCGCTTCTTTTACTTCGATTTTGCATTCTTGATCCAGCATTTTAGCAAAAAGTTTCGTCATGCCTCTCTTCATATGTTGCACAACCAAGATTGGCGGCGAGTTTTCTGGAATATTCCGAAGCACATACGAAACTGCTGCTGGGCCTCCTGTCGAAGCAGCAATCAATATTATTTTTTCGCTGCACCCTGCTTTGGTCGTTGAGATCTCTGCCATTTTAGGTTTTTCGCGTCTCACATTTGCCGACGCTGCGGTCTTAACTTTTGTTATAAGTTCATCCTTAACCGTGTCCATGTTCAGCGAGATCGGACCAGATGGTTTGGGTACATAATCAACTGCACCAAACTCTAACGCCTTAAGTGTCAATTGCGCTTCTCTTTGCGTTAACGCGCTAACCATTACCACAGGTAATGGATTTGTTTCCATAATCTTTCTGACGGCTGTCAAGCCATTCATTTTCGGCATTTCAATATCTAGCGTTATTACATCTGGTTTTAAGAGCGCAATTTTTGAAAGCGCTTCTTCGCCATCTCGCGCTGTTCCAATAACAGTAAGTTGGGGATCGGATTGTAATAAGTCAACAAGAACCTTCTGCATAAGTAATGAATCATCAACAACAAGGATTTTGATTTGATCCTTCAATGCTCACCACTTTTAATGTCAATGCTACACTCTGCTTAAATGATTAAAATTTAACCTCAAAAAATCATGGTCATTAGGTATCTTTTTGTTTGTTCGCCTGAATTTGGAATCCTCTTATGCTTTCTTTCATGCCTTCTAATTTATCATTTGCTAATATCTTGATTATATCAAGTATGATGATTAAGTCTTTGTCGTGCTTCGCGATGCCTACTACGCCATCCGCGCGATCATTAAGGAAACATTCTGCTCCTGTTTCTATGTCTTTCTTTTGCAGTGTTAGAACTTCAATAACTGAGTCAACAATTACGCCTATAGGATGCTTAGCTTGAATGATTATCATGATGCCTGCGTCTTTATTTATTTTCTTATTCTCGTCTAGTCCAATGCGCTTCCGCAAATCTATTACCGGAATTATTTCGCCTCGAAGATTTGTTACGCCTTTCACATAAGGCGGCGCATAAGGAACAGGGGTTGCTCCCTCAAAATTTTTAACTTCTCTAACTTGATGGACATCAACGCCGTAAAATACATCGTCCAGCGTGAAAGTAAGCATCTTTATTTCTGTTGTGGTTCCCGCCTCATTGTCTGCATTTGACATAGGGCCCACCCATATAGTCTTTTTAGATAGCCTATTCAGAAAACGCTTATTTGTTCATTATGAAATCTCTGTATATATCCCAGATTATTATCATTGGTTTTGAATAATAAGCTGCCAAAACCGCCTTCTCATGCTAAAAAATCAAATTATTTTTTTGGTTAAATAACCGAAGCGCCTTCGTATTTGGCGCCTATTAGAGGTTCATTGCAGAAACCCATAGAGGGCATGTCTACTCTTCAATTTTAACAATTGGTTTTCTCGATACATTTTTTACAGTAAGCTACAATGCTTTATGCTGAGGATATCTTGTTGGCAAGATTAAGGGGATTCCAAAAATTAACATCAGCAGATGAGGCATTGCAAAAGTGGCTAGGTGCTTTGCAAATCCACCCTATACGCCAAGTTACGGTGCCTCTTAATGAGGCGCTTAATCGTGTTTCAGCAGTAGATATAACAGCGCAAGAGGACTTGCCACGGTTCGACCGCTCAGCTGTTGATGGTTATGCGCTTAAAGCCGATGACACCATAGGCGCATCCCAATTCAAGCCTGTAATGTTAAGTCTAACTGCCTCAGACGAGGTAGCACAGAAGCAAGCAAAGCAGGTTTGGACTGGGAATCCGCTTCCAAAAGGTGCAGATGCTGTTGTGATGCTGGAGCACACTCAGCAGCGTGAAGGGAAACTGGAAGTTTGGGTTCAACTTGCAAAAGGCGGAAACATATCGAAAAAAGGCGAAGATGTTAAAAAAGGCGAAAAAATAATCGCTGCCGGCGCGAGACTGACGCCTTACTACTTGTCGTTGCTTGCAGCATTAGGCAACAGCCACATCAAAGTTACAGAAAAGCCTCGTATTGGCATTTTAGCCACGGGAAACGAGCTTGTGGAAGCAGGCGCCATGCCTTCTGAAAACCAAATCTTTGAGTCAAACCGCGTAATGCTTTCTTCTTTATGCCGTGTGCTTGGTGCAGAAACAGTGGACTTCGGCATCGTCAAAGACAACTTAGAAGAAATAACTGAAACAATAACGATTGCATTACAGAAATGCGATGCCGTAATCACCACTGGAGGAACCAGCGTCGGAGGCTTCGATCTTGTTCCTGAGGCAGTCAACAAAATAGGCAAGCCTGGTGTAATAGCACATGGCATAGCTATACGGCCGGCAATGCCAACAGCCCTTGCAGTTTTAAATGGTAAAGCTATTCTAATTCTTTCAGGAAACCCTGTTGCTGCGGCCGTTGGCTTCGAAGTGTTTGGAAGACCGCTAATCTGTAAGCTGCTTGGGATGCCTCAAACGGAACCGCTTCCAGTAGTTACCGCAGTTATGACAAAGAAAGTGGCGACTACTCTTGGAAGGAAAACCTTCGTGCGTGTTCATGTGATAAGAAAAAACAATGTTTTTTATGCCGAACCAATAAGCAGCCGCGGCTCAGGTATGATTTCCACTCTGACACGGAGCAATGGCTTCATAATTGTTCCAGAAAACAGAGAAGGCCTCGCAGAGGGGGAGACCGTGACCGTGCAACTTTTTGGTAGCTTGGAGGAAGAACATTAGCATGTTCAGGCAGTTAATGACCTTAGACGAAGCAAAAAGAATCATTGATGCTCAGTTAGGGCTTAAAACTTTGGGTGCAGAGGAAATTTCACTTCTACAAGCCTACAATCGGGTATTAGCAGAGGATGTAGTTGCCACTTTGGATATACCCCCCTTCAACAGGTCAACAGTTGACGGCTACGCAGTGAAAGCCGCTGACACCTTCGGCGCCGAAGAGAACCAGCCTGTGCACTTGCAAATCTGCGGCTCAGTCAGCGTAGGTGAAGCACCAAAAATAATTATTAACGCAGGTGAAGCAGCAGCGATAGTTACAGGGGCTCCTCTTCCTGAAGGCGCAGACGCCGTGGTAATGGTTGAAGATACTGATATAGAAGGCTATGTGCTAAGCGTGTATAGAGCGGTAACTCCAAATGAAAATGTGATGAAGAAAGGTGCGGACATAAAAAAAGGTGAAACAGTGCTTAAAGCCGGCCAAGTCTTAGGTGCTTCCGAAATAGGCGCCTTAGCAGCTTTAGGCCTTAACAAAATCAAAGTTTTCAAAATTCCCTTGGTTGCGGTTCTTTCAACAGGCGCGGAAGTAACCGAGCCTGGCAAAGCGTTGCCCGATGGGAAAATCTATGACATAAACGCTTATAGCCTCAGTACTGCAGTTTGCGAGAGTGGCGGAAAACCCATTTACATGGGTGTAGTTCCAGATGACACAGCCGCTCTACGGGAAGCACTGGAACATGCGCTTACTTCTGCTGATATAGTGGTAACCTCCGGAGGTGTTTCCGTGGGTCCTAAAGATTTAACCCCACAGACGATAGCCACGCTCGGCAAGCCTGGCTTGCTTGTCTGCGGTATAGCTGTTAAGCCTGGAAAACCAACCACAATAGCTCTTGTTGGCGAGAAGCCTGTTTTCGCGCTTCCCGGGCATCCTGCTTCTGCACTTTTGATGTTTCATCTTCTTGTGCGCCCTGTTATCCAGCGTATGGCAGGCAGAAGCATGTCAGAAGGCAAGGCGGTTAAGGCGCTGGCTGCTACGCGGATGTTCTCGGCTAAAGGCAGGCGCACCTTCGTCATGGTCAAACTAAAGCCTGATGATCGCAAAGGGCTTGTTGCTGTGCCTGTGGAGTCAGGGGCTTCAGGAGCCATAACAACGCTTGCGAAGGCGGAAGGCTTCGTGGAGATTCCAGAAAACCAGCAGTTTATTGATGCAGGAGAAGAGGTCACAGTAACGCTTCTAAAAGGCGCTTTTATGAGTTGAGCTTAGTTTTCCTCCGGTTTTCTTTTTAGCATGATTTGCGCGGTGAACACCCATGTCAAAATGGCGTATGCAAGCACGCTTATGCTTACAAGCCAATTGCTGAATGCAATCACGTATACTGTGTAGAGGGAGAGTGTGGTGGCAACGGCGAATAAGGCCGTTACGAGCCATAAAGCCCAGAACTTATTCCTGAAGAGTCCATACGCAGCCATGAGGTTAAGTATTCCTGTTAAGCCGATGTGCGGGGGAAAATTGGAGAAGGGCAAAAGCACGAGAAAGATTATGCCAACTGCACCGTAGAACGCAACCGGCGCTAATGCGCGGACATCAGCATTTTTAAGTTTAGATGCGAAAGCCATTCGTGAACGCCTTTAACCTTAGCAAGTAAAAGCTGAATTTAATAAATTTAATGTTCCCCCTTTCTCAGGTTGGAAACTCATATGGAATTAATAGGCTTATGGTGGATTTGGGGAGGAACAGGTTGCCTTTTACTCCGTTTCATCTGGGTCCAGCGTTGTTTTTTGGCTTCCTCCTATCCGCCGTGTTTGATTTGCCCACGTTCCTCATAGCTAGTGTTCTGCCAGATATAGAGCCCTTTGCCGTTTCATTCTTCGGTATCCATGGTTATCCTTTTCACGGCTTTTTCCACTCTTACATCGGCGCGACAATTCTCTCGCTTGTTCTCGCATTTGACACGTGTTTTCTAAAGGGATTCTTTGGCAAAGTCATGATGGCTTTCCGTATTCAGCAACATTCTTCTCTCAAGAAAATAATTTTTACAATCATTAATGGGCTCTTTCACGTTTTTTTGGATTCTTTCCTTTACAGCGAAATGATGCCTTTTTATCCGTTGCAAGGCAACGTGTTTTCAGCATATGGCAGCAGTGCTGTCATCTATGGTTTCTGTGATTTCGCAGCGTTTTAGGAATAGCCTTATGCTTGTATATAGCCCGGAAGGGCTTGGCTATTTTTAGATTAAACGTGTAGAAATTTGTAAGCAGCAACGTTTTTCTAATATGGTGGGCGAAAAAGTTTAGAGCAACCCATATAGTAAGCAGTTTAAAAGGACTGAACAAAATGAGCAATTGGGAACTATTCGTTTCGCAATCAAACGTTTTCAGCGGTTTTCAGAAGCCTTTTGAAAAGGCGAAGTACGTGGTTTTCGGCGTTCCATTTGATGTTACAAGCACGTACCGTACGGGTGCACGTTTTGGCCCAACAGCCATCCGCCAAGCATCCTTGAATATTGAAACCTACAGTTTCCGCACTGGAGTGGATGTTGAGGACTTGCCGTTGCATGACTTGGGCGACTTGCATGTTTCTACAAGCCCCGAGAAAACCGTGGACACGCTGAGGCTGGTGGTTGAAGATATTTTGGCTGCTGGCAAGCTGCCGATAGCGATTGGTGGCGAACACACCATAACCTTGGGCATCATGAAGGGTTTTGGCGATAAAGCTAAAGATACCGCGGTGGTAAGCTTTGATGCGCATTTGGATTTGCGCAAGGAGTTCATGGGTTTAACGCTTTCACATACAACCTTCATGCAGTTGATAAATAAGGAAGTAAAGCCTGCACGAATTATCGAAGTGGGCACAAGAGCCGTATGCCAAGAGGAACTGGCTTACGCTAAAAAAACGGGAATCCCATTCTTTACGGCGCAGCAAATGCGAAGAGAGGGCACAGCGCAAACTATTAGGCAGCTTAAAGAGGCGCTTGCACCGTATAAGCATGTTTATTTAACGGTTGACATGGATGTTCTCGACCCTGCCTTTGCCCCTGCAGTGCAGAATCCCGAGGCAGAAGGTCTTGAAACGCATACTCTGCTGGACATCTTATGCGCACTATGCGATAAGCGAGTCGTGGGGGTTGATGTTGTGGAGGTTACACCTGTTTACGATCAAGGAATTTCAGCAGTTGCCGCGGCTAAAGTGATTTTTGAAATGCTCTGCCAGCTTGAGAAAACGCGCAAAGAATAATGAACGTTCATGCTTACCCCCCTGTCTTCTTCCATAAAGCATAAGTGGGCTAAAAGAAGCTTAACGCTTCGGGCATGCTTATGATGATGTCTAAAAAGAAGTAAACAATTGATTTAGCTCAACATGCCTCTCTATCAAGTATTTTTCAAAGCGGCAAAATGCGGCAATTGCTTCTTCGCTGAGCTTTTTAACTCGATACTTCCTGTTTTCAGTCGAAAGCTTCATAAATAAGAAGTGTTGAATAGACTGTGCCTTTAAAGGGTGAGGCTAAATGTCCAAACCATTCTATGTGAAATATGAAACACCAAAAGAGTTAGTAGATGCAGCCTATGAAGCCCTGAAGATTGCTTCAAAAACAGGCTTAGTCAGAAAAGGAACAAATGAGGCAACCAAAGCTGTTGAACGCGCTCAAGCGAAGCTTGTAGTAATCGCTGAAGATGTTGACCCGCCAGAAGTTGTCGCACATCTGCCGCTTCTTTGCGAAGAAAGAAAGATTCCCTATGTGTTCGTGCCAAACAAGGATAAACTAGGCAATGCCGTAGGCATCGAGGTTCCAGCTGCTTCTGCATGCATCATAAAGGAAGGCGAAGCTGCTGGATTAATTAAAGAAATCATTGCGCGGATTGAGCAAGTTAAAAGAGGCGCTCAGTGATGAGCAAAGAAGAGAAAGCAGCAGCTGAAGAGGAACTTACTCCTGCAGAAGTTATTCAAATAATAGGGCGTACGGGAGTTACCGGCGAAATTACCCAAGTGCGGGTGCGGATTCTGGAAGGGAAAGACAAAGGTCGTATTATAACTCGTAACGTTAAAGGTCCAGTGCGTGTCCAAGACATTTTGATGCTACGTGAAACTGAAAGAGAAGCAAAGAAGATTACCCGATAAAAAATGCAACAGTCTGAGAGGGGTTGCTAATGCCAAAACCACGAAAATGTTCTTTTTGCGGTAACGATTTCCAAGCTGGCACCGGCATGATGTACGTGAAAAACGATGGTTCCATTTTATGGTTCTGCTCCAGCAAGTGCAAGAAAAGCTCGCTTGAATTTAAGAGAGATGCGCGCAAGCTTAAATGGACAACATATTTCGGCAAGGAAGAAAAAGGAAAAGCCTAAACTACAAGAAAATCTTCATTATTCAATCATTTTTTTCTTATACTTGCTTCCTTTAATGCGCTGCCTATTTTCGGTCTATTAAAATTGGAATATGTCTAATTCTGACATGTGATGCTCCCAGAAAGAACGGATTTATTAATACAGCCGATACACTGTAGCGGGTAAAGCAGATGAGTACGCAAAAGAAAAAGCAAAAACCCAAAAAAGTAGACCTGCTTAATTTAACAGACTCAAGGAAAACTCGTTTTCTCAAAAAAGCCAAAGAATGCCTGAGACAGCAGCTTCTGGAAGCAGAATTCTGGCAAGCTATGGCTGACGTTGAAAGATTAACTATAAATGGCTACACAATCGACTTCAAAAATGATAATTTAAGCGGATTCACAACAAGCGAATTGACCAGCCTATAGAATATATAATCATTTTCACCTATGACGTAGTAGAAGATTAGCATAAATTTTTGGTAGCGGGGAGTAGATTTGAACTACTGATCTCTGGGTTATGAGCCCAGCGGGTTAATCCTGGCTACCCCACCCCGCTACGTTTACGAAGCAGCGTCTTCAAACCCGTTTAGTAACTACTAACTTGCCAAATATTAATAGTTTCTTTCCAGTTTTTAGCGAAAGCATTTTAGTCGCGACTATAACCATTTAAGCAATGGTGCAATAGGCGAATGGATAAGCCCTACCTTCGTGAAATATTCAAACCAGACCTAGAAAATCCAATCTTTGTGCAAGGGCTTCCCGGCTTCGGCAACGTTGGAAGAATAGCCGCTCATCTTTTGATCAAGTTCTGCAGTGCCAAACTTTTCGCAGAATTATATTCCCCTTACTTTCCAGACTATGTGTCTGTAAGCTCAAAGGGCATATGTCTATTGCCAAAATATGAGTTCTACTTTGCTCCTATGGAGAAAAACAATCTTGTTATCATGACGGGAGAAATGCAACCCTCCTTCGACGATGTCGTGGCGCATTATCAAGTTTGCGCTGAAATAGTAGATTTCATAGAGAAGCTCGGTTGCCACTTCGTAATAACCCTCGGCGGCGTACCAATGCTAGAAGATAAACCCCAAGTTTACGTGGCAGCCACTTCGCCACGGTTAGCCGCCGAATTCATGGAAAAAGGCGCCGTAATCTACAGCAAAGGAAGAATAGTTGGGGGAACAGGGCTTACGCTGGCGCTTGCAAAGGAACACAATATGGAAGGCGTATGTTTACTTGGCAGCACGCCTGGTTTCAAGGCGGATCGCGGTGCGGCTTTCCTAGTTTTTAAATTTCTAATGAAGATTTTAGGAAAAGAAATAAAAGAAGGGTTATAAGAAAAAGCATTAAATCAAACAGTAATAAAGCAGGGTTCATAATGGCCGAGATAGATGAAAGCAATAGTGGTGGACGAGATTTCGCTCCCTCAAAATTCTCACAGATTCTCCTAATAATTGCCACGGTAGCGCTTATTTTCTTAGGCCCAACGTACATTCCCTACGTACTCGCCAACGTTTTAAATATAGATTACTTCGCTTCAGTAGTTTCCGGCTTCGCCCTTTTCATAGCCGGCTTACTGCTCCTGTTCTTTTTCAGCAAAAAGAAGGTTATTACATTATAGCCACGTTCTGCCTCAGATACCCCAGGGTGCATCATTGCAGTCAGCATTTTGGATTCTTCATCGGCATTTTCTAGAAAGCCATTATGGTAATTATTAAATCTTCGCTGCTTTCGCAAGGTTAGAAAAGCATATAAAATATTCACAAAGGTATAAAGAGTATGCAAAATGACAAGAAAAAACGTCTCGAGGAAATGGTAAGCAAAGGCGAGGAGTCAACGAAGAGAACAACAATCATTCTTGACAAAGAAGAAAGAGAATTCGTAGATTCACTGATAAAAGAGGGGAAAGAACCAGGCATCAAACCTCTCATATCAAAGATGCTTGATGTTTATCGAAGCATGATGATTTACGATTGGCGCTTCCCAGGCGAATATTACTGCGGCATAAGCCGCATTGCATTCATCAACGTAGAATTGATGAACATTCTGCTTCAGTACATTCCACGAGACAGATGGCGTGAAGTTGGCGTAAAAATGGGTGAAGCCTTACAAGTTTCAATGGAGACTACACTAGGCATCCAAGCAACACAGCGTGAGAATTGGGAAAGCATCTTCAAGCGTCTAAGAGTTCAAGGTTTCGGCGATTTCTATTTAAAGGACAAGTACTTGCTAATAAAAATGCCTTTTATAACTCATGTGGAAATTTGGCAGGGTATTCTGGAAGGCCTTTTTGATGTGAAATTGGATGTTAAGACTACGGTGCCGCCGCTGGTTTTCGAAATAAAACCGCAAAAACCGCTTTCGCCTCAGTAATGATGCAAGATGCCAATGTTAAATATTCGAAAAGATATGTTTATTAAGAACCGAGCAACTTATGGTGCGCTTTAGTGAGCAAAGTTGAGGGATTGCGTTCATACAAGGCGATTGCATTCATTAACGGCAAAGGTAGCTCAAGCTTTAGTCTACTGGCGTTAAGGTACCTTATACTATGCGCGTCCCTCAAAAGAGTGGTTTTCTTAGGCAATACCCCAACTGCGTTTAGAGGTATCTCTACTAAAAAATTAAAGGTGATATGAAAATGGAAAAAGTAAAATTTGCCATACCTGCTGGTTCCCTATCCAAAGCAACATTTGAAATTCTGCAGCGATCCGGCTACAAGGTCTCAGGTCAAGACCGCACTTATCGGCCGACAATCAATGACCCCAAAATCGAGTTGAAAATTCTTAGACCTCAGGAAATTCCCGTTTTCGTCGCTGAAGGCTTGCAAGACGTTGGTATTACTGGGCAGGACTGGATTAAGGAGACAGGTGCGGATGTCGAAGTCCTTCAGAACTTGGAATACGGTAAAATAAGGCTTGTAGTAGCTATACCAAAAAGCTCGAGCGCGAGTAGCTTAGCTGAACTGATGGAAGAAGTTTGGAGTAAGGGCAGAAACTTTAGGGTTTCCACTGAATACTTGAACATCGCCACGGAATACGTGAAGAGCAACCCTGCCTATAAGAAGCGCTTCGGCGACTCAGCGCCTCTGATAGTAACGCCATGGTGGAGGAAGGGCGAAAACCCGAGAGCCAAAATATTCTTGTCCTTCGGCGCCACAGAAGCGAAGCCCCCGGAGAATGCTGACTGCATATTAGACGTGACCGAGACGGGCTCAACCTTGGATGCAAACAATTTGAAGATAATCGAGACTGTTATGCAATCCGCGGCGGTGCTCATAGCGAGTAAGAAAGCGTTGACTGATCCGCAGAAGAAAGAAAAAATCTTCGATATCCTAACACTTCTGAAGGGTGTTGTTGACGGCGCAAAAAGAATTCACATATTCCTGAACGTGGAAAAGAAAAACCTGCAGAAGCTACTCGCCGAGTTGCCTGCATTGAAGAATACCACAGTGGCGCATTTGGTTGATGAAAACGGGTGTTCCGTCAACACTGGAATCGAAAAGGACTGCCTCATAGACCTCTTGCCCAGAATCCGCAAGCTGGCTCAGGGCCTTGTTGTCTACGAGCCGCGTCAGGTGCTGGCTTTGGATGAGATAAGCAGGAGAGAAGAGAACGGGTGCGAAAACGCGCGTCAGTGAAGGTCTGGAAATCCTCTGCGCTTCCGCCCGACTGGCTCAAACGGCAAGCGCCAAGTGAAAAAGTAAGCGAGCAGCTTGAAAGCGACGTTAAAGACATAATTCGCTTGGTAACAGAAAAGGGCGATGCCGCGCTTGTTGAGTTAACAGCCAAGTTCGACAAAGTCCGCTTGGACACCAGCGAGCTGCGAGTTAAACCTGCAGAGGTTGAAGCGGCTTACCGAGCGGTTAGCGAAGAGCAGATTTCCGCGCTCAAGCTGATGAAAAATAAAGTTAGCGCATTTGAAAGACTAAAGCTTAAGCAAGCGACGCTGGAAACATCCGCAGACGGTATCGCCATCCAAAGTGCTCTGCGACCAATCGAAAGCGTCGGCTGCTACGTTCCAGGAGGCTTAGCTGCATACCCAAGCACGCTAATCATGACCGCGGTGCCTGCCAAGGTAGCGGGCGTCTCCAGGATAGTGGTTTGCTCGCCTCCTAACGCTAAGGGCGACGTGAACCCGCTGGTGCTTGTTGCCGCAGACATCTGCGGCGTTAGCGAGGTCTATAAGGTTGGAGGCGCGCAGGCCGTTGCGGCGCTTGCCTATGGCACAGAAACGATTAAGTCCGTCAAAAAAATTGTGGGGCCAGGAAATAGGTATGTCACGGCAGCCAAGATTCTGGTTTCAAGGGATGTCGCGGTTGACATGCCCGCTGGGCCAAGCGAAGTTCTCGTATTAGCTGATGAAACTGCGGATGCGCGGATTGTTGCGCTTGACATGATCTCGCAGGCTGAGCATGGTGTGGACAGCATCGCTGGATTGATAACACCATCAGAGAAACTTGCTGGGGAGGTGCAACAGTGGCTGGAGAAAATCGTGGTTTCGGCGGAGCGGGGCGAAATAGTTGCGGAGGCGTTGGAGAAGTATGGCTTCATAATAATCTGCAGAGACTTGGCGGAAGCTGTTGATTTGGCTAATGCATTTGCGCCGGAGCACATTGAAATAATGACGCAGGCTGCAGAGAATATAGCGGGGAAAATCACGACCGCCGGCCTAATCCTCGTCGGCGCTTACAGCCCCGTCGCCTTAAGCGATTACGCCAGCGGCACCAATCATGTTTTGCCCACAGGCGGCTTCGGCAGCGCCTTCTCTGGTTTGTCAGCGCTTGACTTCGTTAGAAGAGTCAATATTGTTAAGTGTTCACGGGAAGGTTTGCAGCGTGTCCAGAAACTGGTGAAGGTTATGACTGCGGCGGAGAACCTTCCTAATCACTATAAAGCTTTGGAAGCGAGACTGGAAAAATGAACGCAGAAGGTAAGAAGTGGCTGGAAGCAAAGCTAGCGGCGATAGAAGCTTTAGAGAGCTATGCGCCTGAGAAAACCATAGCGAGCGTAGCAAAAGATTATGGGCTTTCGCCAGCGGCCATTGTCAAGCTGAACTTTAACGAGAACATGTACATTCCACGGGGAAAAATCGCTGCGCTTCTTCGAGAAGTGGCAGAGGAATGTGACTTGCGCCTTTATCCGCAGGAGGAGGAAGAGCAGCTTCGCGAGGCCATTGCTAAATATCTTCGGTTGCAGCCTGAATATGTTGCAGTGGGAAACTCCAGCGATGAAGTGATGGATCGTGTTACCCGGCTTTTTTTGGGTAAAGGCGATGTCGCCTTAACATTCACACCAACCTTCAGTGTCTTCCGCTATTGCGTGCAATATAACGGCGCTGAGTATGCGGCTGTGCCGCTTCAGAAAGATTTCAGGCTCGATGTTGAAGGGTTGCGTGCTGCTTTCACATCTAAAACAAAGCTGCTGTACTTGTGCTCGCCGAATAACCCGACTGGAAATCAGTTCGCCTCGGCGGAGATTGAAGCTTTAATCGAAGATTTTCCCGGTTTAGTGATGATTGATGAGGCCTATGGCGAGTTCGCGGAGTACTCAGTTGTGCCGCTTGTAGAGAGGTACGAGAATCTTGTGGTTTTGCGCACGTTCTCGAAGGCTTTCGGCTTGGCTGGGCTTAGACTTGGCTATGCTGTGGCTAATCCGGCGCTGGCACGGGCTGTTAACAAGATTCCAGCGCCTTACGCAATAAACGTTGCCTCATTGACTATGGGCAGGAAACTGCTGGAAAACGTTGGCATGGTGCAAGCGGCTGTTGCCGCGTTAAAGGCTGAGCGGGGAAAACTGATAAGCAAGTTGAACGAGATAAGAGGCGTGGAGGCGTTCGATTCGCAGGCAAATTTTGTGCTCTTCAATACACGCAGGTCATGCGACGCGGTTTACGTTGATCTGTTAAAGAAGGGCGTAATCATCAAGAAGCTTGGTAAACTGCTGGATTACCCAAACTGTCTCAGAGCAACGGTTGGTTTGCCTGAAATGAACGTGAAGCTCCTAAACGCGTTAAAAGAAAGTTTAGGTGAAATGCATGAGGAAAGAGGAAGCGTATAGGCGAACGAAGGAAACCGAGGTTCATGTAAGCGTAAACCTTGATGGAGAAGGGAAAGCCGCCGCCGACACGGGCGTGGCCTTTCTCGATCACCTGATTACTTCCTTGGCGACGCACAGCATGATAGACGTAACAGCCAAAGTTAAAGGTGACTTGCGGCACCACGCGGTTGAAGACTTGGCGCTTGGCCTAGGCGAAGCGCTGAACAAAGCTTTAGGCAACCGCGAAGGCATAGCGCGGTTCGGCTATGCGGCGGCGCCCATGGACTGCTCTTTAGCGTTTGCAACTGTTGACCTCGTGAAGCGACCCTACTTTAAGATTGACTTGAAATTACGCGGCAAGAAAATCGAAGACATGCCCGCCGAGGACATTAACCACTTCTTTGAGTCGCTGGCCACTTCGCTCTGCGCGAACGTGCACATTTTCGTTCAGTACGGCAGCAACGACCACCACAAGGC
>JAOAIV010000018.1 GCA_026414525.1 Candidatus Bathyarchaeota archaeon | reverse complement strand
AGCGTTTGTTGATTTTGAATTCAGCACCAGAATTAATAATTCATAAAAGAGGTATGCACGTAGCTTATTTAGTGACGAATTATGTTTGGTAAGAGTAAACGGCAGATTAGAGATGTGATTTTTGTTCAGCCTGTTAAGGGAGACGCCTTTTTCTGCACGCCGATAGCGTACGCTGTTGATTCCAAGGGTTCAAAAGTGTTCACGGATTCTGATTTGGCGCTTGCGGGCAAGCTGAAGCTGATTTTCGAGCGCGAAAAGATGACTTGGATGGAAATAAAAGAGGAAAAAGCAGGCGGCGAACACTACTTTGCGCTATATTATTATCCTAAGCGGCTTGTTTCTGAGCGGAGTCCATGTTCAGAGGAAAGGGCTACTTTGGCTGAAGTGAAGAAGCTGTTTGATTTTTTTGTTACTCAAGAGCTTGTTAGACCTGCTGATGTGCAGAAGCCAAAGTCGCCTTCAGCTTACGGTTTATCTGAGAAAGAAGCGAGCGTAGAGATGGAAGTCATTCCGGTAGAGGCAATTCAATAGTGCCTCGCTATCAACTCTGTTTCCCTTCATATCACGTTTTAACAGCCAGTGCTCTTCAGCATCAGTTTTATTGCATTCGTCTTGCCTTTCAACAACGGCGGAGCATGTCGCCTAAGTTATCGCGCATCGCTGAATAAGTTATTTCAATATTGTTCAGGAAAAATGGGCTCGTATAGTGATTCTTTCAGTTGAAAGCATGCTAAACCTTTTTATAGGCGCGCTAAGGCTTTTGATACGTCACATTAATCATGTCGTTAACGAAGCTTTTGTAAGCTTTAGAAAACCCATGAAAATTTTGTGGCAGGAGAAAAAATATGAGTAATATGAAAATGCAATCATTCAGAGACTTGCCCATAAGCATGGAAGTCTTGAAGGGTGTTGAAGAGCTTGGGTTCAAAAGTCTTTTTCCAATTCAGGCTCAAGCTATAGTGCCATTGCTCGAAGGCAAAGATGTCATCGGGAAGGCACAGACGGGCACGGGTAAAACCGCAGCGTGCGGTGTGCCCATGGGAGAAAAGTTAAATCCTGAAATCAGAAAGGTTCAAGGTTTAGTTTTAGTGCCTACACGCGAACTTGCTGTGCAGGTTGCGGATAATCTAAAGCGTTTCGCGAAGTATACTGGTCTGCGTGTGTTGCCAGTTTACGGCGGAGCGCCAATTGGCAGGCAAATACGTGAGCTCACCGCAGGCGCCCAGATTGTTGTGGGCACGCCAGGCCGCATAATCGATTTGCTTGAAAGACGTGTACTAGACTTGTCGTCAGTTAAGATGGTAGTCCTTGACGAAGCAGACAGGATGCTGGACATGGGGTTCATCGATGACATAAAGTATATTCTCGGGAAAACGCCCCGTGACAAGCAGACTTGCCTCTTCTCGGCGACTATAGATGAGGCGGTGATGAGCGTCTGCGATAGGTACCTACGAAAACCGGAGAAGATACTTGTAAGCAAAGACGAAATTGCACTAACGCAGATGAAACAGTACTATGCCATCGTCAATCAGCAGGGCAAGTTTGAGGCTCTCTGCAAAATCCTATGTGAGAACCACATGGGAAAAGCCATAATTTTCTGTCGTACACGCCACGGCGCAAGCAAACTTTCGGAGCAGCTAAGCCGGAAGGGATACAGGGCGCAGGCGTTGCACGCGGGGTTCACGCAGTCGCAAAGAGACTTCGTAATCAATGATTTCCGCCGTGGAAAACTGCGCCTTCTCGTCGCTACGGATGTTGCGGCCAGAGGGTTAGATATAGAAGGCATAACACACATAATTAACTATGATGTGCCGCTGGATGCGCCTGTTTACTTCCATCGCGTGGGAAGAACTGCACGTAAAGGAGAAGAAGGCACGGCTATAACATTGGTAAGCTATGGCGAAATATCAGACTTCGACAGGATAAAGGCTTTGACCAAAACCAAAATTGAAGAAATCAAAACAGCAACCGTCACGGATGATTCACCTATACAGAGCTTCTTCTAAAAACCAACAAAATGTTTTCTCTCGAGTTTTCTTAAAACAAACTCGACTGGGAAAACTTGCAGTTTCATGCTACGCACAGTAAGCTGCCGCGGCGAAGGGTATCCGCGTTTTTCACGCTTAAGTAAGCCAAGCTTTGTTTCTAAGCCGCCTCCGTAGCCGCCTAAGGTGAAATCTGCGTTGACGACTCGGTGGCAGGGTATAACAGGCGCGAAAGGATTCTTAGCCATAACGTTGCCGACTGCTCTTGGGCTGCCTCCAACTGCTTTGGCGATTGCGCCATAAGAAGCCACGTAGCCAAGCGGGATCAGGCTTGTTGCCTCCAGCACTTTCCGTGTGTAATCAGGCAAATGCTCCATAACTAAGCACAGAGATTGCGTTGTGCCATTTCCATCGTAAACATTTTTCACTACGGCAAAAACTTTTTCGGCAAAGGTTGAAGGTGTCTGGAAAACTTGGAAGGGAACATTGAAGGGTAGACCACTCAGCAAGCATCTTAAGGCGTCTTGTTCGCTGCCGGCAAAAGAAGTGCCGAAAACGCGATGCTCGTCACAAGCAACACCAAACCAGACTCCGCCAACATTTTTGGCATAAACACCTATCACTTTTTGTACCCAAAATATATCGAAGGACACACTGCTGTAAAAGCCTTGTTGCTTGAACCCAGCGGCTACTTGTTCTTTTCATAGCAGTCTATGCAGATCACAACGATTTTAACGTTCTCAAGAGGCTGCTGGAGGCGGATCAAACCCTTTGCCAGCGCAGTTATATAGCCCACAGGCTTCCCGCATTTTTGGCATCGCGCAGGTTTAGAAACAGACATTCTCCATCAACAGGAACATTGCAAGCCACACCTTAATAAGCATGAAATCTTCAGCTACACCGCCGAGAGGCACCTAACTGAACATGAATGTTCAAGGCAGTTTATAAGTAACCTTAATAGGTTCGCTTGTGTATATCAACGGCAAAGGTGGAAACTTATGGAAGGATACGGTGTGCAAGCACAACAACAAGGATACGTTTGGATTCCGGGAGCAACAACAGTCGGCGTTGTTTGCAAAGACGGAGTTATCTTGGCGTCTGAAAAACGCGCAACATACGGTTACCTCGTCGTAAGCAAAGGCGTCAAAAAAGTTTTCCAAATCACCGACCAAATAGGCGTTGCTTGCGCAGGCCTTGTCGGCGACATGCAAATCCTCGCACGTGAAGTGGCGGCTCAAGCCAACTTGTTCAGCATGGACACAGGCAGAAAAATCTCCGTGAAAGCCGCAGCGAAACTCATGTCCGTCATCCTTTTCAACCGTCGATACGCACCGCTAATCACGCAAACAATTGTAGGCGGTTTGGACGAAGAGGGACCAGCGCTTTATGTGCTGGACGTGCTAGGGTCGCTTATACCGGATAAATACGCTGTGGTGGGTTCTGGAACAGAAATAGCCATGGGTGTTCTGGAAGAAGGCTACAAAGACGGGCTAAGCGTGGAAGAAGCGAAAGCACTGGTTACGCGCGCCATAAAATCAGCCATAAGCAGGGACTCCATGAGCGGCGACGGCATAGACTTCCTGATAATAACAAAAGACGGCATAACCGAAGAATCGACAAAATTCTGAGCAACAGGTTTTAGTAAGAAAACCCTTATAGCCTTTAAACCTGCTAACGATAATACGATTTCCAATTTTGGTGGAGAACCAGAATTGCCTTTCGAACTAAGCTTAGGAGAGGGCACTTTTCTCGTTCAGCTTGCACGGAAAGCAGTAAAAGAATACTTGAAAACAGGAGAAATAATAAAACCGCCAGCGGATACGCCTAAAAAGCTGTTTGAGCACTGTGGCGTTTTTGTCACGATAAATATCTTGAAAAATGGCGAAAAGACCCTTCGCGGCTGCATAGGCTACCCTTACCCTACTAATCCGCTTGTGGAAGCAGTCATTGACTCAGCCATAAGCGCGGCAACACGCGACCCGCGTTTTCATCCACTTTCTCTGAAAGAGTTGGGCAACGTGGTTTTTGAAGTGAGTGTGCTTACGCCGCCTGAGCTGATAGAAGCGGCAAAGCCCACGGATTACGTGTCTAAAATTAAAGTAGGCGAAGACGGTTTAATCGTGGAGAAAGGCTTCTTTAGGGGGCTACTTCTGCCGCAGGTTCCCGTGGAATTGGGCTGGTGCGAGGAAGAATTTCTCTGCCAATGCTGCGTCAAAGCTGGGCTGCCACCTGATAGCTGGCTGACAAAGGGCACAAGAATCTATAAATTCAATGCCGTCATTTTCGAGGAAGAAGCACCTGGGGGCAAAGTAAAACGCTTGAGCCTAAGTAAGAAATAGGCAGGCACACCTATTTTTTCACGCTTTCAATTATCTCGACTGCGCGTTTTAAGCCTTTAAACTTGTGAGAAAACTCGTTAAGCGCCATGGCGTTTCGTTTGAAAATTTGTCTTTCATCTTCGATTCTTTGGACGGCAGCCTTGAACTCCTGCGCGTTTTTGGCGGTTATTGAGCAGTTCAACTTTTGCAGCTTCGCAGCGTTCCCCATCTGCTCAGGCTGCGTTGGAATGCAAACGCTTGGTTTCGCATATTTTACGGTTTCAAAGCAGCTCATGTGCCCGCCACTGAAGACAACCAGCCTAGCATTTCGCATACATTCGCAGCGTTCCTGCACAGAAAGCCACGTGTGAATTTCGCAGTTGCCCTTCCTCGCGGTGATTTTTTCGCCGGGCATCCCAAGGCTGATTATGCTTTTCGTTTCAAACCTTTCAAGCACTGGCAGAACAGCATGCATTAGTTTAGCGCGTGTTCCGTAAGGCCCACTTATGGGAACGAATATGTGCTCTTCTGCGCCGGGCACATAGGTTGTGTCGAGGAAACTGCCGGCAAACTCTACTTTTTCGCTTATGCCTACGCTGTCCAAATCGCCAATGTTGTATTCGCTAATGGTATATGGCGGCGGATTGTCGGGAATGATTATTTTTGTGCATTGCTTCACATAGCGTTCCACTATTCGTTCGCCTGGACTAAGGACTGTGGAAAAGCGGTAACTTGGTCGAACCACGTTTGTTATGTAGACTGAGTGGATATTCCATCTGCCCGCGAGTCGCAGTGCATGTATATCGCCATCGGCGATTATCAAGTCGGGCTTAATCTTCCTGATGCGCTGTCGGAGGTCATAATAGCGATGGATAGTTTCCATTCCACTTGAGTTTTTAATCGCGAACTTACCTTTTTCATGGTTAAAATATGGAAGAGGAAACAGAATATTGATGAGTGAGGCGGAAGTAACTATTCCAGCAGCGTTTTCATACCATCCTACGGGCGTGCAGGGGTAAACGTTTTTGAACTCCTTCCTTAGCAACTCGTAGGCTTTGCCTCCTGAGAAAAAGAATAACTCATGGCCATTTTCCTCTAGTTTTTTCCCCAGCGGTATAAGTCGGGAAACATGTCCTAACCCAAGTTCGGAGCAGCTAAGCATTAGTCGCATAGTATCCCACAATACTTGTGTAGATTTATTTTTAGCTATGCTTTGTGCCCAGAAAGCTGACTGAAATAATATAGTTTACTCCGCTCGTTTGTTTGCCGGGGTTGTCTAACGCTGGCGGCATGCTTTAAACATGGAGTTAAACATCATTTTTCCGAAAGAGTAAATAATGGCTAAATAAAAGGGTATAGCGCTGAGGCTAAAACCGTGTCTTCAACAATTGAAGATGTAATCGCTAGGAAAATCTTCAATAGCAGAGGAGAAGAAACCATCGAAGTTGACGTTATAACAGCTTCAGGTTTTGGAAGAGCATCTGCGCCTGCTGGAAAAAGCCGCGGTAATGCTGAAGTGACGTATTACCCACAAGGCGGTGTAGATCAGGCGCTAAAGAAGATTGAAGAGTTAATAGCTCCTGAGATTGTAGGGTTAAACGCTGACTCCCAAGAAGAGATTGATAACATGCTTCACGAAATTGACGGCACAGAAAACTTTGGGAATATCGGCGGGAACACCGCTTTTGCCATATCTTTAGCCAGCGCGGAGGCAGCGGCTAATTCACATAGTCTTCTGCTGTTCCAGTTTTTAGGTGGAAGCATTGCTAATGCGCTTCCATACCCGCTTGGAAACTGTATAAGCGGAGGAGCACATGCACAAGGGAAAGCTCCAGATATACAGGAGTTTTTAGCAATGCCATATGGCGCCGAGTCATTTCTTGAGGCCGCAACAGCTAATGTTCAGATTCATAAAAAGATAGGTGACGCTTTAAAAAAGAAAGATAAGTTCTTTAATGGCGGAATAAGTTCTGAGGGAGCTTGGATTGCCAATATTGGGAATGAGGAGGCGCTTGAGATAATCGCCAAGGCATGCGAGGAAGTAAGCAACGAGTTGGATTTTGAATGTGGCTTCGGTCTTGACGTGGCAGCGTCTTCCCTATGGCGGGAAAAAGAGGAAAAGTATGTTTATGAAAGCGAAGGGAAAAAACGGGATAGTGCTGAACAACTTGAGTTTATTTTAGACTTAATAGAGAAATATCATCTGGTTTATGTTGAAGATCCTTTTCAAGAAGAAGACTTTGAAGGTTTCGCTGAGCTTACCCGAAAAGTTAAGGACTGCTTCATCTGCGGCGATGATTTGTTCACAACCAATATTGAGCGGTTGCAAAATGGAATAAAGCTTAATGCAGCAAATGCTATTATAATTAAAGTCAACCAGATTGGTACACTCACCGACGCATTGGAGACAATTGAAACCGCCCAGAAACACGGCTATACAACAGTGATGTCGCATCGCTCGGGAGACACATGCGATTGGCACATTGCGCATTTGGCAGTGGCGTTCCGATGCCCAATAATAAAAACAGGCGTCATCGAAGGCGCCCGTATTGCAAAAATAAATGAGTTAATAAGGATCGAGCATTTCTTAGGGGATAAAGCCAAAATGGCTAATTTGAAAATACTTTAAAAGGAGAGAAAAGTAAATGACAGCAGAAGAAATAAGTGGAAATTCGCCAACTGAAAATTCGCAGGAAATTAAAGCTGAAAAGGAACAAGAAGAGCCGATGATGGAAGGACTCTTGCTAGCACGAGATACCCTTCTATCAGCAGGCATACATATAGGTACAAGAATGAAGACAAGAGATATGGAGCAATTTATATACCGCGTTAGACCCGATGGATTATTTGTCTTAGATGTTAAAAAAACAGATGAACGCATAAGAATTGCCGCTAAATTTCTAGCACGAATTGAACCGGCTAAAGTGGCGGTAGCAGCGGCGCGTCTTTATGCCCATGAACCGGTTAAGAAGTTCTGCGAGCTAACTGGAGCCACCCCAATAGTGGGTCGTTTCATTCCAGGACTCTTATCGAATCCTTTGTATAGTAATCGCATAGATCCTGAAGTTCTCGTAATTTCTGATCCAAGAGCAGACGCGCAGGCCGTTAAGGAGGCCTCAAAGATGGGGATACCAGTGGTGGCTTTATGCAGCACTGACAATGAATTCGTGGGAATAGACTTCGTTATTCCAACCAACAATAAAGGCAGAAGAGCCTTAGCAGTTATCTTCTGGCTTCTCGCTCGGCAGGTTCTGCGTGAAAGAGGCGAGTTAGCCGCAGACAAAGATCCAGCGGCGTCAATTGAAGATTTTGAGGCTAAGCTTTCAAAGGAAGAGGAGGAAGAAAGCTGAGCAGATGACGGCTATTCGGCGTCCACGCGTCGCAGGCATGTTCTATGAGGGGAACGCCGAAGAGCTGAGAGCTCAAGTTAAAAATTGTTTTCTCCATGGGTTAGGCCCAAAAAAGCTTCCAGCATTCAACGATAAAGGACAGCGGAAAATAGTTGGCCTTGTTTGTCCACATGCTGGCTACATGTATTCTGGCCCAGTAGCAGCACATGCCTATTATGAGTTGGCAGCGGATGGCAAGCCAGACACGGTTATAATACTAGGCCCAAATCACACGGGCTACGGCAGCGCTTTGGCTTTAATGGATGAAGGCGTTTGGCGCACGCCGTTGGGCGACGTTGAAATCGACAAGGAAGTGGCTGACCAAATAATCCAGAAATCGAGTTTAGTTGATGTGGATGAGCTTGCGCATCGTTTTGAACATTCAATTGAGGTTCAACTGCCTTTTCTGCAGTACATCTACGGCGGAACTTTCAAGTTTGTGCCCATATGCTTCCAACTGCAGGATTTACTTTCAGCCATGGAGGTTGGGCAGGCGCTTGCCGAAGTTTTGGCAGGCAAAAACGCGGTGGTTATTGCTTCCTCGGATATGACACATTATGAGCCGCAAAAGAAAGCGGCTGCGAAAGATTTGGCGGCACTTAAGGCCGTAGAAGCCATGGATGAACAGCAATTCTACGAAATTGTTGAGTCGCAGGATGTATCTGCCTGTGGTTATGGACCGATGGCAGCGTTAATAACGGTGGCGAAAAAGCTAGGCGCCAAAGAAGCGAAATTGCTTTGCTACAAGAGCAGCGGCGACGTAACAGGTGATTACTCCAGCGTAGTAGGGTATGCCGCGGTGTGCTTCAAAAAGTAGCGTCGGCGCGTATGCCTTAACTCAGTCCGAAGTAGCTTATCTGCAGGCGATAAATATTAGTTCTGTGCAAAAACATGTAAATACGTTTCCGCTTTTGATATTTGGTGTTATACTGCTCAGGGAGACCCGTTATAGGTTTCTGCAATGAACCTCTAATAGGCGCCAAATACGAGGGGTATTTAAGAACTTTTGATGTAGGAAGTATTGATTGCCTTTTTTGTTTGATGGCTCCTTGTAAATTTTTGATGCTGTTAATTGCCCCTCTGGCGCTTGCTTATTTTAGCGGCTAAAATGACTGTTTGCGGCGGCTATCAGTGATAGTGTCTATATACTATCGGTTGAAAGAATGTTTTTATCTAATCTGAACATAGCTATTCTCAAAGAAGGTGTGTTATCCAATGGGAAGGGGTTATGGTTTCGGTAAAGTAATCTTATTCGGTGAGCACTTCGTTGTTCACGGTGTTCCCGGCATTGTCTCAGCAATTGACTCTGCAACAGAAGCAGAGGTAAAAAAGACGCCGAACGGGATCACCATTAAGGATGAGCGAAGAGGCTCCAAGGGTTACACAGAAGAGAAAAGGCGCAGCAGATAGAATCCATAGAACGCATGCTCAAAGCCATGAGTCTCGAGCCGCAGAATGCATCCTTTAGCATTTGGCTGGGCGGGTCGCTACCGGGTTTCAGCGGCCTTGGCGCTTCAGCCGCAAGCAGCGTAGCCATCGCTCGGGCTATCTCAGAAGAATTCGACTTGCATTTATCGGATGAGCGAATTAATGAGATCGCCT
Organism: Candidatus Bathyarchaeota archaeon; assembly: GCA_026414525.1. GTDB lineage: Archaea > Thermoproteota > Bathyarchaeia > Bathyarchaeales > Bathycorpusculaceae > JAOAIV01. The sequence goes on along the minus strand of JAOAIV010000018.1, from coordinate 10,518 downwards.
ATGAAGCCGAAAAGGCTTATGCCGGAAACCCTTCAGGCATTGACAACACCGCCGCCACATATGGCGGCTTGCTCTGGTTTAAGAGGAACATGGCTGGTGGTCAGAACATAATTGAGCGTTTAAGCATACAGAAGCCAGTTGAAATCGTCATTGGAAGCACGGGGATTGTGGCAAACACTAAAGCCATGGTGGAGGGCGTCGCGGAAAGAAAAAAGAAAAACCCGCAGAAATATGATGCACTCTTTAAGCAGGCAGAAGCTTTGGCTTTCGCAGCGAGGAAAGCGCTGGAAGAATTTAACCTAAGAAAAGTTGGCGAGTTAATGAATGAGAATCACAGTTTACTGCAGGAGATTGAGGTGTCCTGTAAGGAACTTGACTTTTTAGTGGAGTTGGCTAGGGCGCAAGGCGCTTTCGGCGCGAAACTTACTGGCGGCGGTGGCGGCGGCTGCATGGTGGCGCTTACGCCAGGCAAGGAGCTTCAGGAAAAAGTTGCCCGAGCCATAGAGAAAGAAGGCTTTGAGGTGCTGCGAACCAAGATTGGAGTTAAAAGGCTATAAAGGCAATTAAGCCTATTATGGTGAAGAGGGTTGATTTAGATTTGGGTTTTAGAGGTTTTTTGGAGCAGCTTCGCGCAAGCGGCGAATTAATTCACATAAGCAAGCCCGTGTCAACCGAGTATGAGATGGCTGGGATAATTGAGGCGCTCGGCGAAAAACCTGTGTTCTTCGAGAAAGTTAAAGAATCCAGCATTCCCGTTGTTGCAGGTCTTGTGTCTTCAAGAGACTTGATTGCTCGTGCATTGGGAATAAAACAGGAGCAGTTGCTACGCAAACTTTCCACTGCAATAGAGCATCCTGTGCCGCCTGAAATCGTGGAGAAAGGCGAATGCCAAGAAGTTGTTGAGAAAGATGTTGATTTGACGAAGCTGCCGATTATGCGTTACACCGAGAAGGACGGCGGTAAATACATTGCGTCAGCCGTAGCCATCGTGCGCGACCCTGAGTTCAAGGCGCGAAACATGTGCTTTCACAGGCTGATGCTGCTTGATAAAAGGCGTTTTGTAGCCCGCATCGTCGAGAACCGCGGCACTGACACAGCGCTTAAGAAGGCAGGCGGAGAACTTGACATAGCCATCTGTATAGGCAACTCCACCGCTGTTCTCCTCGCGGCTGCAACCTCGCTGCCAATGGGCGTTGACGAGTTGGGCATGGCTAACGCGCTGGAGAAAACGCAGCTTGTCAAATGCAAAACCATAGACTTGGAAGTGCCAAAGGACTGCGAGATAGTGCTTGAGGGAAGAATTACCAAGGAGAAGGCGCCGGAAGGTCCCTTCCTAGACTTGACGGGGATAGTTGACAAGGTTAGACAGCAGCCAGTTATAGAAATCAAGTGTATAACGCACCGCAAAAACCCGATTTACCAAACAATACTCGCAGGCAGGAGTGAGCATAAGTTCCTGATGGGCATGCCTAAAGAGCCAACAATCTTCAACGAAGTTAACAAGGTCTGCGAGAGCCGAGATGTTTACATAACGCCGGGCGGCTGCAGCTGGCTTCACGCGGTTGTCCAAATAAAAAAGCGCAATCCTGACGATGGGAAGAAGGCAATTGACGCAGCGTTCAAGGGTCATGGCTCGCTGAAGCACGTGGTCATAGTTGACGAGGACATAAACATTTACGACCCGCATGATGTTGAGTGGGCGATTGCAACACGCTTCCAAGCAGACAAAAATGCTGTTATCCTCCCCAATCAGCCTGGCTCATCACTGGATCCGTCGGGCGACTTGACTGAGGGGAAGAAGGCGACTACGTGCAAGATGGGCATGGACGCGACGATACCGATTGCAGCGACGGGCAAGGGCTTCGTTAAGGAAGCTTATAAGAAAGTGGACTTGAACAAGTTTCTGTGATGAGCAGATGTATCTCACAAAAGAAGAAGAGCGGATGCTGGAAGGCGAAGAAGGCTACGCCGTAAGAAAAAGCATGGAGATCCTTGTTGCCCTCGGAGAAATCTACGGCGCTGAACGCCTAATAAAAGTGAGTTCCGTCCAAGTCGCAGGCGTCTCATACCACAACCTCGGAGACGCAGGACTGGAATTTCTGAACGAACTGGCGAAGGACGGCAAAGTCAAAGTGCTTACGACACTAAATCCGGCGGGCATGGATCTGGAGAATTGGCGGCAGCTCGGCATAAGCGAAGACTTCGCCAAAAAGCAGGAACTGGGGATACAAGCCTTCGAGAAAATGGGGATACTCGTATCCTGCACATGCACACCCTACCTTATAGGGAATTTGCCCCGCTACGGCGAGCACGTCGCATGGTCCGAGTCATCAGCGGTTACATTCGCCAACTCGGTTCTCGGCGCAAAAACCAACCGTGAAGGTGGCCCATCAGCACTTGCAGCAGCCTTCGTCGGCAAAACACCCTGCTACGGGTTGCATTTGGACGAGAACCGCGTGCCAGACATCCATGTTAAGGTGGAAGCCGATTTAACGAAGTTTTCAGATTGGGGCGCGTTGGGTTACGCTATAGGGAAGAAGGCGGAAAACAAAATCCCCTACATAACAGGCGTGAAGGACGCTGAAGTAGACGAGCTGAAGTCTTTCTGCGCTTCGGTTGTAACCTACGGGGCTAAACCGCTCTTCTACATGGAGGGCATAACACCCGGCGCCGAGCGTTGGCCCTTGCCGAAGGAAACAGTTACAATTGAGAAGCGTGATATTCAAGAAGCCTATGACCGCGTCAACGATGAAGTCAGCGACATAGATTTCGTATGCATCGGCTGCCCCCACTGTTCGATCAAGGAGATAGCCGAAATCGCCAGCTTGCTGGAGGGCAAAAAAATCGCTGCGAACACCGAATTCTGGGTTGCAACCTCCCGTTCGGCGAAGCAGCTTGCGGATAAACGCGGCTACACCGCCATAATTGAGCAGGCAGGCGGCAAATTCGCCTGTGACACTTGCATGGCAGTGGCGCCGCTGAAAGGCCGATTCAAAGCTTTAGCCACGACCTCTGCGAAGGGCTGTTTCTACTCAAGGCAGAATGGCATGAAAACCCGAATGGGCAGCCTAGAAGAGTGCATAGAGGCGGCGGTGACTGGAAAATGGAGATGAAGGGCAGAGTAATTTTCAAGGGCAAAGCGGAAGGCGAAGCGCTGGTAACCACGCAGCCGATTTCCTTCTACGGTGGAGTAGACCCTAACACGGGCGAGGTAATCGACAAAGACCATGAACTGCGGGGGCAAAGCGTCAAAGGCAAGATTCTCGTTTTTCCCACGGGTAAGGGCTCTACTGTTGGCTCATACACGCTTTATCGCATGAAGAAGAATGGCACGGCACCATCGGGAATAATTAATCAAGAGTGTGAGACTATAGTCGCCGTCGGCGCCATAATCTCCGAGATACCCTGCGTTGACAAGATTGATATTTCAAAAATTAAAACAAGCAACCGGGTGCGCATAGACAACGGCACAGTCACCTTAATAAAAAACTAATTTGACAATCAACAGTGGAAAGTGTGTTAGAATTGGATAAGGCAAGAACTACGATCTTGAAAATTGGCGGCTCCGTGATAACAGACAAGAACGGCGAGCTCGCAGCCAGAACCGAAGTCATAAACCGTTTAGCAGAAGAAATTCAGAAGGCGAATATGCAACGCTTAGTGATAGTGCATGGCGGAGGAAGTTTCGGGCATCCCACTGCGCAGAAATATGGAATAAAAGAGGGCTTGCGCGAAGACACACAGAAAATCGGGTTCGCGGAAACCCATCATGTCATGACAGTGCTTAATGGCTTAGTGATGGATTCTCTTGTGTGGCATAGTATACCAGCCGTAAGCGTCACGCCCTCATCATGTGTAATAACTGAGAACGGCAGAATCAAAACCTTCGATGAGACCGTGCTGAAGCGATTGGTTGACATGGACTTTGTTCCGGTGCTTTATGGTGACGCCGTTTTGGATGAAAAACTGGGTTTCACCGTGCTCAGCGGCGACCAGCTTGTGGCCTACTTGGCTCTGAAGCTTAACGTAGCCAAAATAGTAATAGGAGTGGACACTGACGGCTTGTACGACGCAGATCCCAAAACTTCAAAGAACGCCAAGCTATACACGCGCCTAACGCTAAGCGAACTTGAAAAAGTTAAGTCAAAGCTGGCGGGCTCAGCAGGTGTTGATGTAACAGGCGGCATGCTTGGCAAAATAAACGAGCTCATACCCGTAATAGAGCAAGGTGTGCCAGTGACTATTGTGAACGCTGCTAAGCCAAACCGCACTTACAAGGCTCTCATCGGCGACAAGGTTGAGGGTACACTTTTAGAGAAGGAATAATGCTTGGCAGAAGAAACCGCGAAGCGCAAGGCAGACCACATTAAAATCTGCCTAAACGAAAAGGCGCAGGCAAGAAAAGCCACCGCAGGATTCGAAGATGTCTACCTCATTCATCATGCTTTGCCCGAGGTTGACAAGGCGCAAATTGATTTATCAGCAACAGTTTTTGGCTATCGTTTTTCTGCCCCGTTGATTGTGGGCGCCATGACAGGCGGAACAGCCGAGGCGACACGCATAAACGCTACCATTGCAGAGGCCGTGGAGCAACTACATTTGGGCATGGGCGTTGGAAGCCAAAGAGCCGCAATTGAAGACGCAAGGCTCGTGGAAACCTTTGCTATAGCGAGAAAAAAGGCGCCGACCGCCTTCCTGATCGCTAACATCGGCGGAGTTCAGCTGATCCACGGCTACGGCGTAAAGGAAGTAAAGAAGACCGTAGAAATGATAGACGCTGACGCTGTTGCCATACATTTAAATGCGCTACAAGAAGCCGTGCAACCAGAGGGACAGACAAATTTTAAAGGGGTTCTCGCCAAAATCTGCGAAATAACAGAGGCAATCGACAAGCCCGTCATAGTTAAGGAAACAGGCGCCGGCATCAGCGCGGAAGACGCAGAAAAGCTGGAAGCTGCAGGTGTGAATGCGATAGACGTAGGCGGCTTAGGCGGAACAAGCTTCGCTGCAGTTGAGTATTACCGTGCCAGAGGGCGAGAAACAAGTTTTCAACATTTTTTGGGCGACGCCTTCTGGGACTGGGGCATCCCCACAGTGATAAGCCTTGTAGAAGTGACCCAAACGGTTAAGATACCTGTTATAGCTTCCGGCGGCGTACGCAGTGGCATGGACATGGCCAAGGCGCTGGCGCTTAAGGCCTCTTTAACAAGCGTTTCTCAACCAGTGCTGCAAGCCGCAATCAAAGGCGCAAAAGACGTATCGCATGTGCTTTCGATTTTTATAGAAGAACTGCGAAATGTCATGTTTCTGGTAGGCGCAAACACAGTAACTAAACTAGCAGAAAAGCCTGTTGTAATTACGGGTAAAACTGCGGAGTGGCTGAAAGCAAGAGGCTTTAATGTGGAAGACTACGCGAGGAGGGGCGCATGTTAAACATGGACATAGAAAAATTTCTCGAAGAAACTGCCCCGCTTATAGACAAGGCGATTGAGAAATATATACCGAGAAAATTTTCTGAAAATGCGATTCTATTTAAAGTCAATCCACCCCAATACAGCTTCAACTTAGAAGCGTTAAACAAGGGCGTAGCCGAGCCTATCTGGGATATGCTGGACAGAGGAGGAAAAAGATGGCGACCAGCTCTTTTCCTGCTTATCTGCGAAGCACTTGGGAAAAAACCGGAAGACTGCTTAGACTTCGCCATAATCCCCGAAGTTGTGCACAACGGCACGCTCATCATCGACGACATCGAAGACTCTTCGGAGCTTAGACGTGGAAAACCATGCACATACAAAATTTTCGGCTTGGACATCTCAGTTAACGCCGGAAACGCCATGTACTACCTGCCACTTCTGCCGCTAATGGCGAAAAAGCAAGAGTTACCAGCAGAAACTGTCAGGGACATCTATGAGATTTACTCTGCGGAAATGATAAACCTCAGCATGGGCCAAGCGATGGATATAGCGTGGCATCGGGGTATAGCAAACGCTGACAAGCTAAGCGAACAGGATTACCTACAGATGTGTGCTTACAAGACCGGCACGTTGGCGCGTATGGCCGCCAAAATCGCCGCGGTTCTCTCAGGCGCCAATACTGAATTAGTGGAGAAACTTGGGCGCTATGCTGAAAGCGTTGGCGTAGCCTTCCAGATGCAAGATGACGTCTTGGACTTAACTGGCAAAGAGTTTGCAGCAAAAAAGGGTGGCGTCGGCCAAGACATCACTGAGGGAAAACGAACACTCATGGTCATTTACACGATAAAGAAGGCAAGCATCCCCGAGAGGCAGCGACTAATTCAGATTCTTAACATGCACACTTCAGATCAGGCGCTTCGTAACGAAGCCATCGCGCTAATGCAGAAATACGGCGCCATAGACTACGTGAAGCAGACTGCTGAGCGGATAGTTAAGGAAAGCTGGAATGAAGTTGACAAGCTTTTGCCAGCCTCAGCGGCTAAGGAAAAATTAAAAGCGTTCGCTGGATTTCTCATTAAAAGAACCATATAAAACTCATAAAGAGTGTAAAACCCTTGGCTTTGGAGAATGACATAACCCTCAGAGAGCTTATTCTAAGAGCGGCTTTATTGAACGCACTGCAGCACGATGGAAAGGCTCAAGTAGGCGCGATCATTGGCAAAGTCATCGGCGAGAGACAGGAGCTGAAAATCCAAGCGAAAGAGTTGGCAAGCCTAATCGGCAAAGTGGTCAACGAAGTCAACAGCCTTTCAATTGACGAGCAGAAGCGAATAGTTGAAGAAAAATGGCCTGAAGCCCTTAAAAAGGAAAAGGCAGCTGAAGAAGAAAAGCATCTTCCACCTTTACCAAGTGCCGAAAGGTATTCGCTGGTAATTACGCGGTTCTCGCCGAACCCCGACTGTGTACTGCACTTGGGCTCGGCACGGGCCATTATCCTAAGCCACGAGTACGCACGTATGTATAAAGGCAAATTTATCCTGCGCTTTGAGGACACCGATCCAAAGCTGAAGAAGCCTGTTTTGGAATTCTACGAAGCCATTCGCGAAGACCTGGCGTGGCTTGGCTGCAAAGTAGATGAGGAGTATATCCAAAGCGACCGACTGCCCATCTACTACAAGTATGCGGAGCAGCTGCTTCGGGAAGGAAACGCTTACGTCTGCCTCTGCCCACCCGAACAGTTCCGAAAACGCATTTTGAAGAGCGCGCCATGCAGTTGCCGAGATCTTTCGCCGGAGGAGCAGATTGAGCGCTGGCGGCTTATGTTGGAAGGCGGCTACGGCGAAGGCGAAGCCGTAGTGCGCGTTAAAACCGACTTGACGCATCCGAACCCTGCGGTGCGCGACTGGCCAGCGCTGCGGATTATCGACACGGAGAAGTATCCGCATCCGCGTGTAGGCAGCAAATACCGAGTCTGGCCTTTATATAACATGGCCGCCGGCATAGACGATCACTTGATGGGCGTTACGCATGTAATCCGCGGCAAAGAACATCTGACAAATCAAGTAAGGCAGGAATACATGTATAGGCATCTAGGCTGGACGTATCCTGAAGCGATACATTATGGCAGGCTGAAGATAACAGGCGCTTTCCTAAGCAAGTCAAAAATTGTCCAGGGCATACGCGAAGGCATCTACAAAGGTTGGGATGACCCGCGGCTGGCAACTTTCGCTGCATTGCGAAAGCGAGGAATAACACCGGCAGCTATTAAGAAAATGATAGTTGATGTAGGGCCTAAAACCGCGGATGTAACGTTAAGCTGGGAGAATCTTTATGCTTATAATCGCAAACTCTTGGATCCACAGTGTAACAGATACTTCTTTGTATCTGAGCCTGTTAAGCTGAAAGTCAAAAATGTTCCTAGCGCATTGTCAGCCAAGCTTCCGCTACATCCCGAAAAACCTGAGGTTGGCCAAAGGGAATACACGGTAGCACCAAAAGGGGAAGACACAGCGTTTTTCTGGATTGCAAAAAAGGACGCGGACGTAGCAAAAGCTGGCGAAATGCTGAGGCTAATGGAACTTTTTAACGTCATAATAAAAAGTGTGAGCACTAACTTGGTGGAAGCACAGTTTGTAAGCATAGCCTACGAGGAAGCAAGGAAGGCAAAGGCCAAGCTTATCCACTGGATACCTGAAGGCGAGGAAGTTTCATGTCAAGTGGTTATGCCTGACGCTTCTGTGAACAAAGGTTTAGCAGAAAGTGCTTGCAAAAAGTTAAAGCCAGAGGAGATAATACAGTTTGAGCGGTTTGGCTTCGTTCGAGTAGACAAAAACAATGCGGAACTAGTAGTTTACTACGCTCATAAATAGTCGAGGAAAGTGATTAGTGTGCGGAAACAGGAGAAATTCATAATTTGGCCAGCCTACTTTGACCAGACTAAAACACGGAAAGAGGGGCGCCGTGTCCCCAAAGCTTTGGCTGTGCCGAACCCTAAAATCACTGAAGTCTCCGCAGCAGCGGCAAAAGCTGGTTTAAAACACGAGGTATCAGCTGAGGCGGCTTATCCGAAGACACCTTGGCTTAAGACTGGGCTAATAATGGTTGAGAGAAAAAGCTCAAAAGAGCAGGTTATACGTAAAGTTGCGAAACAGCTTATGAAGATACGAGCCGAAAAGCTCAATGCATAATGGCACTTAGCTTTTTTCTTCTTTGCCTATTAGAACAGCGTTTATAACGCCGTCGCTTCCTGGGCTAGAAGTGACACGTGCCATCCCAAGGGAAGTTTCTATTTCAGCGCCTTTGGTTATTACGCCTCTGCGGTCGTAATCCACGTTGGCACGGTTTCGGACAACACGCAAAATCTCAGCCTTCTCGGTTTTACCCGTTTTCGGATCAGTAACACATGCATACTTCTCGCTTAAGACCTTAATTTTGACTTGCCCTCCATGACCTCGTACAAGACGACGTTTTGGTTCGCCGATAGTGGTTTCCGCTGGGAAACCGCCAATCTCGAACTTTCGCTTTCCACGATAAGAGTGCTTCTTGCCGCCTGTGCGTTTTCTTTTGAATAGAGTACCATGCCAAACCGACATCGTTCATGTCCCTTTTTTAGTTATTAAGTATTCACTACAACCGCTATTTTGTCATATAAACATATCCATTTCTGTGGGCGGGATAGCCCATGTTTAATGATCCACTTGAAAATGAAACGGGGCTTAAAGCAAGGGATAAAATAAAAAAAAGAAGGGATTGTTGTCTTTTTACATTTAGGGCGGCGATGGGGGCGCGGGTTGCGCTTGTTGGGGTTTTATCTGGAAGAAAGCTATTGCTAAAAGCAGCAGTCCTATCCAGATTAGGATTGCGCCGATGAGCATGGCTACCAGCAGTACCGCGCCGATAAGCATTAATAGCCCGGCTGTTGAGAACAAGTTTACGCTTGATTTTGCCGAAAGTGTTGTCAGTGAACGCCTGACGAAGTAGAATGCAATTATTGCGAAGATCCAAAAGATGAGAAGTGTTAGGAAAAATCCTGTTATGAATGGCATTACAGCGCTTATATCTATGTTGGATACGTCGGGTGTTAATCCCGACAACGCTGACCAATCGCCATTCCAGTCTGGATAGACAGTGTATAGAAAATCGGTTAGCGAAGATAAAACCAGAAGAATGAGTGCTCCTCCGGCAATTACACCACCGACTATTCCTGTTATCAAACCGTAAAGGGCGTTGTTAAAGATACCTTTTTCAGCATAGTATCCGGCTAAATTGTATAGAGCGACCATAACAAGTATTAAGCCTATAAGCTCAATAATTCCGTAATAGCTGAGGAAGGGGATAACTCCGAGGAACATTAAGATTGCGCCTACGCCGCCTAGGGTTTTGCTAGTTTCTATTTGCATTTTTATTTTCCTCAGAACAGAGGTCTCGTTTTGTTTGCTATAAAAGTTTTTTCTTATTTTACGGCTTGTCTATAAAAAGATTATTGTAGGTCTTTGTTTTCAAGCTGGTCTTTGATGATATTATAGTAGCTTTGGAGGTATTCTTTGCCGGCATTGGTTATTGTATAGATTTTTCGTGCTCTGCCTTCGTGTGTTTGTTTTTGGCTTTTGAGGAAGCCTTTTCGTTCGAGACTGTTGAGGGTAGGGTAAAGCGCGCCGTGTCTTAATTTTATTTTGAAGTTTGTTTCTATCTTCTTTTTGATCATGTAACCCCATAATGGGTTGGCTTGGAGGATTCTGAGTAGTTGAATATCTAGCATGTTTTTGACTATTCGTTGAACAAGTTCTTTTTGATGAGGGTCGGGCATGGTTTTTCACTATAAGATAGTGTTCTATTTTGGGATTTCTTTGGTTTTGGTTTATTTAGTTTATGTTGTTTTATGGTTCGTGGTATTGTTATGTTATGCTTTTTTATGCTTGTAATATGTGTGAACGTTTATATCTGCGGTTAGGCCGTATAGAGACATAAGATATGTCCAATAAAGGACATATTGTATACGTGTCCAACACAAAAACAGAAGGAACAAAAAATGATAAACCCACAAAAAGAAGCGCAAACCAAACTAATGAAAGGCTTGCTAGATCTTATTATCCTACAATTCCTC
>JAOAIV010000017.1:4153-20070 GCA_026414525.1 Candidatus Bathyarchaeota archaeon | reverse complement strand
CCAGATAGACATACATGGGGAAGGCAGTGGCATTTAATTGGCCTTCAACATCCTCAGTTTTAGCCGATGTGCCCACGCACCTAGCTGCTGTTTTATGTGTAGAATAGCGTCTATTTTGTAAATAAAGCCTTTTTAATCCAGAGGAAAGTGCAAAGTTTATTTTCAACTTTTGTTAAGCAGTAATGTTCAAAAACTTTAAGTGCGCTCGTTGCTAAACAGAGAAAAGTGATCGATTTGTCTTCGCCGTATCACTACATGCAGCTTCCACGAGAGGTTATCGTTGGGAAAGGCAACTTAAGCCGCATCAAGGAAGCAGTGCAAAGGCTCGGCTTAAGCGGATCCGCTCTCATAATCGCAGGCGCGAAAAGCTACGAGGTCGCAGGAAAACAGGTTCGCGATCTTCTTGCGCAGATGGGCATTGTTGTGGATGTGCTTCTGGTTGAAACCGCCACCATCAAGGACGTAACCATGGTTGAGGAGAGGATAAAGGCGTGGAAGCCTCGCGTGCTCATCGGCGTGGGCGGAGGAACCAAAATTGATGTGGCAAAATTGAGCGCGAGCAAACAAGGCATCCCGTTTATCAGTGTGCCTACTACGCTTTCTCATGATGGCATTGCGAGTCCGCTTGCGTCGGTTAAAGGCGCAGACAAGCCCTACTCGATTATGGCGCAGGCGCCCATGGCGATAATTGCTGATACGGACGTAATTGCGCAGGCGCCATGGCGCTCGGTTATAAGCGGATGTGGCGACGTTATAGCAAAGCTAACTGCAGTCAAGGACTGGCAGCTAGCGCATGCTGAAAAAGGCGAGTATTATGGTGAATACGCGGCCAGCCTTGCGCTTATGAGTGCCAAATTAGTTATCAAGAACGCTGATCTAATAAAGCCTGGAAATGACGAGGGTTTAAGGGTGCTTTTGGAGGCTTTGATAAGCTGTGGCGTGGCAATGAGTATTGCAGGCAGCAGTCGCCCTTGCAGTGGCTCGGAGCACCTGTTTAGTCACGCTCTTGACATGGTAAAGTGCCCGCATGGCATGCATGGTGAGCAGTGTGGTGTCGGCTCAATTTTGGCTGCTTATCTTCATGGTTCAAATTGGAAGCAGATTAGAGATGCGCTAAAACGGATTGGCGCGCCTACCACTGCAAGCGAGTTAGGCGTTGAAGAGGAAGATGTAGTTAATGCTCTGGCAATAGCTGCGTCTATAAGGCCGGAAAGATACACTATTTTTCATAAGATGCGGTTAAGTCGGGAAGAATGTGAGAAAATAGCTAAAATAACGGGAATAATCAGCTGAAATGTTATTCTAAAGTTTGGGCTTAAGAAAATGAATGTTTAGCTTTTTGTTTCTGTCTGCGTCTCGGTTTTTGCTTCAGGTTTAGCTGTTGGCTTCGTCTCGCTCTTGAAGATTTCCACAAACTTTATCGCCGATATTTCTGGCATGTATCTTTGCACGTCTAATGCAATGCCTCTTTTTGCGATTTGCACGCCTTCGACATAGAATGTGTCTTCTGGCATTTCGATTGTCAAAGTTTTTTCTTGGATGGTAAATTTAAATTTTTCAACATCCACTACGGGTATTCTGCGGTGAATTAATGCAGCGATTTTTTCCTCGTTGGTTTCAAGTTTTTTGTTAACTGTTACGTCGTAAACAAGGGTTTTCCCTGCCAGCGGCGGATTAAAGTCGAGGAGCACGCGTCCAGCGCCAATTGAGCGTACAGTAGCCATCTTACCGTTGTATTCAACGCGCATTCCGATGGCTGGAGTTGCGCCTTGCGCTGTTAACTGCTTCAGTGGGACACGCTTAATTTTCTCCGGATCTCTTGGCCCAAAGGCTTTTTCAGGCGGAATCTCCACGGTGGCGGCTTTGCCTACTTCCATGTTCATTAGGCTTTCATCCAGAGGCTTCAGTACCCAACCTTCGCCGACAACCACGAGTTTCGGCTCGTAGATTTCGCCTTCCTTGTAGAGCTTCTCTTTCTTAGCAGTTTCTTCGCTTGTTGTTTCGAAAACTTCACTGGTTTCCTTTATTTTACCCGTGTAATCGATTAGTATGAAATCTCCTTTTTGTAAGGCCATTGCAACATCATCCTTTGCTTTGACGGGTCGAAGTAAGTTTCACACGCTAATAAAAACATTTAGCTTAAATCATAGAAGCTATGCTATTGAATATGGTGCATACAGAGTTTTCGGCATCAAAATAATACGGTGCTGAATACACATCGGCTTAGTTTACCCTGTAATGTTTGCAAGTGCTTGTTGTCCGAGTAGACCTACACTCTATGGGTTTCTGCAATGAACCTCTAATAGGCGCCAAATATGCTGCTACTCTGAAAAAGACTAGCCCGATTTCTTGCTTGGAGGCATAAAAGTTAATAATTGTACTGCTGTTTAGCAATGCTTGCTAACCGGGTGCGCTTTGATGAGAGTTATTGTTCATTGGAGCGGTGGTAAGGACTGCTGCACTGCGCTTCATAAGGTCATTGAACAGGGGCATGAGGTTTCGCATCTAGTAACTTATGTTTACATGGAACCCTACATTTTTCATAGCTTGCGTGTAGCTGAACTCCAAGCTAAGGCACTTGGCATTCCCCATCTTAAGGTAAAAGTTGAGGGTAACCGTTTTAACGCTATCATTGAAGCGCTTACTCGGTTGAAAAAGGAGGAAGACATTGAAGGCATAGTGACTGGCGATATTGATAATGTTCATCATAAGCGTACCTGGGATTACGCGTGCAAAAAACTTGGCATGAAGCTGATTATGCCACTATGGGATAGACGTTTCTTTTCTATACTTCCCGGAGATCGCCACCGGAGACGCGTGTTGGAAATTGAGCTTTCAGTTGGCATGAAGCCTATCATTAGCTGCGTTGACTTGAACTATCTTGGCGCAGAATGGTTTGGTCGCGAGTTCAACAGGAAATGTGTTGAAGACATGAGGCCGCTGGTTGGTCCATGGCATAAGGGTATAGACGCTACAGGCGAACCGGGCGAATTTCACACGACAGTGCTGGATGCGCCGCTTTTCCGGCAGTCAATTGAAATCATAAAGTTCTCCAAAAAGAATGAGGAAGTGGATTTTGGGGGATGGCCAAACAGGATTGGCAACTTCATGTACATGGATGTGGAGGATGCTGTTTTAAAGCCCAAAAGTTAAGTTATTGTTGCGTTCCAAAAGTAGATTTTTGAATATTTTTCTTTGTAATTGAATTGTGGATCATCATAGATTATATCGAGCCTAAGCCCATACTTTTCTAATAATTTTTTCATATTTCCTCCTATTATCGGCGTTTTTTCATCTTCCGGCCAAAAACCCCAGATGCGGTCTTCTATTATATTTTCTGAGCGGCGTGTGCCCCAACCGTAATCTTTAGGTAGAACAAACGCTGCTTCCGGCTTTAATATTCCATAAAGTTCTCGTGGGTAAGCATGAATATAATGCCAGAAACGCTTCATCGCCGTGAAGTGCTCTTCAGTTAGGATGCCATAAACGTTGTCCTCCGGATACTTGGGGTGATTAAATACTACGATATATTTTGCGCCAGCCTGATAAGCCGCGAGCATTTCTTTGTATATTTCTGGGCCGCTTGCAAGATATGGCTCGTCGTAATATGTCCATGTGATTATTGCACCCCAGTCTTTTCCTTGAACATTCGCGGCTCCGCGACATAGCGCTATCTGCTGCGCAGTATTGGTTTTCCAGCCTAATTCAACAAATACCGTGTCATATCCTGCTAAATAGTCAAACCAGTAAAGCGCATAATCCGAAGTGAAAATGGGAATGCTCACGTTTAGACTCTTTAGGTTGCGCCAACTCAAACTCGCCGGGATGCTTGTTACGAACTTGTTTGCTGCGTCGCTATAGTCAGTTGCGTTTGCCATGGCTCTTCTGGCTGATTCGCCTGTCTGCCACTGGTTCATATCGATTTGGTGTCCTCCAGGTTCATCATATAGGTAGATGCCGAGAAACTTGTTACCCCATCTGTTTGATGCACTTTCAAGCCACGCTGGAAGCCATGGAAAAACTCTAAAGGATATAAAGTCAAAATAAACTATGAAGTTCATTTCTGCTTTTGCTGCGTACTCACAAACCTCGTTAAGCGCTGTCTCGTTTATGTTTATGTCCCAAGAGCCCATGATAAAAAGGTTCGTGTAATCCTTTACTTTATCTATCAACTGTTTAACTTCGCTTGTTGAGTTAGAGCCAAACATCACTCCGAAAAAGAATTCTTCCTTAGCAACTTCACTTTTGCTTTGATATTTAATGAAAACTATCGATATAATTGTTGCAGAAAAGGCTATTAGCACGAGAAATAGCGTCAGTACCGACTTCATGTATTCTCTTTGCTTATCCAATGCTATTTGAGGCATAAATAGCTTCTCTAACCTTATTGCAGTGGCTAAGTTGCTCTCCTTATTCGCACGCGTGGAATAAATCCTGGAACACTACGCTTATACTCAAGAAATTCCGCGCCGAATTGCTCCTCCATCTCCTTGTCCTCCATCTTGGCGAGACGCCAGTAAAGCCCAACAAGAACAGGCCACAAGGCAAATGTGATTATAGATAACCACTGAATGTTCAAGCCAAATGTTATTAACAGAAATCCAAGATATTGCGGGTGCCTAATGTACTTGTAAATGCCTGTTGTGACAAGTTTGCCTTCTCTTCTGGCTTTATGGATTTGCTTCCAACCGTAGATTATTAGTAATATGCCTATACCCATGATTATTTTTGATGCGGGAAACACGTAGTAATGATGGATGTAGTTCAGTGTTTCTTCGCCTAATACGCCTACCAAAAGGAAATCTATCGAGTACACGTTATAACTGAAAATTCCCGCCAATAGATACATTGTTAATGGGATTCCAAACATTTCCACGTACAAGGCGACTAGGAAGGCGATGTAGACGCTGTTAGGCAACCGTGTTAGTTTCTTTTTAAATGGAAGAAACAGAATAAAGATTGATAGGAAAATTACGTTTAAGGCAATCAGTAGCCATTTGTCTGGAGTGCCAAAACCGAAACGTGTGAATGTGCCGAAGTGAAGTGGAATCGCTATTATTATGGTGATGATAACGAACTGCACGATTTCCTTTAGTTTCCCCATACTTTTTTCACTCAGTTTTTATATTCAAAACATTTATTTCACACAATTCCATCAAACATTTCTGTTTGCGTAAGTATAAATTTGTTGCTAATTTTAGGTTGGCTACTGGTTTGTTTTCGATTATATCAATTTCCGAGGTGAAGCAGTTCTTGATTCTTTTTGTGCGCCACCTATTTTCTGTCCGCTACCCTTTAAAGTATGCTATTCATAAAAAATCATATATCTGAATTTACCCCATTAAAGCAATGAGGAGAATGGAGCAAAAACCCCTTTCTGCAATGGTTCTTTTGCTAATTTTAACAAGCATATCTGTTTTATCGTTTAGCGTTAAACAAGCTAAATCTACTGGCTCCGTCAGCATCTTGCCTGATGGCACAATAGATCCGCCGGATGTTCCTATCAAACGTGATGGCAACATCTACGTCTTTACAAATAATATTCGCGTTGAAATCTTTGTTAAGCGAAATAACATAGTAGTGGATGGAAATGGCTTCATATTGCATGGCGCAAAAAGTGGCATCGGCATTTGCTTGGAAGGTGTAAGTAATGTTACCATACGAAACATGCGCATCAGCAGCTTCAAATGCGGTATACATCTTGAGGGCTCCTCGAACAACACTATTATCGGAAGTGTCATAGCCAATTGCAGTTATGACGGGGTTAACCTTGTTTCTTCATTTGGCAATGTTATTAGCCGCAACACCTTTACAAGCAATTACCATAGTATCCGTTTGCATAGCTCTTCAGGTAACACATTCGCTGGCAACATGATAGCGAGCAGCTACCATGGCATCTTTATGCACAGTTCCCTTGGGAACACGCTTTCTGAGAATAAATTATTAGATATTTACCTAAGAGGGATCGAGCTTTATAGTCGCTCAGATTTCAATATTATATCCAAGAATACGCTTGCAAATGTTTTCAGAGGAATATGGCTTTCTGTCTCCTTTAACAATCTCATTTCTGAGAACATAATCGAAGATAATCACTATGAAGGCATTTCCTTCTATGGCTCTTCTAACAACACCATTTCACACAACACTTTCAGAAACAGCAATTATGACGCCATCTCCATCTATGGCTCTTCACAGTTCAACAGAATAGCCGGAAACACCATAACAGACAGTTACTACGGCATTCACCTTCATGATAATTCAAAATTTAATGTTTTATCCGAAAACATTATCCGCCGCGTCAACCGTGGCATCCATCTTCACGGTTTCTCAGAACTAAACAATATCTCGGGGAATACAATTTCTGAGAGTTATGACGGCATATATCTTGACAGTTCTTCATGGGCTAACACCGTTTCAGGAAACCTAATAACAGAAAGCAACCGTGGCATCTATTTGGGTGCCTCCTCTAACAACACTGTTTCAGGCAACACGTTAGCGGCTAACCGTGAGGGCATCTCTCTCTACGGTTCATCTGACTTCAACAAGATTTCAGAAAACATAGTAAAAAATAATAGTTACGCCGGAATTTACATTCACGCCTCTTTCTGCAACCTTATTTCAAAAAATACCTTCACAGAAAATTATTACGGAATTTACCTCGACAGCGCCGCAAATAACACGATCTCAAAGAATACTTTAGAAAAAAACCGATATAGCGGGGTTTTCCTAGATGATTCCTCAAACTTTAATATAATCGTTAACAATGGCGTATACAGTAACGACCACAATGGTATTGTAGTTTACGATTACTGCAACTTTAACATTATCTCTGAAAACATCGTGGAAGGCAACCACTATGACGGCATCTTCCTCTATTGCTCCTATAACAACACAATCGCTGAAAACACTATAAATCACAATTTCCGTGGCATCTTCTTCTGGAACTCCTCTGGAAACATAATATTCGGTAACGCTATTGCGAACAGCGGCTATGACGGCATGTGCATACATGGTGCATATAACACTATTTTCAGCAATACTATCGCGAATAGCGGTTATGACGGCATAGGCGTTCACGGCGCCTTCAACGCTATCTTCGGTAATACAATAACAAGCAGCGCTTATGACGGCATACACTTCTACGACTCATTCTATAACGATGTCTTCCACAACAACCTCATCAATAACATCTGCCAGATTCGGCTTTCGGACAGCAGCATAAAGCTGGACGATGGCTATCCCTCAGGCGGAAACTATTACAGCGACTACAATAGTTTAGACGGCAATGGCGACTGCATAGGCGACAATACGTATATTGTTAATGAAAACGCCAAAGATAATTATCCTCTTATGGCGCCTGCCCATGTTTTTCAAGTAGGCATTTGGAATGGAACACTTCAGTTCGTTAGCATATTAAGCAAAGCAAAAATCTCTGACTTTAGCTTTTCATCTTCTGGTGATGTGCTAATACGATTTATTGCTGAAGCAATAGATGGTCCGGTTCTCTGTCGCGTTTCGGTTCCTAAAGCAGCCTCAAGCGGCGCTGGCTTTTGGACTATTAAAGCTAATGGGCAGCCAGCCATAACGAACATCACTTTAACTGAAGCGAAAACATACTTTTACTTCACAATTGAATCTGGAACCCAAATAATTGAAATAAAAGGAGAAAGCGCTAACGAAACCCCAACATGGGTTTTTCTAACACTTGCATTTGTTATTTTAGCTTTCATTCTACTTTTGCTTGCTTATAGAGGGCGTTCTTGCAATCAATTCGTTTCCAGCGTTTGTGTTTTCAGACCCGATGTGGCCTTTTTTCATTTATGGCTATCTAACGCCAAGCCTAAACATCACGGCTCTTCGGAAGTGCGCAAGTATCGTACGCAGTATTGAGAAGCTCCAGAATCTTCCTCTGCCGAAGATGCTGAAAAAGTATCCTGGGCGAAGATAGAACCGTTGGAAGGCGCGCTCGCGTAGCTCGCGTAGTTCTTCGCCCGTAATTGTACCCATCTTGAACACGGGCGTTGCCGTGTCAAATTTGTTGAAGTCATTTGTCAGCAGCAAGCCTTCCTTCACAACTTTCTCGTATAAGGGTGTTCCCGGATAGGGAGTTGCAATATAGTAGCCAACATCATCTGGTTTAAGCCGTTCTATAAATCTTATAGTTTCCCAGATTGTTTCTCTAGTTTCTCCAGGAAAGCCTAGGATGACGTTTGCCACAGTCATTAGGCCAACCTCTTTTGCCCACTTAAAAGCTTTAATTGTTTGTGCAGGCGTGATTCCCTTGCGCATGGCGTCCAAAACTGGTTGTGAACCCGATTCAACGCCCAGCCACACGGCAAAGCACCCTGCTTCCTTCATTGTGCGGAGCAAGTCTCTTGTAACCATGTCTACGCGGGTTTCGCAGTCCCATTTTATCTTCAAGCCCCTACGCTTTATCTCATGGCATAACTCCGCGGCTCTTTCTTGGTCTACTGTGAAGGCATCGTCATAAAACGTGAACTGGTAAGCTCCAAATCTTTTATGCAAATATTCAATTTCATCCACTACATTTTTCGGGCTTCTCATACGGTAACGTCGCCCGAACATTCGTACCGCCGTGCAGAAGTCGCACCAGTAAACGCAACCACGGCTTGTCACCAACGGGAATATGACGGTCCCATGCTTCCGTAAACGCTCAAGTGGCCACAAATGGTGCGCTGGAAAAGGCAGAGAATCCAAGTCCTCTATATATGGCCTATCTGCGTTCTTTACAATATTTCCGTTTTTCCTGCACGTAGTTCCAAGAACATCATAGTAGTCCCTACCAGTTTCCACGCGTTCCGCAAGCTCAAGCATCGTGTTCTCCCCTTCCTTCCTCACGACTACATCTAATTGCGAGCATTCTTGTAATGCTTGGCTATCCCAGAAAGAAACATGCGAGCCGCCCATAGCTGTCAAACAGTTTGGATGAATCTCCTTGGCTATCTTGGCTATCTGCAGCCCAGATTTATATGTAAGCGTAGTCGACGTTATACCCACAATGTTGGGCTTGCGCTTGGCAATTTCACTTCTAAATCCCTCATAACTCAAACCGAGGGCTTGACAATCGATCACGTCAACTTTATATTGGGCTCTCTCTAAAACGGCGGCTAAATACCCTAAGCCTAATGGAGTAAAGGGCGGGTGCTGGTGTGCTCCACTTGGGTAGGGCGGATTCACAAGGGTTACATGAATATTCATTTCTTCTCCCTAAGCAATTGTTCTTGCATATCTACATGAAGGTGTGTGCTTAATATCTTTTGCATAATTAGCCAGTTAAAATGCAAGAGTATTGCCCTGGTGCATATGCTAATGGCTTATCGAGCCGCAAAAGTATTTAAGCGAATTATCATCTTAAAGGTGTAACTCATCAAACATAGCAAGCTACAAAATGTTGAGAGAGGAAACAAAATTGATTTTTCTAATGACCACGGCTCCACCGGAGCACTCTCCTTGGAGTGTGCCAATGCGGCTTCCCCCTTTGGGCCTTTCATATGTTGCGGCAGCTCTTGAAAAAGCCGGCTTCAAAGTAGAATTGCTCGACAATTACTTGCTTAGAAAATCGATAAGTGATGTTAAAGAAATCGTTAAACATGCCAACCCTGAAATTGTAGGGATGACCTGTAGCTCCGCGTCGTATCCGCGCTGTGTCGAAACCGCAAAAGCAATAAAAGAAACACTGCCTTCCTCGAAAATTGTTGTCGGCGGCTGGCATCCCTCATATGTGCCTGAAAGTATGCTGCAGCATGAGGCGATTGATTATGTTATTGTAGGCGAAGGGGAACGTGCAATGGTGGAACTTGCAAGCTGCATCACAAAAGGCGACGAAGCGGCTGCAAGGCAGGTTGCCGGCGTAGCCTACAGGAAAGACGGGAAAATAGTGCAGACAGCGCAGAGGTTCATTAAAAACCTGGATGAGCTACCCTTTCCCGCGCGGCATCTGCTACCTATGCACTTATATGAGAAGGAAATTCCCTATCTGAAGGCAAAGCCCTTCACCACGATGAACATCGTTCGTGGCTGCCCCTTCAACTGTGTATATTGCGAGACACGGCGGCTGTGGGGGCAAACATGCCGCATCTTTAGTCCACAACGTGTAATAGCCGAAATCAAGCATTTAACAGAGAAATATGGCATAAAGGGCATCTACTTTGTGGGCGACAATTTTACCATAAACAAGAAGCAAACAATGGAACTCTGCGAGCTGATAATAAAGTCCAAATTGGACATTGAATGGGTTTGTGACACACGTGCAGACATGATCTCGCGTGAGTTGCTCCAAGCTATGAAGGCGGCTGGATGCCGAACAATATGGTTCGGCGTGGAGTCTGGCTCGCCGCGCATTTTAGAAAAAATTAACAAGGGCATAACAATCGAGCAGACCGAACAAGCATTTAAACTCTGCAGAGAAGCAGGTATACGGATTGCCTCTTCATTCATAATGGGTATTCCAGGAGAAACACTTGAAGACATAGACCTGACCTACAAGTTTGCCAAAAAACTTGATCCCGATTGGGCTCAATTCAACGTTTACGTTGCAGTGCCAGGCAGTGGCCTATACGACGAAGTGATGCAGAAAGGCCTCTACGACCGTTTAGAAAACTTCATTGCATACGTCAAAACCGACGAGTTCAACTATGAGTCACTGCTGGCCATTCAAAAGAGGTACCAGGCAGACATGGATCTGTCGCCGCGGAGAATTCTCAAGAAAATGCAGCGCGAGGGCTTCTGGACTGTTATGAAAAAGGCACCTCGGTACCTTCGCCGTTTCCTTTAAAAATTCTACTTCACGTTTGCTCACGCTTAAATCACTGCCTAGCGTTATGGATAACATAACTAAAAAAGAGAGGGGCAGCGATGAGTAGCAGTTTACAGGAAAGAATTCACGTAGCAAACGTTGCAGTTCACCGGTTTGAGGCAAAATATTACGAGCTGCTTCATCCAGAAGTCTATGGCAAACAGGAGCAGAAAAGAATAACCGCCGTTCTGAAGAAAATAGACGCGCTCATAGAAGACAATACAAAAAAAGCGCTTGACTGCGGCGCTGGCACTGGAAACTTGACTGGCAAACTCCTCAGCATGGGCTACTATGTAACCGCTGTAGATATCTCCGCGGAGATGTGCGCCATTTTACAGAAAAGGTATGCTGCCTACATAGAAAATAAAAAACTCACAGTAATTAACTCACCTATTGAAGAAGTAACTTGCGGCAAAGGCGAATTCGACTTAATCGCCTGCTATTCCGTGCTGCATCATCTACCCGACTATGCCAGCGTATTACAGCAGCTTGCTGCCTTTCTGAAAAAAGGTGGCGTGCTCTATGTTGATCATGAAGCATCACCATTCTACTGGACGGCTGAACCAAAAATGGCAGCACACATCGTCAAGCACGTTTATTTTCACTCTGCGTCTGCAATCAATGCCTTCCACTTAGGGTTTATGGGCCTAAGAGTTCCTTCCCTTGATTACACGTATTCCGATTACTGGCACAAGAAGGAACATCCATTAAACCACGAGTTGATCAAGAGTGTGTTCGAGAAAGAAAATTTTGCCTACTTTAAGCGTGTGGATTATCATCTTAATGGAACTTGGCTTTTTAACCCAATTTTCTACTTGTACAAGCGCATTTGTAAACCAGAAATGAGTTTCTGGATAGCTAAAAAGTGATGATAAAGCCCCGGGGGGCAAATTATTTCTTTATTCATATATATTCTATTCTGCTTCGCTAAGGACGTTTTTCAAAGTTTTTACCAGCCTAAAGTTGTCTTCTGCTGAGCGGACTGTTACTCTAAAGTAGCTGTTGTCAAGCCCGACAAAGGTGCTGCAGTCTCTGATTAGGATGCCTTCCGTAGCCAACTTTTCCTTCAACATGGTGGAAGTAATTTTTTTATCCTTAATTTTCACGAGGAGAAAATTTGTTTCTGATGGGAAAACTTGCAATCCGTTAATTTCGCTGAGCATCTTTGCAAATTTAACTCTTTCTTCTTTTATCGTGCGTTTTGTGTTCTCGATAAATTCGGTGTCCTTTATCGCGGCCAAGGCAGCGTAGCCCGCCAGGCTGTTAATGCTCCAAGGTTGCCTAACTGTTTGAAGCGTATTTATGAGATCTTCGGAGGCAACGCCGTATCCAAAGCGGATTCCAGGCATACCATAAAATTTTGTAACAGACCTTATAACGAAAAGGTTAGCGTATTGTTTAACGTAACCTGCCATTGTGGCCTCTTGACCTTTTTCCGCAAATTCAATATAGTTCTCGTCGATGCTGACGATAATGTCTCTTTTGCGGCAGAACTCTAACATATCTAAAAGTTCCTCTTTACTATAAAGGGTTCCTGAAGGGCTGTGTGGATTGCAAATGTAAATTACGCGTGTATCAGTCGTCACCGCTTTTTTTATACTTGTAGTATCTAACGCGAAATTTTCAGGCAACCGCACCAGAATAGGCTCGCCGCCTACCCTCAAAACTGCCTTTTCATACTCAGTGAACGATGGCACGGGAATAACAGCCTTAAACCCGCTTGGTAACGTCTCCGTAATCATGTATATCAGCTCGATGGAACCATTTCCCAAAATAATGTTTGATTCTTGAACGCCGTGTCCTACATACCGGGCAATTTCTGCTCTTAACTCTACAGGGTTCGGGTCCGGATAAAACCTTATCAGCTTGGCATGTTCTTTTATGGCTTCCACTGCCTTTGGAGAAGGTCCGAGGAAATTGATGGGGCCGCTGAATTCAAGCACTTTCTCCAGTGGAATGTTGTACTTTCTGGCGAAGCCCCAGACGTCGCCGCCGTGGCTTATAAACCTCTTCTGTTTACATGGGTTATTCAGCTGTTTTTTCCTCCATTAGCTTGAGTATTTCCTTCTCTAATTCTCGATGCGCCTTAAAGTGAGCGTTATAAATGTTCACTATTTTATATAGCCAATACACTATCCCTATACCTAAGGTTATTATGGTTATCAACGCATATTTTCTTATTGGTATCGTCTGAGGCATAAACATTCTTACTGTGAAAGCGCTTGCTAAAAACGCGTCTTGCTGCGCCTCGTGCCTAATCAGGTCCTTAGAGAGCACATAAGTTATTACAAATACTGGAATTATGAGGATAATTGAAGCAGCCCATGCCTTTGCGTTTCTCTCAGTGCAACTTTCTGAAATCGCAGGTGCCTCTTTTCCCTGTCGCCTTAAGTATGCAACGATTTGCTCTTCCAATATGTGTTCGCGGCGAAAATGTCTGTTTCTGCTTTCAATAAAGTAGTAGAACATGGGTAAAAAAGCCAAACCGAAGGTTGCTATGGCCGATAAGAACCACATGGAAAACCAGATTCTTCTATCCTTCTCCAATATCGGGTGCATAGCCATTTCCATTCATTAAGTCAATTTTGCGTTCTATAGTGTTTCCAGCCAAAGTTTATAAATTCTTTCATTCAGCATCTTAGTCAAATGGCTAATAATAACGTGCTGATTTCCGTGGTTATTCCCGTATTTAACGAGGCGCCAACCATAGGCAACATAATCGAACGTTTAAATTGCGTTATGCAAGAAACAGGCCTACAGTATGAACTAATAGTTGTGGACGATTGCTCAACTGATAATTCGGTGGAGATTGCAAAAAGGTATGGCGTCAAACTTTTCATACTGAAAAAGCATGCCGGTAAAGGATTTGCTCTACGTCTTGGCTTTACGAAAGCAAGGGGCTCTATAATAGCAATGATTGATTCCGATGGATCGCATTATCCAGAGGATCTTCCCAAACTACTGGAACCTGCTCTGCAGAATAAGGCAGATCTCGTTATTGGATCCAGATACTTTGGCGGATCTTTATCGTCAGCAAAAAAATTAAATTTTGCTGGTGTTCGCATTTTCAATTTTTTAATTAAACTTTTAATTGGAATACGTGTTTCTGACTCACAATCAGGCTATCGTGTGCTGAAATCTTTAGTTTTAAGTAATATCAGTTTAAAGTCAAGAGAGTACGAGATAGAATCGGAGATGCTGGTGAAGATCGCTAAGCGCGGGTTCAGAATTATGGAGGTTCCGATAAGTTTCGAGCCGCGTACCTATGGCGCATCTAACTTAGATCCGATAGTTGATGGATTCAAGATTCTTCTATCCATTGTGTCCTCATGCATTAAGGATGGACGGGTATAGTGGATTATCCAGATTTGCCGAAAATTTCAGTCATCGTTGCAACGTTTAACAATGAGCAGACTATAGGCGAATGCTTGCAAGCTATTTTTGAACTGAATTATCCAAAGGATTCTCTTGAAGTAATTGTTGTTGACGGTTGCTCCACAGATGCAACTTTGCAGATTGCCCAGAAATATCCAGTTAAACTGGTTTCTGCGCCGCTTAACGCTCCTGCAGCTTACAACTACACACTTAAAACCGTTCGCAACGAGATTGTCGCTTTCATTGATTCAGACGCGAAAGTCGAGCGAGAATGGCTAAGCAAGCTCGTGGGCTATCTGCGTGATCCCCAAGTTGCGGGAGTAAGCGGCGGCATAGAAACTTGGAACAACGAAAATCCTTGGGCGAGAAGCATTGGTTATGACCTTAAAAGCAGATATGCTCGCTTGAAGAAGAGTGTTACCCGTGTAGCGACCATGAATCTTTTAATGAAAAAGCACATCATCGAGGAGGTTGGCGGTTTCGACGAGAACTTGCCATCGCAGTATGATACTGACCTCGGCTTCAGGATAACAAGCCGAGGGTACCGGATACTTTTCGACCCTAACGCAAAGTGTTACCATTTTAATAGGGCAACGTTACGCAGTTATTTTCGGCAGCAGCTGCAATATGGTAAGAACACCGCCAAGCTTTATCTTAAGCATGCGCGCTTGGCTAAGGGCGATGAAATCACCGATTTCGGCATGAACATCCAGCCTTTTCTGCTGCTTGCAACAATCGCCTTTCTTATTTTTGGCTTGATTGATGTGTTAAGGCCTTTATGGCTTGTTTCCGCTGTTCTTTTCGGTCTCTTGCTCATTTATTACATTATATCCGCAGTCAAGCTTTCAATCAGATTTAAAGACGTAGTTGCCATGCTGCTGGTTGTGTTATACTTTGTGCGTGCGCTTGCTTGGTTTTCCGGCGCAGTAATCACTACAATCGGCTTTCTCTGGGAGAGAAAAAGGTGAGTGGCATGGTCAAAGTGTGTTATATTTCGCCGGAGTATCTGCCTCTTTCAGGCGGCACGGGCTCTTACGTTTATTACCTTTCTAATGAGCTCATGAAGCTCGGCAACTCCGCCTATATTGTTACGGGATATGATGAAAGCGGCGACATCCAAGTCAATGAGCGCCATAGCATATTTCTCCTTAAAACCCTTAAGTTGCCCATCGTAAAGTCATTTCAATTCGCGGCTTTGACCTTGAGGAAATTACGCAAGATGCGTGGTTTTCTGCCGGTGGATATCACGCATGTTAATCTTCCTCTTGTGCCGAGTTTTGCTGTTCCAAGCGGCTTTGGGAAGGCGTTGATCTCCACGGTTCACTCGACATGGAAGGGCGAGGCGGAAGCAATTAAGGGTGAACCGTATAGCCGGCTTAACGCGAATGAGAAGTTTATGGTTAGTTTTAACTGGTTCTTGAGATTTTTTGAGAAAGGAATGCTGGAGCGCTCTGACAAAATAATCGCTGTAAGTGACTTCACAAGACGTGAGCTTCTGCAGTATTATCCTGTGAAAGCGGATAAGATTCGGGTGATCCATAATGGCGTGGACACAGAGAAGTTCAAGCCTGCTGATGATAAGCGTAAGGCGAAAGCAGAGCTGGGCTTTACCGTCGAAGATAAGGTGGTTCTCTCAGTGGGTCGCTTATATGCGCGGAAAGGCTTGTTCACGCTTATTGAAAGCGCAGCGTTGGTTACTAAACGGTTCAAAAATGTGAAGTTCGTA
>JAOAIV010000017.1:0-4143 GCA_026414525.1 Candidatus Bathyarchaeota archaeon | reverse complement strand
GGCTTAAGCAATGAGATGGCGAAGCTTGTTAACTATGCTGTGAAGCTTGGCGTTAAAGAAAACCTTGTTTTCACGGGTTATTTCCCTGACAGGAAATTGCCTCGGCTTTATCAAGCAGCAGACATTTTCGCTTTCTCCACTTTCTACGAGAATCTTCCCTTCGCGGTTCTAGAAGCCTTGTCCACAGGCCTGCCTGTTGTAACCACACGGGTCGGCGGCATCCCCGAGATGATTGAAAGCGGCAGAAACGGCTTTCTGGTTGAGCCCTCCGATTCACGCGAATTAGCAGAAAAAATATTATTCTATCTGGAGCATCCGGCAGTGGCTGCTGAGATGGCTTTTTCTGCGCGCCGAACAATCGAGGTAAGATTTGATTGGCGTCTCATTGTCAAGAGAGTGCTTGATGTTTATGCTGAGGCGCTAAGCTAGCCTCCTCTAAGGGCTTGCCTCTGTAGGTTACCGTTGCTTTCTGCAGGAGTTTCACGAAGCTCAGCGAGCAGAAGAACATTTTCGTTAAAAGCTCATGCTTATAAATCATCGCTTGCGCCTTGACGGGTAAATCAATTTTTGGGCGCCTGAATTTTCTCGCTGCTTCTGTGATTTGTACGCCTTGCACGTTTATCACGTTCACCTGCAAGTTTTCTTTTCCGGCTATGTAACGCAAGTAATCTACTTCCTCTAAGCTTAAGCCCATGAGTTTTGAGGCTACGAGGTCAATGGCTAATGCGCAGTTGCTGGTCAGCATCAAGCCCATTTTTACGGGTGTGCCCTTGGTTGGGCCGTTTCCTTCAAGGGCTACACGCGCGTCCATTATGGTGAGTTGCGGCTGGAGAATCTTATAAAGTTGATAGAAAACCTCGTTTATGTAGGGATGTAGATAAATGCGCTTGTTGCTTGGTATGCAGCCGAAGAGGTTTTTTATGGCGCCGCTGTACATGGCCCACTCATGGGTTTTCATAAGCGCCAAGTCTACTATGACGTCAGCGTCAAGCACGGTTTTCGGCAGAAACAGCGCTTTCAGGCGGCTAGTGCCGCCTTGCAGTTTCACCTTGACGAGTTTGTCTTCTGAGAGGTTGATTATGGAGCCGCCTGCTTTCTTCACGGCTGTTTCCATGCCAGTTTTTTCGAACGCCACGCGGCATGAGTAGTTAAAGCCGTCTGATTCGCCAACTATAACTTCTTCCGCCCTGTTCCGCAAAAGCCCTACAAGCTCAAACGCCACTGTGGGGTCAGTTACCACTCCAGGCACATATTCAGGGTGACTTAGGTTGGGTTTGACGAAAATTCGCTGTTTCCCGCTTAGTTGCGTGTTCCCCACCGCCTTTTTTAGGATTTCGCTTATGTCGTCGTGGGCTTTGAGGATGTTAACGGTTCTCTGCTGCATCATGTGTCTTCAGCTTCCTTTGCCAGTATGCAACCTGGATCTGAGGCTAAGAAGTCGCCGTCATGGTAGGCGCTTGCTCTTGCTCTGCATCCTCCGCAGATGTACTTATAGCGGCATTTGCCGCATGCGCCTTTTAGGTTGGTTCTGTCGCGTAGCGCGTTGAATATGTTGGAGCGTAGCCATATGTTGCTGAACTTTTCTTTCTTCAAGTTTCCAACATGAATTGGTAGGAAGACGCATGGGTGCACGTCGCCTTGCGGTGACAGCGAGCAGTAGAGTCTTCCTGCGCCGCATCCGCCTATGAAATCCGCTAGTGGCACGGCTTTCTTGCTGACTTTTATGGTTTGCATGTGTGCCATGGACATTGCGAGTTCTTTGCCGTTGCCTTCGCATTGGAGGGCGACGCGGGCTAGCTGTGGCGCAGTGGTGAGTATGGTGACCTTGTAGCCCTTGGACATTTTATCAAGCAAGTGTAGCATGAGCTTCTCTCTTTCTTCTGGGGATATGTCTTGGTTGTAAAGCTCTTTTCCGCGTCCGGTTGGGATGAAGTTGAAGTAGGTGAATCTTGCCACGCCGATTTTTTCGGCGAGGTCAAGGATTGCGGGCATCTCGGTTATGTTGGCTTTGGTTGCGGTTGTTGCGATGCATGCGCATAGGTTGGCTTCCACGCAATTCCTTAAGCCCTCAAGAGCTTTAGTGAACGCGCCTGGCGTGCCTCTGAAGGCGTCGTGGGTTTCTGCTGTTGCGCCGTCGATGCTTACTTCGACATAGTTGATTTTCGCCTTTTTGAGTTTCTCTACGTTTTCTTTTGTTAGCAAGGTGCCATTGGTGGCTACTGAGACGTAGAGTCCACGTTTGGCGGCGTGGGTTGCCACTTGGAAGAAGTCTTTTCTGCTGAGTGGTTCTCCGCCTGAGAAGGCGAGCGCGGTTACGCCAGCATCCGCGAGCTGATCTACTATGGCGATGGCTTCCTCAGTGGTGAGTTCGCTTTCGCGGGCTGCGCCGGCGTCGGAGTAGCAGTGTTTGCAGTTTAGGTTGCATTTGTGTGTGAAGTCCCATACGACGAGAAATGGCGCGTAAATGCTGAGCGGCTTGCGTATTCCATAGTGCACGAAGGATTTTACAAGGGTGATTATGGCTCTTCTCGCGTATGGATCTGCCAGAAGTTTTTCCACTTTTTGGCGCTTTATGTTGAGGCTTAGCCTGAGGAATTCTATCCAGAACCTTATTATGCGCGAGTACAAGCCGCTGCACTTACACTTTTTATCCAATTTGCTGCCCACATAATCGTCCAGTGCGGCTTCGAGAATTGTTCGGTTACAAGCGCCGCATTTTTTCAGGGAGAGCTGTAGCATTTTCTTTGTTGTGGGCAGACTGATAATAGCGTTCCAGAAGCTATCGTGGCTCAGCAGACTCATCGCTTTCCCTTTTCTTGGTGCATGCGCAACTTATGCTAATAGAATTGGCGTCTGGATAATGTTAAAGATTTCTGCATGCAGTATTATTTTTGCTCTATGGATGAGAAAGTAGGGAGAGCTACTCATGAATTCCACATTCATGAAGCAAGCGACAAACAGACTATGGATGTAATTAATAACAAAATAATAAAACTCCGGAGTTACCATAGCAGACGTTAATGAGCAAAATCGCAAGGGAGCAAACGAAGCAGCCTAAAACATTATGTCAAACAGCTTACCCCATATAGGAATAAATAACAAACTCGCCGAAGAAGGAAAAAGAATAATACGCGCAAAAATACAAAAGAGAAGAGTGGACTTCAGGTTGGCAAGCACCTACGTGATTGCAGCGCAATCAAAATTGGCGTAAAAATAATAGGCAACCCGCACTTTAAGAGTATAAACCAATAAATCATCATGTAATCAACGAGGCAAATTCTTGCGCGAATTCATACTTTATTCACGCCTAGGCCGCACAGATCCAAACTGGGCAAATCTGCATGACGCCGGGCGCTTGGACATAGTTCATGAATGCATAGTGGCCAGCCTCTTCCTCTCGCATGGCATACGTCGCAACGTAATCTTCCACGCTGTCCTAAACGGGCCGCCAACGCCGCCGCTGCACATCGAAATCGACGGCGCAAGGCTTTATGATGTGCGCACGGATGTGGACACTTGGCAGCGCATCCTCAAAAAGGTGCTTTCAGGCAAGCAGCATCCTGGCATAGCCACGAGCAGAACGAGCTTCGAAGCGCTGTTGAAAGCTAAGGCGGAAACCGCACGAGTATATGTCCTTGAAGAGGGCGGCAGAGACATCGCTGAAGTCGCGCTGCCCGAAAACGCGGTGTTCATGCTGGGCGATCATGTGGGTTTACCTAAGAAGGCTGAAGCGTATGCGCTTCGCTACGGCGAAAAAATCAGCTTAGGCAAGCAGCCCTATCTGGCAGCGTCATGCATAACTATACTAAACTATCTCTTAGACAAAGCCAACTCAAGACTTTAACGTGCTCTTGAAGTGCTCCCAGCCGCGAGGCTCAATCATGCATTTTTTCCCGTCAACATTCAGTAGCACCTGCCTATCCCGCGTAGCCTTGCCAATAGGCAGTAGGCAACCTCCCATCGCCTCAACAACTGTTTTCGCCTCCACCCAGCGCTTGGGCTTCACGGTTACCACAAGCTCATATTCTTCCCCGCCATAAAGCGCCAACTCCACCGCGTCAAGCCCATTAAACTCGGCGAATCTGCGCACTTCCTCGGCAACAGGCACACTTTCAATCACGAAGCCCACGCCGCTCATACGCG
>JAOAIV010000016.1:311-21055 GCA_026414525.1 Candidatus Bathyarchaeota archaeon | reverse complement strand
CGGTTACCCAACGCCTTAAGCACATTCATTGGTGCATGGCTCATGGGGCTTGAGCTACTATCTGAACCCTTCATGATTGCCAGCTTATTATACGTTATCTCAATAATGCTGTTCTGGTACTACTTTAGGAATACACGCATGCCTGAGGAGTAAAAAGCTTACCAGCAACATGTGGAGCAAAAGCCTTAAAGCACCATCTTCACTGAATTGAAAAAAGGTAAATTTGTCCCTTGCAAAACCATATTTCGGGAATTAAGAAAAAGGCGGTGCTGTTTACAGTTTTAGCTGGATTTCTGTGGGGCACTTCTTTTCCCGCCATAAAAATTGGTTTACAGTATATGGATACTTACACTTTTGTTTTCCTAAGGTTTCTTGTTGCTTCCCTGATAATGCTCTCAGTAATGCTGTTAACAAAGAACTTGAGCTTCAACAAGAAACGTTTGCTTCTGGCCTTAGGCCTAGTCAATGGCGTAGCTTACCTGCTGCAATACATAGGCATGGTTTACGCTTCTGCGTCTGCGTCGTCTCTCTACGTTAACCTCACCGTAGTATGGGTTGCCCTGCTCAGCCCAGTAGTGCTAAAGGAGCGTTTAAGTCGCAGAAAAGTGGCAAGCGTACTTGTGAGCTTCATAGGTGTAGTGATGATGACATCAAACCTTGATTTTGCGTCGCTTGGAACCGCGACTACGCTGAGCGACTTCCTCGTTATCGGCGCTGGTTTCTTCTGGGCTATCTTTATAATCTACAATAAGCCGCTAATCCAAGAAAGTAGCAATCTCACTCAGTCAATGACTTGGCTGGTGATCTTCACGATGCTGCCGCTGCTTCCCGCCGCATCCGTTTCAGCAGCAAGCATTAGCTATCTGCCAGCGACAGCATGGCTTGCCATCGTGTACACAGCGGTTTTCTGCTGGGTCATTCCCTACTACCTATGGCTGAAAGGCTTAAAGCATATTTCTCCTGTTACTTCCGCCGTGGTTCTCTTAACTGAAATAATAGTTGCTACGGTAATTTCCCTGCTCTTTCTCGGAGAAGCCTTCACAGTTGCCTCAGGCATCGGCACCATCCTCATAATAATCGCCATCCTGCTTGCTTCGTAAGCACGCCGCTTACATTAAAGGCTAATTAATTAATAGACACTAAAACTGTTGGTGGGAAACGAGGTGTCTGCCAAGGAAATTATTGATTTGAGAAGCGACACAGTTACCTTGCCTATCAAGGAAATGCTGGAGGCAATTAGGCGTGCGGAGCTAGGCGACGACGTTTTCAGAGAAGACCCGACAGTGGACAGGCTTGAGCAGATGGCTGCTGAAAAGATGGGTAAGGAAGCAGTGCTTCTCGTTACAAGCGGCACCCAAGCCAACTTGATAGCGCTGATGTGCAACACGAAACGCGGAGATCTCGTCATACTTGAGGCTGAGTCGCACATTTACTGGTACGAGGTAGGCGGCGTCTAC
Organism: Candidatus Bathyarchaeota archaeon; assembly: GCA_026414525.1. Lineage (GTDB taxonomy): Archaea > Thermoproteota > Bathyarchaeia > Bathyarchaeales > Bathycorpusculaceae > JAOAIV01. Next base: position 19,598 of record JAOAIV010000016.1, on the reverse strand, counting down.
ATGATAGCCGGGCTGTTGCCGTGGCCCGTGAAAAGCCAGGCTGGTGCGCCCATGCCAGAAGACGTTAAAGCTGCTATACGCCCTAGAGACATTCATTTTCCCGAGCCCGCGCTTATCTGCCTCGAAAACACGCATAACCGCCACGGTGGAACAATAATCACGCCCAGCCAGATAAAGGCGATAAGCGAAGTTGCCCAAGAACATGGGCTGAAGCTCTACTTGGATGGTGCACGCATCTTCAACGCCGCTGTCGCACTGAAGGCAGACATAAGAGAATTTACTAGGCACGTGGATAACCTCATGTTCTCCCTGTCTAAGGGGCTCTGCTGCCCAATCGGCGAAGTGCTTGTGGGCACACGCCAATTCATTGAGACAGCCAGGAAGATCCGCAAGGTTTTAGGCGGCGGCATGCGGCAAGCAGGTGTAATCGCTGCGCCCGGCATTGTAGCGCTGGAAACAATGATTGGCCGCTTAGCTGAGGATCACAGGAACGCGCGGCGCCTAACCGAAGGCATAGCGAAAATAGAATGAATCCAAATTGACTTGAGCCGGGTGCAAACTAACATCGTTTGCTTCGACATTTTTGGCTTGGGCATGGCTGCGGGCGCGTTCGTTGCGAAGCTTAAGGAGCAGGGCGCACTAGCCTTAGCTATGGGTGAGTATAAAGTGCGCTTGGTTATGCATAGAGGAATCGAAAGAGAACATGTGGAAAAGGCTGCTACCGCAATAGAGGCTACAGCAAAGCTTAGAGTTAAGAATTAAGATAACTGTTGGTTAATGCTGGAAAGGAATAAAACAGGAGTTGCATGATGAATATGCGAGTTGCCAGAACAAAGTAGTGCCCATTTTATTAGTAACAATGATTAACTTTTCTGCTTTTGTGTTAGTTTACGTTCCAGCACGGTATCATCCAATTTATTTCATAGCTGCAGAGAGGCTCAGCCAGCCGCTTAAGGCCTACTTCATTCTAGAAAATCCTGATACAGTTGTTTCTCAGGCAATCTCACACGGAAATGTGACTTTATATTCCTTAGAAGATACGCAAATTGACAAATTGATTAATGCGCATAACACGGGCAGCATAAAAGTTAAGAATAGTTACTACTCGGTTAAGATTGCGGTAGCGGATAAGTTCCGCCATTGTTTGAATCTTACCTGCATCTGATAAGCCTTATCATTCTGCCACTTTCCTCTGTCACGCTTATTGCCTTAGTTCTACTCAAAGAGAAAGAAATATCAGTCAAAAAGAAACGCGCACTTGAAGCAGCGCATCTTCTTGAATTTCAAGTGACTTTAACAGCAAGTCGATGACTTAAAAGGTGAGGAGGGGATTTCAACCTAAAAATTAGGTGCCGAGGGCCGGGTTTGAACCGGCGACAACTCGGTCTTCAGCCGAGCGCTCTCCCAGGCTGAGCTACCTCGGCGGGTTCTGTCATCTTTTCAAGAATGGTGTGAGGTGTTTTAAAGTTTTCTGATTGCTTTTGCATGGACTTTTTTAGTTGGCAGTTTCTCGGTTGGATTCTGAGTTTTGTTACTTCAGAGAATGGAACATTTTTGAACGGGAAGCAGCGTTAAATTAATAGATGTTTGGTGTAACGTTGCTTGGAGGTTGAGTTATGAGAAGACCGCTGTTATCACAGAGTTAGTTGCTGAAAGCACTCCTGTCTCGAACGCCACTATTGCGGAGGAAATGCTTGCCTGGTTTAGAGATGAATTTGTGCCGGCGCCATGGGTTAAAGAAGTAAAAAGGGTGGTTGTTTTTAGCTAAGCGCCAAATAATGCGAAGTAGTGTGTCAAAAAGTACCCTAGTATCGCGGCTGCTAAGAAGCACGTGAATAACAGGAAGCCTTCGTGCTTATGTGGTTCTTCCAGTTCTTTGCTCTCTTTTGTTCTACGCATTACCGTACACCTTTTATTTTCTTTTTGAGTATTTTTAGGGAAAGGTTTTATGAAGGGCGAATTAGTAATTGAGATTCAGCATGTCACTGGGCCGGTAGTCTAGCTGGCTAGGACGTCGCCCTCACGCGGCGAAGATCGTCGGTTCGAATCCGGCCCGGCCCATTTTCCGTTTTGCTGCAAAAATTTGCTGTTCTACTCGCTGGATTTTGTTTCATTAACTGCTGACTTCTGTCCCATTGTTCGCTTGTGAGACGAAAATTCGTGCCTTGCGGATTATTAAAAACTTGTAGCTGGCTTAGAATTGGATCGTTGCGGCATTCGTTTTCAAGAATTGGTTGAGCTAATGTTAAATATCTGATGATAACGCTGTCTTTTTCTTGAAACTTGTAAATGCCTGTTTCATCCATCCAATATTCATGTTGACTAATGTTTAACTGCCTTTTAGCTGGATTAGTTATTATCTTTCCTATTGCATAAATTTCTGCTTTTTCTCCTGAAGCCCAGATAGCTACTAAACCGCCTTTATGAATGTGTTTTGCATGCTGACTTGTTAGCCATTGTTCAGGCTTTTTTGTGTGTTTAATCCTTTCAAACCAGTTATAGGTTTGGGTTAAATTGAAATAACCAGTACTTTGGTTGTGAACAGAGACTGAGGGGGTGCTGTGATCAGGATTTGAGCAGGATTGGTTTAACTTGTACTCAGCAAGTGAGACAACTCTTCTGCATCTTCGGCATTTATATTCTATTTTCAGTATGCGATACCCTTCCAGGTTTGGATTTGGCGTGTAAATGAATTTGTTCCTTTTTCGAATTTAACTTGCTGAGTTTATTGAAATTTGTGGTTGGCGTATTTTTGTTGGCCAATTCACTAAAAAAGTTTATTAAATATTAATATTTTATATTTAATACGCCTCGAAAAAAGGGATAAAAATGGAACCCAACTCACACATAAAACCCGAAACACACGAACCCACAAAATGCCACATATGCAAAGAAGCGTTCAATGAACCCATTTTCGCCGCAGTCTCCTCCGGCTACCTCATAGAAGAATACTACGCCTGCCCTAATTGTCTCTCCAAAATAGGCCACATCGAAAACAGCAAAACTAAAGAACCCGAAGAAACAGCGGAAGTAAGCGAGAATGAACACCCCGACCAAAAAACCTTGATTAAAGATAAAAATGCCGATTCTATAACCTGTGCACATCATATGGGCTATTTAAGACAGCGCCCCAGGAACACGCCAATACCCGAAGAATGCTTCATATGCGCCAAAATGATCGATTGCATGACTTAGCCAATTTTATCATCTGCACCAAAAATAAATCAGACTAACCAAGCACGCTACCTTCTTTTATTAAGGTAATACTAACAAAAAACTTCCGTTGGCAACATTTAACTTCTTTTTAGCGTCAGTTTTTAACCTAAGTGAATTTTAAGCGTAAAACAAGAGAAAACAAACAAAAGTGTTTAACTACCAGGATTGATTAAAAACACTGTGGGTTGCAAATAAATGAGCAAAACAATCTATTTTCATCACAGTAACAAAGTTTTTGCCATCCTTTTGCTGCTTCTGCTTTTTGTAGCCAGCCTAATCTTTATAGGAGCCGTTGGAGTCGCATTCGCGAACATCGGCTTCACACCCATAAGCATATCACTAATTTTGGCGGGCACACTGTTCGGAAGCACCATCAACATCCCACTAATGAAAATCAAGTCTGTCGTGCCAATAATAAGAGAAGAATATGTGAGATACTTCTGGGTCACTTACAGAATTCCCTATTTAGAATATGAAACAACAATTACTACTCTAGCTATTAACGTTGGCGGCGCCCTCATACCAACCGCTGTGAGCATCTTTTTGCTTAGCAAAGCTGAACCCTTAATGATACTCAATAGCCTAATAGGCATATCCATAGTTGCACTATTCACGCATGCAGTAGCGCGACCCGTGAAAGGCGTAGGCATCGTCACTCCCGCGTTCCTCCCGCCTATAGTCGCTGCAGCATTGGCCCTATTCCTTTCACCCACTCAACCACAAATAATCGCTTATGTTTCCGGAGTATTAGGCACGTTAATAGGCGCAGATCTTCTAAACTTGGATAGCATACCAGAGCTTGGAGCGCCTGTAGCCAGCATAGGCGGCGCTGGAACATTCGACGGTGTCTTTTTAAGCGGCATAATTGCTGTGCTTCTCGTAGGCCTCTAATGACAGAAAGCCAGGTTTGGTTTACAAGTGAAAGAATAGTTCGTTTTTAGTTTTTCTATTGTTTCACGTATTATTCCTTCCCTCAAGTTTAGCTCTGTGGATATTCTCTCAATGTCCTCACACTTTTCATCTAAGAGGAAATACAAAACTCTTTTCTCGACTGGTGATAGTGCCTGCGTATTTAATATCTCTGCGGCTTGCTGCATAGCAAGGTTTCTTATGTAAAGCAACGCTGTTTTCTCATTCTCAATTTGCGCGATTTTCTCATCTATATCCGCGACAAGCTTGGATAAATCCGCCAAGTTTCCATTTTTTTTGGATTCGCTAATTCTCTGCAAGAGTCTTTCACAATCTTCGGATAGCTTTTTTGGTGGACTCTCAAAAGCGGAAACGTGCTCGCTATAAAGGTGAGGACCAAAACTGATTGTTACGCAGGCTGACTTGTTAAGGAAATAGAGTCTGCGCTTAGGACCATAGGGGCTTTCTCTCAGGCTTGATGAAACAATTCCGTGACGTTCCATCATTGCTAAATGCGCGGCAACAAGTTGCTGCCCTATACCTAGCTCCTTAGATATTTCAAGAGGGTAACTTGGCTCTTGACTTAAGCGCTTAATAATCCTTCTCCTGATTGGATTCTCAACCGCTGCAAGTATAGCGTCAATCTGAGAAGCATTAACCACCATATTGTTCACCAAAAACAAAAAAATCGGGCGAGGTGGATTGGAATCACTTCAGTTCAACTTTGTGAGGTGTCTCCGCGGCCTTCGGCACTTTTTTGGGTATTTTCAGCTCCAGTACACCATCCTTCATAGTTCCTTCGGTCTTTGCAGGTATAACTTCCTCTGGGAAGGCAATGTATCTTTGGATTGAGGAGTAGGCTCTTTCACGGTGAATGTAGTTCTTGCGTTTTTCTTCTTTTTCTGCTTTCCGTTCTGCTCTGATGGTAACGCCATCTTTTGTTACTTGAACGTCTACCATGTCCTTGCTAAAACCTGGAAGCTCAGCGGTGACTGTGTAGGAGTCGCCGTTGTCGACGAGGTCAACTGCGGCATAGCGGGTCGACAGAGCTGTTTCCTCGTCTATGATAGGTGTCATGGGGAAGAATGGTCTTAGTAGATCGTCAAAGGATCTTCGGAATTCTTCGAATAGGCGGTCAAATTGGCTTGATATGCTGAATGGATCCGTCCACCTCGCCAGAGCAGTTTCAGGTGTTATGCTGTTTTCAGTTATTCTTGTTTTCTTGGTAACCACGGCCTATCACCCCCAAGTTAACTATACAACAATTATTTGTATATGCAAAATATACAAGTAAAAATGCTAATATAAAAACCTTTCGCCAACAACAGCTTACAGGACATCAAACAAACCACCGAAAATCCCAACGCCCGCAACTGAAACCATAAAACCCAAGCAAAACTCTCATTTGTCCAAGATAAAATGGGGTCTGTCAAATGTCCTTCTTCATCTTCCCCGTCAGACTGGGACGGCGACATCATCCCCCATGAAAAAGCAACAAAACCAAAATTTGAATATTCTGTTTGCGACCAGTTATTTTTACAAGCAGCACACTTTATAGCATACATTAAGTAACATTATGATGTAGCAACATAAACATAATAAATTATCTAACAACAATAATAGCAGTTTTATATTTGGCTCCTATTAGAGGTTCATTGCAGAAACCCATAGAGGGTCTATCGCCATCGGTTTCCATAGGCGTTAACACTTGTATTTGTGCTTTAAACGTTGTTGATAATCCAAAATGGCTATTTACTAAAGTTGATTTTTAAACGTGACATATTAATTGATGCGCTAGCGCTGGTGTATACTGAGGACTACGTAAAAAGCGACTTGTTTATGGCGAACCATAAATGTTAAAGTATCTTCTATTATAATAACTGTGGAAGGTATATGGATCAGAATCGTGATTTAATGCTTGATGATGACATCACGTTAATTCGAGAAAAATCTGTTTCGCCGATGGCCCGCCGCATTGAAGACTGGAAGCATCGTCTCATAGACCTATCACGGCGGAACAACTTACTGTATTTTGCGCCTAGTAAAAGGGGTACTCTTTTTATTTCTAGTCCAAACATGGAAACAATTTTCAACAGGCTTGTTTTACGGAAACAAAAAATGACTTTTTGGTGTCCACGCGAAGAAAGTTCTCAGTCTCCGCTTGAATTAGGGAGTGCATCATCTAATAGTGAAAAGAACAAGCCCGCTGCAAATCAACTGGTATGTGAGCTTATCGGCCGAGCAGATCTTGAAAAGATCTTGAATAACCTCTATAGACGCTCACTGCTGGATTATCGGGAACGTGGTCTACGGTTACTACATATCTCTTTTGGAATGCTGGTTTGGAAAGAAAAAGAATCCTCTGAAGAAGTTCATTCGCCTCTAATTCTTGTGCCAATTGAGCTACAACGAAAATCTTTTAGGACCCCTTTCTTTATTTCATTGCCTCCTGTAGAAGAAGAGGTAATTTTAAACCCTGCTTTACAAGTGAAGCTGAACGCTGTTTTTAAAATTGGTCTTCCACCTTTACCTGAATACTGGGACTATCGAAGCCTCACTGAATATTTTAGCACTGTTGAGAAATTTGCTGCCGAACACGGTTGGCGGGTAGAGACTACCGTCGCAATTGCTCTCTTCTCATTCCACAAGATAGTCATTTATAATGATCTTGCTTCAAACGAAGCCACAATAAAGCGGCATCCTCTAATTCGCGCCATTGCTGGTGTTGAAAAAATTCCGTTAACCCAAAATATTTTGCCTGAAGAGAAAGACGTCGACGTGATGCAGCTACCAGAAAACACATTTCAAGTTCTTGATGCAGACAGTAGCCAACGAGTAGCTATTGAATACGCCTTGCGCGGTCAAAGCTTCGTGATACAAGGTCCGCCTGGCACAGGTAAAAGCCAAACTATCGCCAACATAATTGCTGAGTGTATCGCTCATGGAAAATCGGTACTTTTTGTTAGCGATAAAATGGCTGCTCTCGAGGTTGTTTATAAGCGGCTAAGCGAGGTTGGCTTGTCTTCCTTCTGCTTAGAGCTCCACAGCGGCAAGGCAAACAAGCAAGAAGTTGTCGCTGAGCTTAAACGCTGTCTTGATGAACACTTGATTCCTCATAAACTACCCGACGAGCATGATTTTAAGCGTTTAGCGGAATTGCGAACAAACTTGAACGATTATGTTGTTTCACTTCATCAAAAACGCCTTCCTCTGCAGAAGAGCGCATATGAGGTGCTATGCGAACTCGCGCGTTTAGAGTCTATTCCTTTCGTTCAAGTTGAATTGCCTAATGTGGAAAGCTTAACTCCGCAGAAATTGCATGAGCTAGAAAATCTGGTGCAGCGGCTGAAACATGTTTGGCAGGTTGTGGAAGAACCAGAGTTCCCATGGCGAGGCTATCGCGGAAACACCTATAACGTAGAGGTTCGTTCAGAATTATCCACATTTCTCGATAATCTAATCTCAGCAATAGACGCGCTTAAAGTAGAATCAGAAAAATTTGCGAAAAAATTAAGCCTGAACGCTCCTACAACATTAAATGAGATTAAATGGTTAATTTCTATAAGTAATCTTCTATTGGAGAGTCCCAAACCTGAAGCAAGCTGGGTAACACATCCTAACATTGACCAACTAATCTCTGAGGCGGAAACATATCACTCAATGACTGATTGGTATAGGGCAACACGTAACCGCTTACTGGAGAACTATAATCCCGATTTATTCAATTTGCCTCTTAGTAAATCTGAAGAACTCGAGAAAGTCCTATTGGCAATCAACGGTTTGCTCTCTCACTCAAACATAGAAGAAAGTGCTCTTCTTAAAAAACGTGAGAAGCTCTTAGATTTCGCCAAACAAACTATTGTTTTATCCGAAAAATGGAAGGAAAAAGCGCAGCAACTTGCTGCATTGCTTGGCTTGTCCACGCAAAATCTCACGTTTACACGAATTAGACAACTGTCCTTTATCGCACTTCTTTGCTTCTCAGATAGTAAGCCGCCCGCGCACTGGTTGGATTCATCTTATTTTCAGCAAGTTAAAGAAGCTTTCCCAAAAATAAAAAAAGTTTATGAAGAATACCGTGCGCTGAAGCTTAAGCTTGAAAAAATCTACACTGAAGAATTTTTCAGCATAAACCTCGACGGCTTAATAAAGCATTACGGTGAGTCCTATCGTGGCTTCCTCCGTTGGCTTCGTCCCAGTTTCTATAGAGACCAGAAGCGAATAGCATTGTTAACACGTGAGGGAAAAGTTCCGCAGACTATTTTGCAGGATCTACTTGAAGCGCGCAGGCTAAAGATGTTACACGCTGAAATTGAAACTTCCAGGAGCACTGTTAAAAGTTTACTCGGGCCTCTGTACCAAGGATTTGGCACAGATTTCCAGCGAATAGAAAAAGCATTAGAACTTGCCTCAAATCTCCTAAAGATGTTGGAGCCGACAGGCATACCTACAAATTTAGCCCTGCTGGTTTCGCACGGTTCAGATCCGCCGCTCGTAATTAAACAAATTAGTAATGAACTACAAGAATCTCTTGAGAAATGGAATAATCTTGCTAGAGAATTAAGTGACCTGCTCCCCATGTCCTGTATGCCCAATTCTAGTTTGCCATTGCACGAAACGCCCATAGCGATGCTTCAAGATTGGGCCTGCTTAGTTGAAAAACAGCTTGGTACTCTTTGCGAAATAACTGCAGAAATTTTGAAGACAAATAAGAGCGGTACCATTTCGAATTATAAACAATTAATCGCTGACTTAAAAGATGCTGAAAATGTCCGAAAAAAAGAGGATGCAATTCTAGAGAATGCAACACTTTTGCAAGAGAAATTCGGGTTCCGTTTTGCAGGTCTAGAAACATGTTGGACCGAAATTCTCGCAGTTCTCCATTGGACAAAAAAAGTTAAGGTTTCATTCGGCTCTCATATGATACCTCCATTTTTCGCTCGTGTACTCGCGAGCGGCGCCGACCAAGCTCCATCTAACAGCAATTTGATTAAATATTATGATACTGTGTTGAAAGCTCTAGCGGACTTGGAATCCCGCTTTGAGGCATCACTCACATATCAAGGTAAACAACTGCAAGAATTGGGTCTTGAGGCAATTCAAAGCAAGATTCTTAAGCTAAGAGAACGAGTTGATGATCTGCAAATTTGGATTGATTTCAAAGAAGTTCAAAAACTTTTTGCGCTGGAGGGTATATCCCCATTTTTTGCCCGGCTAATAGATGCTGCTCCGCCCGCTTCTAAGCTTGTAGATATATTCAGAAAGGCAGTTTACCAAGAATGGTTTAACCACTTATGTGCCCAAGATTCACAACTGGGCAAATTTAGAAGAGACTCCCATGAGCAGCTAATAGCTGAATTTAGAAGGCTTGATGAAGAAATAATTCGTCTAACGCCGAATCGGGTTATAGTAGCGGCAAATGAGAGAAAAAACCTGGGGATGCTTGTTCAAGCTGAAGATCCAGAGGTTGCGATAATACTGAAAGAGTCTGTGAAAAAGAAACGGTTAATGCCCATTCGCGTCCTGTTTCAGAAAATCCCCAACTTACTTTTGCGGCTTAAACCCTGCTTGCTTATGAGTCCAATTTCTGTAAGTCAGTTCCTTCCCTCTGAATTGAAGTTTGATCTCGTTGTATTTGATGAGGCCTCCCAGATTGTTCCCGAAGACGCTATTGGCGCCATTTATCGTGGAAAAACAGTAGTTGTGGCAGGCGACAACAAGCAACTGCCTCCAACGCCTTTCTTTTTGAAGTCGCTGATTGATGAGGTCGACTGGGATGAGATTAGAAATGAGGATGCTGAGGTTTTCGACAGCATCCTAGATGAATGCATTGGAATCGGTTTGCCTGTTAAAACGCTGCGTTGGCATTATCGAAGCCGACATGAAGAACTGATTGCCTTTTCTAATTATCAGTTCTATAATGGCTCTCTAATAACATTCCCATCTGCAATAGCAAAGCATGAAATCTTGGGTGTAAAGTTAGTTTATGTCCCAGATGGCGTATATGACCGCGGAGGAAGACGTGACAATCCGCGGGAAGCCGAGGTTGTTGCAGACTTGGTTTTCGAGCACTTCAACAAGTACCCAAATAAAACTCTTGGCGTGATCACCTTTAGCACAGCGCAAATGACCGCTGTTGAGGAAGCAATCGACCAGCGAAGAAAGCAGCATCCAGAATTAGAGCATTTCTTCCGGGAAGATCGTCTAGAAGGCTTTTTCGTTAAGAATCTGGAGAACGCGCAAGGCGATGAGCGTGACGTAATAATACTAAGCCTAGGCTACGGTTATGACTCTCAAGGCCAGATCACAATGAATTTTGGGCCTATAAACAAGGCAGGCGGCGAAAGGCGGTTGAATGTTGCAATTACACGTGCTAGAGAAAGCACAATTCTTGTGTCCTCCATCAAGTATTCTGATATTGACGTTAAGTCAACAAAGTCAGAAGGCTTAATGCTGCTTCGTAAGTATCTTGAATATGCTGAAAAGGGCCCGGCTGCGCTGAATTTGCCTGAGCCGAAGGCAATGGATTTTGAATATCCTATAGAAGAAGATGTGGCGAAAGTAATCCAAAGCCTTGGCTATGCTATTGTTCCCAAAGTAGGCTATAGCAGCTGCCCAATTGACATCGGCGTAATAGACCCCAATTCAGGCAATTATATTTTAGGAATAGAATTTGACGGCGCAACCTACGCCTCGGCTAACAGCGCCAGAGACAGAGACCGCCTCAGAGAAAAGGTACTTAGCCAGTTATCTTGGAAAATTCATCGCATATGGTCACCGGCATGGGTGGCAAGGCGTGAAACAGAAATTAAACGTTTAGTCTCCGCTCTGGAAGAAGCCCAGAAACCCCATAAACCTATGAAGAATTCAACTTGGCGTTGACAGGCAAAAAAGCCAACACATGAGTCGACGCAAGACGATACAGTTAGCGGCCAATGGCTGAGCCGTTCAAGTTTAGATGCAAATCCGCATTTCCTAAAAGGTTCATGTTTTTCCGATAGTATTAATAAATATTGTATGTCATAGCCGACGCTGGTAACTTTCTCCAACAAGTTATATTCGGAAATATGATGGCCAGTTGAAGGAGCTTCTTAATAACGCTCGTAAAGTATAGGTAAGCCAATTAACTTGACTTTTATGTAAGTAGGTTATTTGAGTTAAATGTAGTTCAAGCTTGGAAAATACGCTTTATCTATGGTTTGCTGGGAATGTTGCTGTCAAAGGAAATAAAATGCAAGATATATTTCAGCATCCGCGCCTGTTTAGTTAACTGTAGCAAGGTGTTTTCGAGGTATATCCTCAAGAAAATTGTAGAATGCGCTGATGCTATGTGTTTAATAGCTTTAAGTGCAAGTTTTAGGTAGTTGATAACTAATATTGCAAAACAGCCATAAAATCAGAGAGAATTTAGTGTAACTAAAAATCTATAAGGCTGTTTGTTAGACAAGTCGGCAATGTAGCATGTTCATCTGGCTAAATCTTAACTGCTTTTTTAACCAAAACCGCTGTTTAGGTGCATTTTTGAAGAAGCGTATTATTCACATATGTTTTAACGTGTAATTTTTGCTTCGAAGCCTATAGTAGTTTAAATATTCTATTTGCTAATGAATCTATTATATTGGAGGACTCCTCTGTGTCTGTTCATTTCGTTCCGTGGGATACTTCGCTTGATATGTTGAAAGAAGCTAATCGGCTATATGATGAGGCTGGCATTTTTGACTGCGTAGAAAAAGGCGACCTTGTAGCTGTCAAGCTACATGTGGGCGAGCTGGGTAATCCATATTATGTGCAGCCCTTTTTCGTTCACGACATAGTTCGTCGAGTAAAAGAAGCGGGAGGTAAACCCTTTCTTACAGACTCAACTACTTATTATCGCGCGCAGCGTAACAACGGTTATGACTACATGATTACTGCTTTGATGCAAGGCTTCAGTATGGCTCCGTTTATCGTAGCAGATGGTCTTAGAGGCGAAAACGCCAAGCTCGTTAAAACTAAGGGCATATTAAATGAGATTGAAGTAGCCGGTGTTATAGCTGAGGCTGACGCCATGATTGTGGTTTCTCATGATAAGGGGCATGAACTTAGCGGCTTTGGCGGTGCCATAAAAAACTTGGGCATGGGCTGTACCTCGCAAGCGGGAAAGCTACGGCAACATAGGGCAATAGGCTTGGAGATAGATGCTGAAAAGTGTATTGGCTGCGGCAAATGTAGGGAAGCCTGTAGTATGCATCTGCCCGAAATAATTGAAGGAAAAGCAATGAACATCTCACCATTATGTATGCGATGCCCCATATGCTCAGAGGCTTGCCCAACCGGCGCCATACAGCTTACTAACAAGAATAATCTCTGCAAGGCTTTGGCTTCTGCAGCGTATGGTGTTCTTTCAACTTTTAAGAAGGGCAAGGTGTCATATGTGAGTTTCGCTAAGGACATCACGCAGTACTGTGACTGCTTACCAAATCCAGGCAAAGTAGTAATGAAGGATTTAGGTATTTTTGCCTCTACCTCGCCTGTGTCGATCGATGCTGCTTTCCTTAGTATGGTCGATTATGAACTCTTCAACAATGCATATAACGTAGATTGCATGTTGCAAGTGCATGAAGCAAAGAGCATAGGCATCGACGGCGAAGTAAAACCAAAAATAAACAAACTACGCTAAAAGGTTTCATAATTTTCTTAATGCTTTCCAACTATGATTTAGCCAAAATAGAATTCAATAAATATNATGAGGATAGAAGCCTTCTCATTCCCCTCTTATTTAGGCCGAAATAGCATTACTATAAAATCTTATAAAACGTTTGTGTCCATAGGGGGTATATATCGTTTTATGAAATATTCTCCGTGTTAATGCTATTCTTGTTTTTGAAAATTTGCTTTTTAATGTGTACGTTTCCAAACTAAAAATTGGGGAAGCCCATGTTCGAGAACGCATTCAGCAACGCTGTCTCAATGCTACTTTTATTGTTAGGGATCTCGATAGCATTTATCTTTCTTTCTGGATATTTATGGAGCCGAGAACAAAAAAGAATAGTGTTGAACTAGGCGCAATGGGTTGTTAATGTGTGAAACGTAAAGCAAATATCGCATTTTATCTCATTTCCTCCCTACTTTTTGGTTAAAAACAGTTACACAGAATAGCGGAAAGCTTTTTCTTAGACAGCCGTGTATAGTTAAAACTGAAAGGAGTTGTATTCAAAATGAGCAAGAAAGAAGATAAGCATCACATTGAAGAATTAAAAGAAATGATTCAAGAAAAAAAGCCTGATGAGCCCGTGGAGAAGGTGCTCGTTAAATTCTGCGAACGGCATGGCGTGTCAATGGACACTTGTCGTGTATACTATAAGCGTCTGATCAAAGAAGGCAAAGTAAAAGAATAGCCTTATTCAACGATTCTCCGGATATTTGTCTAGTTTCTTCAGAAAACTGATCTTTTGAAAGTGACTGCATATTTTTTAAACCAGTAGTGACATTAATATGATGCCATCATTAGCGTCACAAACACAGGTTGAACAAGTGAAAAACCGTCATTTCTATATCATCATTCTAATCTCTTTGCTGATTGTTTCTGTTTTCTTAGCTCACAGCTTTTTTTGTGATCCCACCGTAAACGTTTTTGTGGGTGTTGATGTTGCTTACGATAATGTTGAAGAAATTAAGACGCTTGTTGACGAAATAAGTTCCTACGCTAACACCATTATTATTGGGAGTACAGGAATAACCCATAATCTAACTAAACTCAATGATGTTTGCGAGTACATCTATAGTAAGGGCATGTACTTCATGATCTATGCCCACCCGATAAACGACCACGCGGCTCTTGCTGTTCAGCGGCAGTGGGTGCTTGACGCTAAGCCTCGATGGGCTGATCGCTTTCTGGGTTTGTATGCTTATGATGAACCAGCAGGGCGTCAATTATACAACGCCACGTATAAAGCAGTGCGCGATTCTGATTGGTTTGCAAGTAATTGGACGGAAGCTGCAAATAAATACATTACAAGTATGAATATCATTCTCAACGTCTCAATTCAAGAACATATGGGTGGGCTACATCTACCACTATTCACCTCGGATTATGCGCTCTACTGGTTTGACTATAAAGCAGGTTACGACGTAGTTTTCGCCGAGTTCGGATGGAACTATAGTAGAGAAATAAATGTAGCGTTCTGCAGAGGCGCAGCCACAGTTCAAAACAAAGAGTGGGGTGTGATGATCACTTGGACGTATACCAACCCGCCTTACCTTGAATCTGGAGCGGCACTTTATAACGATTTAGTTTTGGCTTATGAAAGTGGAGCCAAATACATCTTGGTCTTTGACACCAACGATAGTTACACACATAGCGTTCTTCAACCAGAACATTTGGATGCGCTAAAGCGCTTCTGGAATTACGCAAAAAATAATCGACGCCCCATTAGCTTCCCTATCGACAGAGTTGCGTATGTGCTTCCAAAGGATTATGGATATGGGTTTCGCGGACCAGCCGACAAAATTTGGGGATTATGGGAAGCCGACGATTTTGCAATCAAGCTGAGCACTGTAATCAGCCAGCTGATTGGTAGGTACCAGAATAGGCTGGATATAATATATGATGATGGACTTAACGGCACGTATGGCTATAGCAAAATTATCTTTTGGAACGGCACAATATTGACTCCATGAGTCTGCAGAGACTGTCCATATCTTTTGAGTTTACGTTTCTTAACGAACGGTTTAAGTTAGCATGCGCTGATTTTACTCTCTGAGGAGTAAGACATTGAACGAGCTTGTATTCGTAGGTATAGGCCTGCATGATGAAAAAAGCCTGAGTCTCCAAGCGTTGGAAGAGATAAAAACTGCTGACCATGTTTTCATTGAACTCTACACAAACTTTCTACCCCACTTCTCAATTAAACGCCTTGAAGAAATGGTTACCAAGCAGATTCGCATTATTTCGCGGCGTAACCTAGAAGAGGAAAATGGCGCTTTAATCTTGGAAGCAGCTAAAGCAGGCAAAGCCGTGTTTCTCGTTCCAGGAGACCCTTTCATAGCCACAACACATGTCACCTTGCGAATTGAAGCAGCAAAACGCGGCATTAAGACGCGCATAATTCATGGTCCTTCTGTAATCTCAGCTGTAATCGGTTTGTCAGGCTTGCATAACTACAAATTTGGAAAAACCGTTACTGTGCCTTTCGCTGAAAACTTTTCAGAAACACCTTACAACGTTATTGCCCAAAACAAATCGCTGGGGTTGCACACGTTATGCTTGTTAGATTTAAAAGTGGATGAAGAGCGGTTTCTAAGCATAAATGAAGCCTTGAAATTACTTTTACAAATAGAACAGAAAAGAAAAGAGGACATAATAACCGCTGAGACTATTGCCGTAGGTATTGCAAGAGCAGGAAGCAACTGCCCAACACTGAAGGCTGACCATGTTAAAACGCTTTTAGCCTATGATTTCGGCGGTCCGCCACAAAGTCTAATTTTCCCTGGCGAACTACATTTTATGGAAGCTGATGCACTGGTGTTACTTGCGGGTGCGCCTAAAAATTTGCGTGGGAAGACACGGTGAGCTTGGAAGAGTTAACTTCAAAATACATCTATTCTGCAGAAAAAGTTCTGAATGAACTGCAGTTGGCAAAAGGCAGGGCAACTGTGACGGAAGCTCAAATTAATAATATTTTGGGTTATGTTAGAGCTTATTTGGAAGACGCCAAATATTATAAGGCTCAGAAAAAACTTGAAACAAGCCTGACGTCTATTGCTTATTGCGAAGGATTATTAGATGCGCTTAGACTTTTGGGGGTTGTAAAGTTCGAATGGCCGACAAGTACGGAAAGAGAAAAATCGTTCTAGCCTCTGGCGTTTTTGACCTGCTGCATTTAGGACATGTCCGGTTTTTAGAGGAAGCTAAGAAAGCAGGTGGAAAAGACGCGAAGCTTATAGTTATAGTTGCACGGGATAGTACTGTTGAAAAAAGCAAAGGTAGAAAACCGGTAATGCCTGAAAATCAACGTCGTGCCTTGGTTGAATCATTAAAAGTAGTTGATGCGGCTGTGCTTGGGTTTGAAAACTTTGACGTCGGCGACGTCATTAAACGAATTAAGCCTGATGTGATCGCCTTAGGGTATGATCAGTCTGATATGGAAAAGCTTGTAACGGATTACGTAAGTAGGCATAATTTGAACATAAAAGTTGTTAGAATTGGCAAATTTGAAGAAGACGCGTTAGATAGTTCCTCAAAGATAAGGCAACGTATCATTGAAAACTTCTCAGGATGAGACGTATGAGCAACAGCCAGAAATTTAAGCCCACTTACATTCTCATAGCACTGAATATAGCCTTTTACGCTTACACTTCTGTAATTGGCGGCGATTTCCTAAATACAAGCGATCAGATGATCTTGGAGTACAGCCAAATAAACCTTCTAATCATTTACGAGGCACAGTATTACCGTCTTATCACATCACTGTTTGTCCATGCCAACCTAGCGCATCTTGCAGGCAACATGCTTTTCCTCCTAATCTTCGGCTTAAGAAGCGAGGAGATGTTTTCACTATTTGAGTACTTGCTAATTTATTTCATGGGTGGATTAACCGGCAATATTTTATCTTTGCTGCTTTTGCCTCTTACAGTTCCCTCTGTTGGCGCGTCAGGCGCCATCTTTGCAATGTTTGGTGCGGCCACGGTTTACGCAAGACGCAGTTTTAGCCAATCGATAATAGGCGCATTAATATACGCTTTTTTCCTACTGTTTCTAAGCTCAGGTCCGGGCGTTAATAATTATGCGCATTTTGGAGGGCTCATTACAGGTTTACTGATTGGCTATTTGCTGGCTGCGAAGCGCAAACCGGAAGCATCATACACAATTAGTTATTCTTATTCAATCGCGTATTAGGGCAGAGTGAAAACTTCCACCTTTACTTTGTATCCATCCTTGAGATTAAGTTGCTTTCTTAGGCAAACTGGCGCAATCACTTCTAAAACAGTCTTGTCATAGTGACTGCGCATGGCGAAAACCAGCGCTCCTTTAACTTTGTTATCTATTCTGGCGGGATAGCATTTGACTAAACCGAATGTTCGGTCTTCGTTTTTGAAGCCTTGAATTTCGATAGCTGGATATGCCTCAAGTTCTGTGCGCGCTTTGAGGTCATAGTCTGTTGTAAGCTTAAGATTAAGCGTACCCGGATAAGGATCGAAACCTAGTTTTTCAATAAATTGCTTTCTATACGGTTCTTTTAGAATGTAATAGGCTCCTTCACCTAGCCCAGTGAAGACCGTGCCTTCAAGAGTAATGGACGGTGGATATGCCGCTTCAAGTAAGAAACGCAAATTAGCATATAACTTCTGAAGCTCCTCCACACCCGACTCGGTAATTTTTATTAAACTACCCTCGGGAGTTATGTTTCTCTGTATCAACCCTCTGCGTTCAAGTTCTATTAGGTGGCGGGACGCGGTTTGCTGCGAAATCCCAAGTTTCTCCGCTAAATATTCTGTTGACGTTTTGGTGGTTCGCCTGTGAGCTCCCATCTCTGCAAGTTTAATCAGCATATGAATATGCTGCCAACCTTGTTTGCTAGACAATGGCGTTGATTCTCCAGTATTAGCTAAAAATATTATTAAGCTCAGTATTTAAGCGCCTCGAAATGAACGCATGCTTTTCTCTAGAATTCACTAAATTACGCGACAGAAAAACTGTTTGACACACATAAAAAATATAAACTTCCATTTAACACCTAGAATTTTTGTGGAAAACTTATGAGTCTATGGAAACTGCGGCTTTCCATGATCGGTACATTGGCCATAATTCTTGGCCTCTCTACATTAGTTTTTACTGTTATCCTAAGTCTGATCGGCGTATTCGACTTATTAACACTGGGTATTCTTGTGGTATCTTTCAACATTATTCAATGGCTAATATCTCCATATCTTATAAGTGCCATCTATCGTGTACGCGAAATTCCCGAAAACGAAAACCCAAACCTGCACCGCATAGTTGAGAATCTCAGCCAGAAAAGCAAAATATCTAAGCCAAAACTTATGCTGGCGCAAATTTCAGTCCCAAACGCATTTGCATATGGCTCTCCGCTAACCGGTAATCATGTTGCGGTAACAACGGGCCTCTTGCAGTCGCTGAACGAGTCAGAGGTTGAGGCTGTTATAGGGCATGAACTTGGCCATTTAAAGCATAAAGATGTACAGATTATGATGGCAGTTTCATTCCTTCCCGCGCTTTTCTATTACATTGGTTATTCACTTATGCTTTCCAGCGTGTATCGGGGACGTAGGGAAGAAGGCGGTAGTGGTGCTCTAATTGGCATTGCCTTTGTTGCTTTTTCATGGGTGCTTAACCTCTTTATTCTCTACCTAAGTAGGCTTCGCGAGTACTATGCTGATAGGCACAGCGTTTCTGTGGTAGAGAACGGTGCACAGAAACTCTCTACAGGATTAGCCAAAATAGTGCATGCAACACGCAGGGTCGGACGCAACCAAAGGGAGAAACAAGCCAATAGCGCTTTCAAGGCTTTATTCATCGCTGATCCTGACAAGGCAAATGCAGATGCTGTCGTGTTATCTGCAATGGAAGTACAAGGTGACCAGCAATTAGTTCAGCAAATACTTTCAAAGAAGCTGACATTTGCAGACAAACTGATTGAAGCATTCTCAACTCACCCAAACATAATCAAACGACTACGTGCACTGCAGCAACCCAGCTAAGCGGTTATAAGCGCGCTTTCCTTTTATTAATCCAAAATCAATTTAAACCCTTGTTGTTTGTTTTACGTTGCATAAATTGTAGAGGCGATAGCCTTGAATATAGATTCATTTGTTTCCCAAGCCCGTCGTGAAGGCAGAAAGGTGCTATTGGAAAATGAAGCTAAAACCATCTGCATGGCATATGGTATCTCTGTTACGGCGTTCAAACTCGCAGAAAGTGAGGAGGAAGCAGTTAAATTTGCAGAAGACATCGGTTTTCCTGTTGTGTTAAAGATTGTCTCTCCAGAAATTGTCCATAAATCCGATGCCGGCGGGGTCATGGTTAACTTGAAAACTTCAGCTGATGTCCGAAGCGCGTATAGGAAAATTTTGGAGAATGCTAAACTGTACAATTCTACGGCGCGGATAGTCGGCGTTTTAGTTCAAGAAATGGCGCAGCCTTCAACCGAGGTTATTATAGGCGCT
>JAOAIV010000016.1:0-301 GCA_026414525.1 Candidatus Bathyarchaeota archaeon | reverse complement strand
GTTTGGACTCGGCGGAATTTTCGTTGAGCTCCTGCAGGATGTAACTTTTAAGGTTGCACCTATAACGAGAGAAGACGCTCAAGAGATGGTAACGAAGGTTAAGGCTTATCCGCTGCTGAAGGGTTATCGGAATACGCCACCAGCGGACATAGATGCCATAGTAAACATTTTGTTGAGCGCTTCCAAACTTGTTATGGATCATCCTGAAATCAAAGAGTTAGACTTGAATCCTATAGTGGTTTATGAAAAGGGCGCGAAAGCCGTGGACGCGCGGATAATTCTGGAATAACCTTCTTATTTT
>JAOAIV010000015.1:5005-21289 GCA_026414525.1 Candidatus Bathyarchaeota archaeon | reverse complement strand
GGCACAACACGCGGCACTTTAACGCGGAATGGCCCTGAGGGCAGGTGATCCAACGCGTACTCGATTATGTTAATGCTCTCGATTATTTCGTCTACGCGGATCATAAGACGCGCCCATGAATCTCCTTCTGTGCGCGTAATTAACTTAAAAGGTATTTCCCCATAAGCCTCGTATGGCTCATCTTTCCGCACATCTGTGGCAACGCCTGAGGCTCTGGCTACAGGGTCAACCACACAAAGTTTCAATGCATCTTCCTTGGAGAGCACGCCAACCTTTTGGGTGCGCATCTTCAGCGTCTGTTCATTTTCAAAAATTTGCCTGTAAAAGTCCATTTTCTTCTTTAACGCAGCCAGCTCCGCTTTGATCCGTGGGACATCGGTTTCTTTTAAGTCTCGTCGCACACCGCCTAACGTCATGGCTGAAGAGATCACACGATTGCCTGTAAGCAGCTCAGTTAGATCCATAATTGGCTCGCGGTCGCGCCACATGTACTGAAAAAGCGTTTCATACCCAATTTCGAGCCCTGCGTGTCCCAGCACAAGTAGGTGGCTGTGAAGTCTGTTAAGTTCCAAAATTATGGTGCGGAGATACTTTGCTCTAAGCGGCACTTCAACACGAAGAATCTTTTCTACTGCCTCAACAAAGCAGGCAGAATGGCAAGAGTTACATATGCCGCAGATGCGCTCTACCAAGTAAACATCCTGCAGGTAAGTTCGCTGCTCAGCAGCTTTTTCTACGCCCCTATGGACATAGCCAATTCGCGGCTCCACTTGCTTCACGATTTCTCCGTCTACGCGAAGAGAAAACTTTTCTGGCTCCAGCAGCGCGGGATGCTGGGGGCCCACAATTATGTTGACAAGTTCACCGTCACCTTCACCACTTGCAGGATCAGGCGGATTCTGAAGGCGCGGCTTTGTTGCCAAAAATTCATCTAATTTAGCATCTTTTCTAAGCGGATAAAGCCCTTCTGGCCAGTCTTCGGGGAGAACAAGCCTAGCGAGGTTAGGATGCCCCGCAAAGGTTACGCCAAACAGGTCAGCTGCTTCTCTTTCATGGAAATTCGCGCCGGGTATAAGATCGGTTATTGTAGGAAGTTTCGGATGTTCCTTTGGAACTTCGGTTTTAATGGTGATGATGCCTTCGTTTGTGCGTAAATGATACATTAACCCTATTTTCTCGCCTAAATCCAGACCGGTAAGCGCGGAAATGCAAGCGCAATGGTCGGCTTCAAGTAGGGCAGCAACAATTTCTCGGACGGAATCGGCGTTGATTTGGATTAGCGCCCTCCCTAGCTGCCCATGCTGAATTTGAAGGGCACTACCCAGTCTTTCTTGGATAATGGTTAGAGTGTCGTGCTTATTTTTTGCCGTTTGGCTTCGCCTCTTTTAATGAGTTAAGCAGTTTTACTACCCCGTCGATTATTGCTTCTGGTTTCGGCGGGCAACCGGGAATATAAGCGTTTACAGGGTATTACCTTGTCTACGCCTCCGATTACTGAGTAGTTTCCCTTAAATACGCCGCCTGAGCAAGCGCAGGCGCCTATTGCAACCACGAACTTAGGCTGGGGCATTTGCTCGTAAATTCGTTTTAGCCTTTCTGCGCATTGGGTTGTGACGGCGCCTGTGGCTAATAAGACATCAGCATGCCGTGGTGAAGGCTCAAGTTTAATGCCGAAACGTTCAACATCATATCTGGGCGTTAGAAGGGCGACAACTTCTATGTCGCAGCCGTTGCATGCGCCAGAGTTGAAGTGGAGAACCCACGGAGATTTCAGCCGTGCCCAAGTTGCGAGTTTACTCATTGCTCTCTGGCTCCTTCAAGAAGAATTAGACTCGCTGCAAACGCCATGGCTAGATAAAGGAGTAAAAGCGGCACATTCAAACCTTGATGTAGAAGCGAGGAGAATGCTAAAAGCAAAATTGTAGAGTCAAAAATTGCGAAGTATATGAGGAATTTATATAGTGTTACATTTATTCTTAGCTTCTGAACAGGCGCTTTCTCTCCGCAGGCATATTCCGATTGTTCATTCTCGGTTTGAGGGGATTTAGGCGCGGCGCAGCGGCCGAGTAGGTAGATGAGGAGGGTCACTGCTAAGATTAAGATGAAGGCTACGAGAGATTCAGCGAACATATTCTCTGCCTCCTTCAGAGGTTGCATGGGAAATCATGGGCTTTGCCTCAAGCAACTTTCCATTTACGTTTTTGATGAGTGCCTTAATTGCACATATGTAGCGTATAAACGGATTTTTATTGCCATACGCATATATAAAGCTTAATAATTGATGCATATGTCCATGAAAACCCAAAATTAGCAGAAACTTGCCTAAAAGAAAACTGATGCTACCGCCGTTAATGCAGAGGCGTTTACCCTTATTTGCTGTAGCCATAGGCCTCCGAGCTAGTTTTTTAGAATAGAATTCCAAACATTTAAAGTTTGACCAAAAGAAAATCCAACAGTACCAATGAAATTACTACATAAAAATAATCTTAGAAAAGAAAAACAATAACAAGGGAAAAATTATTCGGTTTCTACACTCCCGTGCCATCT
Organism: Candidatus Bathyarchaeota archaeon; assembly: GCA_026414525.1. Lineage (GTDB taxonomy): Archaea > Thermoproteota > Bathyarchaeia > Bathyarchaeales > Bathycorpusculaceae > JAOAIV01. Next base: position 18,742 of record JAOAIV010000015.1, on the reverse strand, counting down.
ACGCTCTAGATACAAGATTAAACTGAACAAGCCTCTGCTGAATATGACGAGTATAAGCAACGAGAATTCTTCATATGTTCGTGTAACCACCGTTCTTATGATCTCCGCGCCGATAAAGAATTCTAAACTAAGCGTCAGATAGCCAGATAGGAAACGAGTTACACAAGTTGGCTTATAAGGATCCTTCAACTTGCACTGCACGAACCGGATTGTGACGAGAACCGCGCCGAAAATGATGACACCGCCGCCGATCAGGTATATCATGTTCGTGGTTATGTTAAGTAACGTGTCAACTATCGCCTCGATGCCAGGCATAAACTCCTCGCTCATTGGAGTTAAGACAGCAGCTATAATGGACATAGCCACAACTATGGTTAATATCACAGCAGTTAGCGAGCTAATACCTTCTTTCTTTGTTTCCACGTTGCACTCGGCCATGTGCAAAACAACCTACTATGCAAAATAATAACAACTTGATTAACTTAATAATTTTATTGTTTCAATAATACGCTGTTACAGGCATCAGTAATGCTTGTTCTTGCCCATTAACTCGACGCCTTTTTGTTAAACACGTTTCTCCGCTTGCTTTGCCAATGCATGCATCAAGTCGGCTTTAGTTACTATGCCCAGCAACTTTGATCCAACGCGGTCTATAACAACAACACGACCTGTTTCATACTCGCTCATCCGTTTGAAGACGTCCAATGCGGTTTCATCAGGATAAGCAACAACCAACGTCTTTCGCGCTATTTCCCCGACAGAGGTTTCATTTCGTTTCTTTTTAGCGACGTTCGCCGCTTCTTCAATAGTAACCCAACCTACAAGTTCACCTTTTTCATTTTCAACTGGATAACCGATGTGGTGATGTTTAGCTACATAATCCAAGAATTGGCTGACAAACATGCTCTCAGGCACAATCTGAATGTTTTTTGTCATAATTTCTTCAACCTTATACTTGGCTAAATCAGGTGTTTCTCTAAGCAACAACGTGGGAAGATAGCCGTAGTATTCTTCCATTTCCATGGCTTTTTTGAGGGCCTCTGCCCTTTTCTGCATTGCCGCCAGCATTACTCGTTCAAAAACTTTAGGCTCCTGCTCTATAACCCATGTACTGATGATTCCGTTTTCAACGGCTTTGTAAAAGAAGTCTTCTCCAGCTTTAGTTCTGATTATAACCGTAGACCAGTCTTTCAGAGGGTATGCTCCGCCAACAGATATGTCTGCAAGTTCAGAGGTGAAATCCATGCATGTGCGGCAGCTGGGCATGATGTGCTGCTCAATTTCAGATAATGGAATTCGTATTTCACCTTTCTCAGTTTGGATGGCAAATTTTGAGGATAGATGCATCTGCTTTATGTCTGAAGCACGGATTTTGTAGGTTTTCTCTATATACTCCAGCATGGAACTAAATGAAAAAGTTCCGAAACAAAAAAGCCCAATAGTTATTTTCAATTTGTCAATGATTTTATGTTGCCATGCCTCCATTTTGCGAAGCGCCAGCACATGGCAGGGCACTCCAACGAAAGCTATGGCGCTTTTTCCATGGCTGTAAACTGCGCTTCCATAAGCTTTGGCGACTGAAGATGGGAAAAACTTGCTGCCAACAGCTGAAAGTATGTCGTCAGGCACTAAGGCCACTGCCGGCTTAGGTTTGGATGGATTTTCAGGTTCGCTCTGCGAGACTATAGCGCTATCAAAAATTTTAGTTTCAATACCATAGTTTAGAAGCGCTGTGACAACTGCGCCGCCGTGGCTTTGTTGGCGCAATTTTGGATCAACCGCTTGAGCAAGAACCATTTTTCTGTAATATCCTATTGCCTCGTTTTTGATTGGCGCGTCTGCAACGAATTTCAAGCTTCTCAGCAACAGGGCTTCAGAGTGAGGGCATATTTCATAGCATATTGGGCACAAGTCTATGTCTTTTGAGCAGTCATATAATCGATTAACTTTTTCACTTATTATATGTAATGCGCTAGTTGGGCATGCTGCTTCACATGCGCCGCAAAGAGTGCAAAAGCCGTTGTTTAAAATTTTTTTCTCAAGAACATTATAAGCTATAAGTGAATTACCTTTTAATTCCAAAGGAATCCTCCTATAAAATAGGACTACTTCGACCTTAAATAGTTACGTTTCATTACTGCCCTTTACAGGCAGAACTTTGAGCACTGACACACTAAATTGAGATATCATTCATTCTCCCTTTACTAATTTGGTTGCTTTCTTAGATAGGTTTAAATGTTAAAAGTTCAAGTAGTAGATGCGTAAAGGCAATGGGGATACGAAAATGAGCGAAATGACAACTGAAATCCTGGAACAAAACTTGGGCAAAATCGTGCTCGTACGATTAAAGGGCGGAAAAAGCTTGCGCGGTCGACTAAAGGGTTTCGATCAGCATTTAAATCTTGTCTTGGAAGAGACAGATGACACCACAAACGCGGAAAATACGCGGAAACTTGGGCTTATAATCGTCCGCGGCGATAACGTAGTTCTTATCTCTCCGCCACCTAGGTGATATCTTGTGGGTAAAGGCACACCATCAATGGGGAAACGCACAGGAAAAGTTGTGCACATACGCTGCAGACGCTGCGGCAGACGCGCATATCATGTGCGTAAAAAGCGGTGTGCAGCCTGTGGCTACGGCGAAACAACTGTCATAAGAGAATACGCCTGGCAAAGGAAGACACTACAACGGCAAAGAATACTCTAAAGCATATTTGCCTTTTCCATTAAATACGGGAAAAGGAGCAGTTTTCAGCGGGTTACTGGTTTGTTGCACCGTAATAAGCTTTGTCGATTTTGACGAATATAAGTGGGCCTTTGCTTTGAGCCATTCCTCGTGCTTTCTTTATGGCACTGTTAACGATGATAAGGATTCGTTCGCTGTCCTTTAGATCTTGGACGCGTTTTTCTCCAAGTTCCATTTTTAGCAGGTTCTCGGATAGTATATCCGTACCACATATTTCGCCATTCTTTATCAGCGTAGCAGCCACCACTTCTTGAAGTTCCTGCTTATTTTCAATCTGGTTCCAAAGGGGTTCGGCCTTGGCTAGGTTTTTTGCAGCTTGGCTCCATCTATTTGCGTTCTGTTCGCCTATGAGGAGTTTAACACGCTCTTTCCATTTTTTAAGCCACATGCCCACCCATACGGTCAAGAATTCTTCTAGCTCGGCAGGTGTTTCCTTAAATAGGCGTTCGAGTCTTTCAACTAGTTCACATTGGTTGGCTTCTCTACCAATTAGCTGCCAGTGAAATTTAAGGTAGTTCGTAAAGTCTTGAGTTGCCACCTGTAGAACTTTGCGGTCAGAGCCTGTTATGTCAAGCGCAGGGTTCGCGTCCTTCAGCTTTTCAGCCAACATCATTTCTAGGAAGTTCATTATTCTCCGCTCTGAAGCCCTCTCCATAGTGAATTTAAGTTGGAGGTTTATATTAAACTTTATTTTCATAAAGGCATATAACTGGTTTAGGCGGTTTTTTGCAATATTACGTTTACAGAATAGGTTCATCAAAGCCTTTACAATATGTAACCAAGCACCTTAGAGACGTCTTCGAGAATTAGATCAGGCTTTTCTCTAGCAAGCTCTTCGCAGGTAAAAAGCCCGGATAAAACGGCTATGGTTTTGGTTCCCGCAGCTTTCCCTGCCCTAACGTCGCTGACGGAATCGCCGATCATCACGCAGTCGCACATCTGAATATCTAGCGCCTTCACAGCTTTAATTAATGCTTCAGGTGACGGTTTAGGCCGGTGAGTGTCTTGCGCAGTTAAGACATAAGTGAAATATTGGGCGATACCCCAGTGTTCAAGTTCAGCCACTATGGCACTTCGGGGAACATTACGCATTGTTATAAGTGCAAGTTTAGCTTTTTTTGAAAGCGTTTCCAGCGTAGCGGCTACGCCGGGTATAAGCTTAGTTTTTTCTGCGCTGATAGAGTAATACGCGTTCAGATATATGGGTAAAAACCTGCTTGGATCCACTTTTTTAATGACGTCGCTTATTGGTTGACTCTGCTCAAGTCTTCTGGGGATCTCAAGCGCAGTTATCAACGTAGGCTGCTCAAAGCCCATGGCTTGAAAAGCAATCTTCGCGGCTTCAAAATAGGCATCTCGTGAATCAACAATAGTGCCGTCTAAATCGAGGAATATGCCTTTTGCTTTAAACCTAACTTCAGCCATGTTCAGTGACCCATTTTGCGTGGTGTTTTTTGATTGTTGGTTCATAAATCTTTCCCGGGATCATAGGAAACTGAATGTAACTGCATTTTCCTTTATAAGCTAAGCTTGTTTGTGGCTGGCGCCAGTTGCAGACTTACCCTCTATGGGTTTCTGCAATGAACCTCTAATAGGCGCCAAATACGAAGGTAGCACTGTGGCTTTAGGCGGAGAGCTGGGTAAGAGTTATTAACTGAGGATTCGTTAAGAGTAGGTTATGCCAGAGAAAGTTCATTGTGCGCATATTCTTGTTAGGACCGAGAGCGAAGCTAAAGCCGTGCTTGAGAGGCTGAAGAAGGGCGAGAAATTCAGCGTCATCGCCCAGCAGGTTTCGCTTTGTCCGTCTAAGAAGCGCGGTGGAGATCTGGGCACTTTTACGCGGGGTAAAATGGTTAAGGAGTTTGAGAATGCAGCTTTTGCTCTTAAGAAGGGCGAGATTTCAGGCGTTGTAAAAACACAGTTTGGCTACCACATTATCAAAAGATTAGAGTAAACTCGCTCGCTTTCACGTTTATATCGTCATTTAACAGAAAATAAGCTTGGAGTCTTGTTCTTGATTAAAAAAGTAACTTGATTGAGGTCAAGTAGGGATGGTTAAAAAGAAAATACAAATAAAAATAAGCGGAATGCATTGTGCTGCTTGTGCGCAGACAATTGAGAAAGCACTTTTGAAAACAAAAGGCGTGGCACATGCACGGGTAAACCTTACAACAGAAACTGCTTACATCGAGTATGATGACGACTACGTTGATGAGGAGAAACTGAAAGAAACCATCAGAAGCGCTGGTTACGATGTGGCTGAAGAACTTGAGACGCTCACGCTGCAGATTGGCGGAATGACGTGCGCTTCCTGTGTGCAGATTATTGCCAAAGCACTGAGAAACACGGCTGGCGTGAAGGATGCGAACGTTAACTTGGCCACTGAGAAGGCAACCGTCAGCTTTGACCCGGCGAAGACAAGCTACGCAAAAATCAAGAAGGTTATCGAAGACGCAGGTTATCAAGTTATCGGGAAAGAAGAGAAGAAGGCGCGGTTTAAGGAGGAAGTTGACAAAGAACAACAGACGTTGATGGCGGCGAAAAGGAAAGTCTTCCTCGCGTGGGCAGTGACTCTGCCAATAGTATTCTGGATGATTCCCGACATGTTCTTCGGCTCCGCATGGCCAAACCACGAGGTTTTTAACATAGGCATGATTGCGCTCGCTACGCCCGCCGTTTTCATCGCTGGATCCTCAACATATAAGTCGGCTGCTAAGGCGGTTTGGCATCGCAACGCCAACATGGACGTGCTAATCATGCTTGGCACGCTCGTGTCTTTCCTAACTGGGCCAGCCTCATTTTTAGCACCCATCGCCAATTACGCCGGCGTAAGCGCCATGATAATGGCATTCCATCTTACAGGCAGATACGTGGAAGCCAAAGCGAAGGGCCGGGCTTCGCAGGCCATAAGGCGTCTTTTGGAGCTTGAAGCGAAAACTGCGCGGGTGCTCAGAAACGGGGCGGAGATAGAGGTGCCAATAGACGAGGTTGAAGTAGGCGATTTGATGATAGTGCGGCCTGGGGAGAAGATTCCAACGGACGGTGTGGTTGTGGAGGGCCAGAGCAGCGTTGACGAGTCTATGGCTACGGGCGAGTCCATGCCTGTGCTGAAGGAGCCCGGCGACAACGTGATAGGCGCCACTATTAATCAGCGTGGCCTTCTAAAGATTAAAGCGACAAGGGTTGGTGAAGACACTTTTCTCGCGCAGGTTATACGGATGGTGGAGGAAGCGCAGGGCTCTAAGGTGCCCATTCAGGAGTTCGCCGACCGCGTAACCAGCTACTTCGTCCCAGCTGTCTTGAGTTTGGCGCTGCTGACGCTTGTGCTGTGGCTGGCGTTGCCGCAGGTTATAGGCGGCGTCAGCGTTTGGGCAAGCAGTTTCCTGCCATGGGTTAATCCGAACTTGAGCGTAGCATCACTAGCCATCTTTGCCGCGGTGGCAACACTTGTTATCGCTTGTCCATGCGCTCTTGGCTTGGCGACGCCTACAGCGCTTATGGTTGGAAGCGGAATGGGTGCTGAAAACGGCATCCTAATCAGAGGAGGCGAAGCGATACAGACGCTGAAGGACGTTAAAGTCATGGTTTTCGATAAGACGGGCACCATAACGAAGGGGCAGCCTGAAGTAACGGACGTAATCGCGGCTGAAGGCTTCAGCGAGAAAGAAGTGCTGCGGCTTGCGGCCAGCGTTGAGCAGGGTTCGGAGCATCCGCTTGCAGAGGCGATTCTTCGAAAAGCAGCAGAGGAAGGGCTTGAGCTTTATGCGCTTGGGCAGTTCGAGGCGGAAGTGGGCAGAGGGATAAAAGCGCAGTTTAAAGGAAAAGGCACGGTACTGGTTGGTAGCAGAACGCTTATGGCAGAGGAGAAAATCGATTATAGCAGCTTGGAGCGGGAGCTTCAGCGTTTAGAGGCGGAGGCTAAAACCGTTGTGCTCGTGGCCAAGGACGGCAAGTGTGTGGGTATAGTTGCGGAGGCTGACATGCCTAAGGAGGACGCCGTACAAGCAATTGCTGAGCTGGAAAAGCTGGGGCTTCAGACGGTGATGCTAACAGGCGATAACAGGCGAACCGCGGAAGCCGTCGCGCAGAAAGTTGGTATATCCCGCGTGCTCGCGGAAGTTCTTCCTGACAGGAAAGCAGCGGAAATCCGCCGGTTGCAGGAGGAAGATGGGCTTGTGGCGATGGTGGGCGACGGGATAAATGATGCGCCTGCGCTTACGCAAGCCAATGTGGGCATTGCCATAGGCACAGGTACAGACATAGCTATCGAAGCAGGCGACATAGTGCTCGTGAGGGGCAACTTGTCTGATGTCGTAAAGGCTGTGAAGCTCGCGCGAGCTACCTTCCAAAAGATAAAGCAGAACTTGTTCTGGGCGTTCTTCTATAACGTGGTTATGATACCATTCGCCATGCTGGGCCTTGCGCATCCAGTTATCGCGGAGGCGGCGATGGCCTTCAGCTCAGTAACAGTGGTTACAAACGCTAATCTCTTGCGCCGCGCGAATATACAGCCCGATTACCAAAGAAGAGAAAAGGGAGGTGAAAAATGATGGTGAAGGATCTTGTTTGCGGAATGGATGTAGATGAGAAAACCGCGAAGTACAAAACCACGTATAAGGGAAAAACCTATTACTTCTGCGCGCCAGGATGCAAAAAAATGTTCGAGGAGAACCCGGAGAAGTACGTAAGTCGCTCAGCGGGTCATTCAGGTCATGGCTGCTGCGGTGGACACTGCTAAGGCTGGCGTTTAATTGCTAAGTAAATTTTTCTCTTTTAATTTGCGTGCTCTGTCTTTTTCCAAGGCTTTCTCAACTTCTTCGCGTATAGTGAAGCCACCGATGTGCAGTATGGGCTCCTTTGTCTCCGGGTCAGTGGCCATCGTGGCGGTGCATGGGTAGCTGTGATGCGCCTTAGCAATGGCGTCGTATAAAACGTCTTTTCGCGTTGACACGCCGGCAAGCTTACGTGCGATATACCATGTGGAACCGCATGGCGCGCTGCGAATGACCGCGGCATACTCGATTACTTCGTCTTTCCCGATTTTCGCGGTGGAAATCTCCAGCAGCGGTCGACCCACTCTTGTTTCTTCGATGAACCTTGAGATGGTGGGCTTGTCTTTTTCAGGCTCCAGCGTGCAGAAAGGCTTGGGAAAGGCGCATTCAAGTCCAAGTGCCATGCATTTTTCTTCCACTTGCTTTCGCACGCCTGAAGGTACTTCTTGCCAATCTTCTATTGGTGCAATTAACGCTTTGATTCCAGCCTTGCTTATGTGATACGGAAGCTCCAGCAGCAGATCCTTGTGCAGCCCAGACGTTAAGCAGATATCAGCTTGAGGCAGCTTTCTGGGCATGTACTCTTCGGGATTGTCGATGAAGGCGGGCAGCTCAGCGGGGCTTGGAAGCTCTATGGCTGCACGGATGTTGCGCACGAAGCTGTAAGCGTTGTATTTGCATGACTCGCAGTATAGCCCGCATGACTGGCAGAAGCACGGGTCATTTATGAGGTTGCGTATTACGCGTTCCATGAAGTCTTTGCTGTAGACAAAGACTAACGTTATGTCCTCTTTGCTTGTTTGGCTCATGCGCGCTACTCCTAGAATGCGCCGAGGAGCACATGCTCGGCGAATAAGTCCTCGCTGAAGGCTCCGACGAACTCGATTTTATCGTTAATAACAACTTTTGGAACGCCGATAACAGCGTATTTTTGAACTAAATGTGGAAATTCGCTGCCTTCTATGATATCCGCGCGTATTAGGTCGCTTTCAACAGCCAGCTTAAGCGCGATTGCCGCGGCTACAGGGCAGTGTGGGCAAGTTAAGCTGACGAAGACTTGGATGTGAACCGGCGCTTTGACTTCGCTAAGAATCGCCTTCGTCTTTTCTGAGAGGTCTGTTTTGCCTTTTGAAACATTGATTACGGCTTCCACTAAAGTTTGAAATTCGTAGCCATAGGGTATGCCGTAGATGCGCACGCCATAATCCTTCTCGCCAATGATAGCCAAAGCGGGAATCTTGTCGACGCCGTATTCCCGGGCTTTAGCAACATCAGCCACAAAATCATAAACCTCAACTGAGATTTTATCGCTTAAAGCTGCAAGTTCCTGAGCAAGCTGCCGCGTGTTAGCACAGAATTCACACTCGACTTCCTGAGTGAACACTAAAATTTTCACTGGATTAACCAGTTTCTCCTTGAACTCGTCGCGGAGAAAATCCTTCTTATCATCAGGTATAAGACTCAATGATTATCCTCCAACAAGCAGCTATCAACAACATGCCGTTTAAATAATAAACTCAACACCCGTACATATTATCTTTGCTGGTCACAACCCAAAATTTCGCAGTTCCACACAGAGAGACGAAACCATTATAAACAATGGCCGCATTGGATTTTACTGCTAATTTTAGCGGGAAAAGAATGGTTTAGAAAGGGAGATGAAAACTTGGCTGGTAAACTTTATGCAAGAGCCCGAATAATCCAGGGATACGAAATAGCCTTAGACAACGGCAGATCACACTGCACCATCGCGGATCAACCAACCCCAACATTTCCTGGACTTGGCCCCACGCCGCTGGAACTCTGCGTAATGAGCCACGCAGGCTGCTACGCCACTTTAGCGGCGATTACAGCGCGAAAAATGCGGCTCCCACTTAAAGGATGCGACGTAAAAGTTGAAGCAGTTAAAAACGAAGAAGCAGGAACTATAGTTGAGGAAAAATTTGATGTGCTCTTCAAGCTTGACGCGCCAAAGGATAGAATTCAGAGGCTACATGAAGTCACACTGAAGAACTGCCCGGTGGGCATCTTGTTCGAGAAGGCGGGTGTGCAGATAACCTATAAGCTACGGGCGCAAAAAGAAAACGGAGAAGTGGAAGAATTATGAACAGGGTAGTTTTAGCAGAAGGCATAGACTGGGTCGGCGTTGTCGACTGGAACATACGCGACTTTCACGGCTACGTAACCCGCAGAGGCACCACATACAACGCTTATTTAATCCAAGACGAGAAAAACGCGCTCGTAGACACCGTGAAGCACACATTTGCCAACGAGCTCCTTCAGAAAATCTGCGCGCTCATGGACCCCGCGAAAATTGATTACATAATAGTCAATCATGTAGAGATAGATCACTCAGGCAGCTTGCCCATAATTGCCAAGTACGCGAAAAACGCGACTATAATTGCTTCTGCACGTGGCAAAGACGCCATAATCGAGCATTATGGCTCAGATTTCCGCATTGAAGTTGTTAAAACTGGCGACGAGCTTAAGCTAGGCAAAAGAACACTGCGCTTCATAGAGGCACCTATGCTGCATTGGCCCGACAGCATGTTCACCTACGTTGTTGAGGACAAAATTCTAATGCCGAATGACGCATTTGGGCAGCATCTTGCCACCTCAGCACGCTTCGACGACGAGGTTAACGAGAACGTGTTGATGGAGGAAGCTAAGACGTATTACGCAAACATTTTGATGCCTCTGGCACCGCTGATAACACGCAAGCTTGAGGAAGTCACCCAACTGGGCATACCCATCGCGATGATTGCACCGAGCCACGGCGTAATCTGGCGCGCCAACCCCGCGAAGATAATCCATGCATATGCAGATTGGAGCGCCGGCGCTGGAAAGAATAAGGTGGTTATTGTTTATGATACTATGTGGGGCAGCACCGACAGGATGGCGCGGGCCATAGCGGAAGGCGCCGCAAGCCAAGGCGTAGAAGTGAAAGTGTTAAAGCTTCGAGCCGCGGATCTCACAGAAGCCCTTACGGAAATCCTAGACGCGAAAGCGGTGGTTGTGGGCTCGCCGACGCTTAATAACGGCATGTTTCCCACGATAAGCGCTTTCCTCACCTACGCGGTGGGCTTGAAGCCGAAGGGTAAATTGTGGAGCTTCTTCGGCTCCTACGGCTGGGGCGGCGGTGCAGTAAGAAGCATGACCGAGATGGCGCAGAAAGCAGGCTTCCAAATCCACGAGACCAACATTGAAGTCAAGTATGTTCCAGACCAAGAAGACTTGAAAAAATGCTTCGAGCTTGGGCAGCAGATAGCTGCAAGAACCAAAGCTTAACATTTCTCTCCATTATTCAAAACCAATAAATTAACAGTAAAAACGCATAATCTGCGAAGGATCAAGCTAAAAAATGGGTCTTGAAAGTACCTTTGTGGGTTCATGTTACACATTTCTTGGTGCATATCTCTTCAAGCACCCGCAATATAGTTTCCATAATAAATTTTATTAGTTTTTTACAGTAAAGAAACTAGGATTGAAAAAGTATAGAAGGCTTACTTCAGCGGCACGTACATTGAAGACCGCGAAGCGCCAATGCCTGGAGTTCCATGCTTAACAGGCTTGTTTGTTATGGCAAACTCGCCTAGGTAATGCCCAATCATCTCGGGTTTTATTTCTACAGGCAAAAATTCCTTTCCATTATGCACATGGATCTTTACACCAATCATTTCGGGCAGGATAACCAAATCGCGCACATGAGTCTTTATAGTAACACTTTCACCCTTCTTAGCGGCTTCTTGCGCTTGACGGATCTTCTCTAGCAGTATCCGTTGCTCAGGTGTCAGGCCTCGTTGGAGGCTCCGTCTTTGCCGTGCGGGAAGCAGATTAATAAACTCGTCCATAGACATGGCTTGCAAACTGCTCAAGGTGTGCCCACGATACATGAATTCTCTTGGCATTTTTCCTCAACTCCAATTTTACATGCTTTGAACACTATAAACATTACCTCATTCCGTCTTTCGCTTGCGCTTTCGCCCTGTGCCTCTAGCAGCGATCAAACCTACCTTCTGTCCTGGCGGAGCACCATGTGAGGTCGTAGTTACTTTGCGGGCGCTGCGCTTACTACTACCATATGGGTGAACAGCAGCCACCATGGCTCGTCCTCTTGTTCTCGGATACTTGCGTCCTCTTGCACGCATCAGATGATATTTCTCGCCAGCCTTAAGGAATGGCTTCTCGGTTCTTCCACCACCAGAGACTACGCCTATCGTTGCCATACAATAATCATTCACATATCTTGTGCGTCCAGAAGGCAGCTGAATCAATGTGCCTTGGGGTGTATGCGCAACAACCGTGGCGTAAGCGCCAGAAGACTTGGCTAACTTTCCTCCGTCTCCTGGTCGAAGTTCGAGATTGCAAACTAAGGTGCCTTCGGGAACTTTACCTAAAGGTAGAATGTTACCTATTTCTGATGGAGCTTTTCCGCCTAGGCTGATTTGCTGTCCTACAGAAACTCCTTCAGGCGCGACGATATAGCATTCTTCGCCGTTTTCAAAGCGGATAAGCGCCAGAGGTGCACCGCGACCGGCATCATGCACGAAGGTCTCGAGCACACCATTAATTGAAGATTCAAAATAGTCTTTGGCGTTTATTGACTCTGGATATTTTGCGGGAGCAACACGTTTGTGAGTCGCAGCCCTAAAAGGTGAACCGCCGCGACCACGCCTTTGAACACGAATTCTCTTACCCACAAATATGCCTCCACATAACTTTAGAGTATACCCAATTTAATAGCGACATCAGACGCTTTATACTCTGGTTTAAGCTTAACGATAGATTTCTTCTCGCCTTGCGGCGTTATTTGAACAGTAACCTTTTCAACCTTCACTTCATAAAGCGCCTCAACAGCCCTCTTCACATCAGCCTTTGTAGCGTTAAGATTGACAATGAAGATTAGCTTGTTATCCCGTTCAACCATGAGGCTTGCAGATTCCGTCATTAACGGATGAAGGATTACCTCATCAATATTCATTGCTCAGCCTGCCCTCCATTATGAAGCTTAGCTAGAAGCTCAACTGCGCCGCTGGACCACAGCGTTAACCGCCCAGGCTGCGCACCTGGCGCTAGCAACTCCACATTTAGAGCATCGACTGTAACTACATCCACTCCTGGCAAGTTGCCTGCTGCAGCGCAGATACCTTTATCCTCAGCAACTACAATAAGCGGCCCCACAGCCTGCTTCATTTTCCTACCGCGGCGCTTACCCTTCCCAGCACGAATCTTACGGCTTTCTTTAACGCGGCAAACATCGGATAAGACACCCAAACTTGTAAGGGCCACTTCCAACTCACTTGTTTTTGATACTGAAGCTATCGAGTCAGTAACTATCAAAGGAATTTCAGGAATATCGCCCACACAATGCCCCCGCGCAGCTACAGCATCCTTAGAAGCAGTAGCAGCAATTGCCGAGAGAAGAGCAAGCCGCGCTTCTTTCTTAGGGATCCGCCGCATAATATTTTTCTCGACTTTCGGCGGATGAGGCTGACGCCCACCCACTGTGCCTGGGGCAAAAGCCGCTCTGCCGCCTCCATCTTTAATGCGTGGAATACGCGCTATGCCCAGTCCTGTGCCGCGAGATTCAGCGCTTGTCCTTTTTCCAGCCATTGGATCTCGGCCTTGAGGTTGAAGTCGTCGGGATTGTAAAGCAAGGACAGCGCGTTTTATAATGTCAGGTCTTATGGGAGTTGTGAAAACGTCAGGAAGAGCTATTTTATCTACTGGTTTCCCTTGCAGATCAAAGACTTTCACGGTTTTTTGAGCGGGCATACCCTTAGTCTCCTATTATTTGCCTTGAGGTGAATCAAGCGATATGTAGGTTATTTGCGGTGGAGCCTCAGGCACTTCTTTCGGTGGACGGGCTGGGTAACGTAGTCGTATAAGGCGTTTCTCTGGGCCTGGGATACTACCTTCTATAAGCATATAAGGCCCTTTGATTATACCGTAGCGGATGTATCCGCCTTTAACCGTCACTTCTTTCCCATCTTTCCCGATTTTGAGTACGCGCTTGTTATATTCGGTTCTTTGGTGATAACCCATTTGGCCTGCACGTGGAACAGTATACATAACGTGATGGGGGTTCCATGGACCTAGCGTGGCGATGCCACGTTTGGTTTTCCTGCCTTTATGCTGGAGTATGGTTACGCCCCAGCGTTTAACTGGGCCTTGGAAGCCCTTGCCCGTGGTTATGGCAGCAACATCTATATATTGGCC
>JAOAIV010000015.1:0-4995 GCA_026414525.1 Candidatus Bathyarchaeota archaeon | reverse complement strand
GGCGGTTACGGTTTTACCTAAAAGAGACTTTGCATATTCAAATTGCCTAGCAATCGTCCCACCGCCGATCTCTATTTCCATTATCTCTGGCTTTTTCTTGGATAGACTAGTTTCCTTTGGTTGTGTTGCAACTATAACCCTAATAACAGCAGTGTTTGGCATATTCTGCTCAAGTTTTTGAAGCATTTTTTCAGTTTCGAAATTTTCGGGCAGCACTAATGCGCGGTCAAGTTCGGCTGGCGGATCTTTCATCCATGCTTCAGTAAGGTTCTTAAGCCCATAGGGGGTTTTCATGTAAGCGCGAATGCCGCATACAAGCATAGGCGGCGTTTCTATCACCGTGGCAGCACGCATAACTTCTTTCCCAAAGTTTGGACTACGCTTTTGATCTTCTATTGTGAAGACATAAGTCATTCCGGCCTTGTAACCTGCAAAACCTAAAAGCCTAGGCGTATCTGAAGCTATTTTTGGCCAGTAGCGTATTCTTGCGATTGGCCGTTTGGCGCGTTTCCTAGGCAAATAGGCGAGTGAACCATGTTTTGGAGCGTGAGTTTTTCTGTGACCCATTGTCTACCCGCTTCGCGTCTTTTAGCAATAATAAACTAGAGTAATAAACGTTACCATTGGGGTTTATGTTTCTTTTGAAGTTTATGCACCAAGCGAGTTTATGCCCAATTTTATATACGCGTTGAAAATAGCTGCAGCGGTATATGTAAGCTGTGTTTAGAGCTGAAAATTAGGCTGGGATATGCAGATGCTAGTCGTCGATTATTTCAAGCATAGGTTGGCCACAGCACACAGGGTTCTTTTGGACGTGGCAGTTGTGCTCATGTGTGCAGTGGCATGTTTCATAGTTTCCGACAATTTTTTGACCGCATTTTTTACATTGGAAGGTAGGCACTGATGTTCGCATCCTTTTACAACAAATGCTTTGATGCGTGACATAAATAGTTTTCACTTGAAATGCCAGGGCAACTTTCGTTTATGTTAAGAGAAGGTTTTGATGATTTCCGCGATTTTTTCAGCCGCTTTCCCATCGCCGAAAGGAGAAGCACTTGGGAGCTGCCTTCTGCTTGCCAACGTTGCCTCTATGGCGGATAATATGCCGCTTTTTTCGGTTCCAGCAACCTTGGCGAAGCCAGCTTCTAATGCCTCAGGTCTCTCTGTTGATAGCCGAATTACTATTATGGGCTTCCTGATGCAGGGTGCAGTGGCTTCCTCTTGTATGCCTCCTGAGTCTGTGATTATTAACTCGCATTTTTTCATCAATACAAGAATCCAAGTAGCCAACAGGAGGCAAAACTTGAATGTTCTTGCTCTTTTTGACTTCGGCAAGTAATCCGCTTTGGCGCAATCGCTTTTTGGTGCGTAGGCGCATAGGGTAGACAACTGGCAGCGGCGATTCTGCAAAGGCTTCTATAAAGTTTTTTAGCACCACCAAGTTATCCACGTTTTCGGCTCTGTGCGCCGTTGCCAACGCAAACCTTTCGAAATGTACCTCGTCAAGTATTCGGGATTTCTTTTCCGCTAGGGCATATGCTGATGCACGGCGTCGATGACGGTGTTGCCGGTCATGTAGATTTCACCCCAAACATTCTTGCTTTTCAAATTGGCTTCTGCCCGTGGCGTCGGCGCAAAAAGGTACGCTGACAGATGGTCAGTTAAGCGCCTGTTATGTTCCTCTGGCATATGCAGGTCGAAACTTCTTAAACCAGCCTCAACATGTCCAACCGTGAGTGCATATTTGTTTGCTGCAAGCGCGGCAGCGAGCACACTATTGGTGTCGTCCTCAACCAAAACTATATCTGGTTTATTTTTCTTTAAAAAGCCGCCATACTTGGCATTATCCGCGCGGTTTGCGCCGCGGGGGAAGTAACCTTGATTTTGAAGGTTACATCTGGCTGCGGAAGCGCAAGCTCCTCGATAAACTGCTGGAACATATTATAGTCATAATGCTGACCGCAGTGGACAAATGTGAAGGGAATTTTGTTGGTTTGCAGAAACCGTATAACTGGAGCCATCTTTATTATTTCAGGTCTTGTACCAGCAACAACCGTCACGGATTTCGTATTTGTACACGTCTTAGGTCTTCTTTAGATAGCCCTCTCTTGGTTCGTAAATGGTGCCCTCGCGAAGTAGCTGCGTAAGCATACGCTCTGTTTCAGCTTTCGGAATCTGATGCTTTGATTCCAGTTCGCTTACAAGCGCCACTTTCTCAACCATGCCTATTTCCTTCTCCATCTCAACTAACACTGAGAGCACAACTTGCAGCTTGTCTCTGACGCTTTTAGGCTTCCCGGTCATTATGAGGTCTATGTCCATCTTCGCCGAGGATACGTCGATACCAACTTCTTCCAGAGACCTCTTCATAATGGCTATCGCTGCTTCAGCATCCTCGGCGGTAACCTCCTTCCTTAAGGCCACACGTGCCCTTGCTTCAGCGATGCGAACAAGCGACTCAAGCTGTCGAGCTGTAATCGCCACGGGCGATCCTTCGGTCTCGCTTGCTGAGCGCATTGCCAAGTAGAACTCGCCAAGGCGCTTTGCAGCAGCGCTGGATAGCATAGGCTTAATGGTTTTAGCGTAGCTTATGTACTTCCTCAACAGGTCTGGCTCTATTTGCGCCTCCAGAGGGCTTGCGCCTTTTTTGTGTATCTCAAGTATGTGCTCCAGCATCTTTGAGTCAGAATCTCTATTTGGAATGTCCCGAAGAACAAAAATCAAGTCAAATCTAGAAAGTATCGTAACAGGCAATGAGATGTTTTCAGCCACGGTTCGATGTGGTTCATATCTACCAAGCGCCGGGTTAGCTGCGGCTAGTATTGCTGTCCGAGCGTTTAATGTGGCAACGATTCCGCCTTTGGCAACGCTGACTGTATGCTGCTCCATGGCTTCGTGTATGGCAACGCGGTCTTCTGGACGCATCTTGTCCATCTCGTCTATGCACGCTATGCCCTTGTCAGCCAACACCAGAGCACCTGCCTCAAGGCTCATGCTTCCACCTTTTTCGCGGATCACAGCTGCAGTTAAGCCAGCCGCTGTTGTACCGCGACCAGAAGTGTACAGTCCACGCGGCGCGATTCTGGCCACGTACTGCAAAAGCTGAGACTTAGCGGTACCCGGGTCACCGATTAAAAGCGTGTTTATTTCACCACGTACAGTGATATCCGGCAGGCTTTTAGATACACCGCCAAAGAGAAGGTACATTATGGCTTCCTTGATGTGCTCGTAACCGTAGATTGAAGGCGCTATCGAATTCATTATTTTCTTGTGGACTGCCGGGTCTCTTGCGAGCGCAAGAATTTTCTCTTCTTCCTCAGGTGTAGGCGGCGAAGCTTCGGGTTCTTTCCCTAACACAGTTATTGAATTAGCGTCTATATGCAGAACGAAAGTGCGAAGTTTACCTATTCCAGGCTTTGAGGGGGCTACGGCGCGGACTATTCCAACAATTGAAACATGATCTCCGGGGCGGGCAACATCAACAATGTCGCTACCAACAAGCTTAACATTCACTGTACGCGGCAGCTGACCAGGAGGCAAATCTTCAGGGCGCTCTTGCAGACGAAGATCCTGGGAATCAACAAATGTGGATTCGTCTTGCATGAACTCAAAAGGGCCTTTTTGTCTACAAGTAGGGTCGCTACATTCGAATGGGGCTTTCAAGAATTGGCCTGTTTGTTCCACGTATGACAAGTTGCCGCAGCGTTTGCATTTGAATGCAGCGTTCATCACCATTGGCCGCACTGGTGTAGCTCTAACGACGATGGCTTCGATCATAACTAACTTGCCAAGATGCTTTGAACCCAACTTGCGCAGTGGTTCTTTACCAAGTAACTGCACAACTCTTACGGTGATTTTATCTATTTTCTGGGCGTATTCTGCGTCCTCTATCTCAAGCTGCTCACATGCAGCATTGCTTGCATATTGTAGGAAAACATCTGGTTTCTCCATCAGCTTCTCGGCTAAGCTTTGATCAAATGCGAAAAGGTCTTCAAAATCAATAGTTATGGACTCACGTCCAGTTATGGCCATCTGCGAAATGCGCTGGCGATACTTCTCCTTCTTGAAGAACTCAAGAAAGCTTTTCTGTGGATCTACGGTCTCTAATTCGCGGGCCATCTTGCTTCACTTTCTCCTTCAAAATTTAGAATCTGCCCCTTCCACGCATTGATTATTTTGCTGAGTTGAGAGTAAATCAAACGCTCTTCACAGGTAAGTTTCTTTTGAATCTGGTCGGGTTGTGGTGGGCTCGAAGATAATGCGACAATTTTCTTTAATCGGGAATTTACTATGTCCCATGCTGAATGCTTAGCTTTCTCGTATTCCTGAACCTTCTCAGGATGCTTAGCTATCTCGCTTTTTATGTCGGCCAAGTAACGGCGAAGTCTTGGGTAAAAATCTTCTGAGAGCTCAGAGATTTGGCCTGCTACTTGGACACGTTCTTTCCATTGAACCTTGTAAAGCTTAGTGGCATCCAAACAGTCGTCTTCGCGAAAATGGGCGATTCCTGCTTTCACAAGCTCATAAGCTACCCAATAATAAACTTCATACTCATTACCTTCCTCGAATGGCCCAACTGATAACCCGGCAAGCTGAATTTCAGGATAATTTCGGTCGGCTATGATTTTTACAAGTATGTTTTCGAAACAGAAATCCAAATCTTTGAGTATTGATTGCACGGTTCTTTCCCCCTTCGGCACTAACTTATGCGGCGAAGCAGAATATAAGATGAGTAGTTTAAATGTTTAGATTGAATAATTTTGAGCTTTTGGAGAAAAAGATAACACTGCTTTGCTAAGCGAGATACCTCCCGCAAAAAGCCAGCGCGCATTTTAGCAAATTCAATAAATTTTGAGGCACCGTAGATTAGCGAAAGGTCCAGGTGGCTTTTTAAAGATACCACTTGATAATTTCTGCTATTGCATTATCAGAGTAACCTGCATCCTTAAGTGCTCGCTGCAGGTCCTCTGCGGTTTCAATATCCAATAGCAGCAC
>JAOAIV010000014.1 GCA_026414525.1 Candidatus Bathyarchaeota archaeon | reverse complement strand
CTTCTCTATTGCCTCGGCGGATTTGCGTGAGTTCCGCAGGAAAAGCTCCGCCTTCTTAAGCATCTCGAAAATGTTCTCTTGCAGTGACAGCACCGATGCTGGAATACCCTGCTTCGCCAGGTAGCCCCTGACTTCAGCTCTCAGCGCGCGGTAATCCAGGTTGAAGCCTACCAATGTGCCGTCTAAATCGAATACTACTGCTTTAATATCCATTTCTGTCAGTTCACGCTCATTTCACGCTAACGCGAAGCGGCGTAAACACTTACCCAAATAGATAATATACTTTACGGTGGAACCACAAGAAATGGCTTAGGCGGTTATTACCACCTTCAGCGGCTTCGTCTCCGGCGTATCCGCCGTCTGCAGCGCCTTCTCGAAATCCGCTAAACTGAACCTATGAGTAACTAATCCCCTTACATCCACGCGTTTCTCGGCGAGGAGCTGCACAGCCAACGGATACTCGACAGGAGAAATATACGTAGTAAAGAACAACGCGTCATCCGCGTCTTCTAGGTTTAGGTATCCTTTTGACTCGCCTACCAACGCGACTTTGCCTGCTTTACGCACTAGAAACGGCGTCTGCTGCACCGTCTGCACCGTGCCTGCAGCCTCAACCACCATGTCAGAGCCGCGTCCTGTGATCGCCCGAACACGCTTTACAGCATCCTCTTCAGCAGCGTTGATGCAGATTTCTGCGCCGTATTTCTCGGCAAGCCGCAGCCGGTAATCCCGCACGTCAACGGCGATGACGCGGCAGCCCTTAAGCCGCGCTATCTGCGTCATCAACAAGCCGATGGCGCCCTGCCCAATTATCGTCGCCCAGTCGCCAACATTAGGCTTAAGCGCGTCCATAACGTGAAGAGCCAACGCAACAGGCTCCACGATAGCGGCTTCCTCGTCGCTTACGCAGTCGGGCATAGGAATCAAATTTCCTGGGCGAATTGCTATGGCTTCGGCGAAGAAGCCATCACTTGTCAAGCCCATAAACTTGCCGCGTACACAGTAGGTGGGCAGTCCTCTCAAGCAGTAATAGCATTTACCGCAGTAAACCAGCGGCACCATCACCACGCGCTCGCCAGTATCCACCCTCACGCCGCAGGCATCATGCCCGATTATGCGCCCATGCTTCATCCAGCGCCACTCGCCCCTGTAGAAGTGCAGGTCAGTGCCGCAGATGCTGCCAGCCCGGAACTTCACGAGCACTTGGCGTCCTGAAACACAGGGTTCAGAAACATCCTCAACCTTAATGTCGCGTGGTCCTCGATACACGGCGGCTTTCAAAAATCGTCCCCTTTAAGATATTTAGCTGGCATCGTGAACTATTAACTTTATGCAATAAAGCCATATTAGCTATGGTCGCGGTAAGTGATCATTATAGCCTTTCAGCTACTATATCGTGCATTGCATATGAACTTTGGTTTACTTTTGCAAGAGGAACGTTGCCTATTCTTGTTTTGCTTCGAACTTAACCTTTACCATAATAGGTTCTTTAAATATGAATAAGACGGGGCATTTTGCTTCCGTTCTGCGCCAGGTGCCTTCCAAAATTTCTTTTCTTGCTTTTGCAGAAACCGTGACCTTCATTGTTACGCCCGTTATCACTGGCGAGTTTCGAGACTTGTCAGCTTCCACCAAACATTAACTTTCCGGTGCAACGTTGCTTTTCTTGCAGACATCCGCGAAAATTGTTACTGCCCAGTCAGCAAGCGCCATCAAAGCTAATCCCCAAGCGGTAGGGCTGCTGCCACTTCCGCCCGCGGCAATAGGCAAACCACACAGTGGGCTCTTGTGTTGCTTGCTATTGAAAAACCATCCTCAACAAGTTTTGCCTCTGCTCTAATTTTAGGCCTTCTACGTCACCACGCAGTCTTTCTAGCTTAGTGCTTAAAAATTTTCATATACTCCACTCAAACTGCCGGGATATGCCCCAATAGAAAGGGGCAAGAGGCAAAAGCCAACTTTGCATGCCTTTTGTTTAGTCGCTCAATAATTCGTTAACTTCTTTTTTGCCTTCTTCCAGCTTCTTTTCCTGCTCTTTATCATGCGCTAGCAGTAATGCTTGGAACTCGCCGACATGTGTTTCCTCTTCTTTCGCTATGTCCAAGAGAACCCCTTTATATTCTCATCAACAGCCAAAGCAGCTATCTGTTCATAAATATTTATGGCAGCCAACTCCGCAATAATCGCTGCTCTCAAAATCTTTTTGTCCAAGTTCTCTTTCTTTATTTTGGCCGGCTCAATCGGAATTTTCGACAGCACCATTTATGCCTCCTTGGTACTTCCACTTATAAATCAAACTGCAGCTTTAGCTTTTCTATACTCAGTTTCCAACTTGACTAACTCCACCCATCTCATGGCGGTTCAATGGCAAAGGGGGCGATGCCAGGATCTACCTTCTTTTTTGTATGCGCCTTTTACATTTTCTTCCAATCTGCGCCTAGTTGGTTCATAAGAATTAAAACCTTTAACATTGCAACGTGGATTATACTACCTGCAAGTTTTATTTAAACCAGAAACGTGTCGGCTGCTCAGGGCGATCAGATACTGCAAAACACCCTTCTATATTGTTAACCTATTATTTGTGAAGACTTAAATTAACCAAGAACTAAAAGAAGCAGATACCGCAGAAATAATTAGCTTGGTGGATAACATGGTGGCTTTTCTTTCATACGTTGGTAACCGCAAGTCAAACCCTTCAGAGAAAAGAGCAGTATGGACAACAATAAGCTGAAAAGCAAGTGATTTCGCCTTTAGGCGAGCATGTTTTTTGCATTACTTATCTGTGTTTTCAACGGGAATAAAGGAAAATTGCCTCATGTTTGATACGGTGTAAGAAGATGTTGTGGAAAAAGCACGGCGCATAGGCATAAACTTTGCGAAGTCATTGCGCTTTCCATGGACACTACTATGACACGGAAAAGGTAAACTGAAACATAAAACCTCGCTGCCCATTTGTTCATGAAGATATGTTCACGATCACTGCTTCAGCGCCATCTACAGACGCAGTCACGCCAAAGAGAAGCAGCTTAGACCTGCCGAGGCGATTGAAGAATTCAGTGTTCTTTGCGAAAGTCAGAGACAAATCAACATCAAAGGCAAGTGTGGCATCTGCGGGTACAGCGAAATCTTCGGGGCTTTGCACCACCGATGATTATTACACGGATGTCGTGTTCGGTTCTGACAAGCGATGAGCTTTTGTTCAAAGTTCTGCGATAACCAAAATAATTACTCTACACAATGAGATTTTAGATGAAGCATGAGCTTGGAGGAGTATACTCGGGAAAAGCTCTGGCCCATACTTGTTGAAACTGTTCACGCATCTGTAATGTATCCCAAGCGCAAGGCATACACGCGAGAGCAGATACTCTGCGAGAAACCAGACATAACACCTGCCGAGTTAGCTGCAAGGCTAAACATGCCCATAGGTGAAGCTTTGGTTATCCTCTACGAGTTAGCTCAAGAGAAAAACGCTAAAGGTTAGTAGATACCTATAGTTTTGCCACCATCCTTACAGTTGCCAAAATCAGAATCACACCTAACAACATTTTTAGTATGTCTTTTTCAATCACACCTGCATATGAAGCGCCAATCAATGCGCCGACAACGGAGCTTGCCCCCATCATCACCGCAACTACAATAGCTCCTTTATTGGTATGGCCTAGTTGATGATGCTTTGTGAAACCCGTTGCAACCGTGGGTATGGAAACAAATAAGCTTGTGGTCCCCGCCACGACTATGTCGAAATTGAACAAGTAGATTAGAGCGGGAATTCTGAATTCTCCGCCTGCGACACCGAGCATACCTGAGATAATACCGATGGCCAAGCCTACGAGCACCGCTAATGCGGTTTCCTCTATTGGGCCTAATGTGAAATGTAACGGCAGCGGTATGTGTATGAAAGGCTCGAGGCCTATTTTCAATCCGACAATAACCAAGAAGATTGCGAGTAGTTTCTTCAGTAATGTCTTTTGAATTTTCACCGTTGATGCCGCGCCTATGTAGCTACCTAGTATTGACGATAGGGACATAATTAACGCGATATTGAGGGCATGCATAGTGAACAGGCCCAACTGGAACCTTCTTAGAAAAGAGACAAGTACCGTGAGAAATCCGACAAGTAAGTTAACTGCTATTGCGGTGAGAACTGGGAGGCCAAGTACGTATAGGAGTATGGGGATTCGGAATTCTCCTCCGCCTACGCCTATTAGGCCTGCTGCGATTCCCATGAGGAAACCGAAGAAAAGCGCTGCGATTATTCTCTTTGTCGTTGCAGGCATGTTGCCGGTAATGTTTTTGCCTCCGAGTGCGATGTGCTTTCTTGTTCACATCGGCTAAACTTATAAACATAACGCAACCATAAATAACAAACAGAATGAGCACCAAAGAAAAACACAAGCCTTCTTGTAAAGTCTGGATAGAACACCGCGGAAAGCCTGTCCTTGGCAAGGGCGGCGCCGAAATTCTACGCGCAATAGCACGGGAAAATTCGCTTTCAAAAGCCGCTGAGGAACTAGGCATGTCCTATCGCTACTTGTGGAATTATGTGCAAAAAATCCAAAAAGCCGTTGAAGCGCCTATTGTGGCGACTTTTAAAGGCGGCAAGGCCGGAGGCGGCGGCGCTAGGTTGACGGAACTTGGAGAAAGCTTGCTGCATGAATATGAACGATTGGAGAGTTATCTAAGTGAAATCATGTTGGATATGGCGCGGTTGGAGACTTTAAGCTTGAATGTTAATGTGAGAAACCGATTGAAGGGTAAAGTCACCGCCGTGGAAAAAAATGAAATAACCACGAAAATTAAAGTAGAAATAACAATGCCTGCAACCATAACCGCGTTGATATCAAATAAGACAGCAGAAGAGTTAGACATAAAAGTCGGCGACGAAGTTGAGGCTGTAGTGAAGACAACCGACGTTATAATCGAAAAATAACGTCTATTCCACAACGTAACGATATGAAATGTACTCGCCAGCAGTCGGGCTTTTGCGCGTAATTTTCAAGATGTCACCAGGCTTTGCGCCGATGACCTTAACTGCTGGGTCAGTTGCTTTTATCTGTGGCATCTGATAAGGCTCAACCTTATATTGCGATAGTAGTTGTTCTCGTTCCTTCTCGCTTAGAATCTCATGCTTAGGAACCAGGTCATGCTCAAAGATGTCAAACACTGGGAAAGACTTCGGCAAAAGCTCAATTTTTTTCTTTTTCTGGCCTTGCTTAACAGCGTGCGTAAAGCGCCCCTCAGTAATCACGATAGCATGATCCAGACTCTTCTCGTCCATAACCTTATACAGCGTATTCATTGCGTTAATGCCAACAGTAGCTGCGTCAAGAATGCACCAGATTATGGCCTTCTCCTGTGAATCGGGAATTTTAACGATATATGCTAAGGCGCCTTCATATTCCTCTTTCTTAACCAGCTTATAGTTTCTAAGTTTGATTAGGACTTCAGCCTTGCGTTCCTCGATAGTTTTCTCTTTGGCGCTCAAATTACAAACCTTCGCGTAAATTAGTACTTAAAACCTTACAAACCATTAACCCTTAAACTTTACGGCTCGAAAAAGGAGTTGGATGTGGATTACATGGTTCAGGTGCTTAGGCGGGGATTGAATGACTTCACTTTTGGTCGTAAAGGTATTCGACGTCGATTTCTGTGATGCTCACGCCTATCCAGAGGAAAAGGCTTTGCTAAGCGGTATTTTATTGTGGGTTGGAGGGTGAGTCTACATGAGTGAGGTTGGTGTGCCTAAGGTTGCTGTTGTCTTCGGCTCGGTGAATCCGCCGCAGGAAGACGTTGTTGATTTGCGGGTGCATCTTGGTTGCACACGAAGTCAGCAGTTTCGAGTGTAAGCTTGAGAATTGGAATGGAAAGTATAGTTCTGGTGGGTCTTCGCCGATTAGTGGAGTTGCAGGTGGCATAGGTATTTCTCGTGCTGGTGTGAATCCGCAGGGTGTGCCTTTTATTAGCTTGCGGGTGGAGAAGGTTGAATACCGTAACGGACCGTACAGCGAGAATTAGTGTGTTGTTAGTGGTCGCTGTTGGGGTGAGCAGCTTTTTCGCCGTGTCATCACGAAAACTTGGACGAATGTGAAGATGTTGTTAAAGATTTGATGGATAATTATGTGGGTTTAAGCCACACTCGTGGTGGGCGGAGCTTGTGGAAACGACGGCTACCACTTATGCCAAGTTGGAGTATGTGGATACGCCTGTCTGGGATATCCTGGAGTAATATGGAGGGCAGTAGCGTGACGCCTGGCACTGGCATGGTGGGCTATGACTTTCGTGTGACTCCTGACGGCAAATTCGAGTTTTTCCGCAGAACACGAAAATCAGCAGTGTCAGTCTCAGCGGGAGAATCGAGAATGCAGAGTACCGCAGGGACATCAGCCGTGTCCGTAATAAAATTGTGGTTAACGGCGTCGCTTATGGGAAAAGCCGTTTGACGCCGTCAAAGGCGCCTCATGCTAATCACAGAAAGCTTTAACAGGCAAAAGCCAGGCGCTGTAACGGTACTGCAGCGCACGATCCGCCAGGTCAGGATTATCGCGGCTACACTCGATGGAGAGGCGCAGAGCCCAGCGGCGCTCCTGCACGCTGTCCGCGTTGCGCCTTCGCAGATGCAGATCCAGAAACTCCTTCGGCGACAACTCCAAACCCTTAACCACGCGGAGCCAGCGGAAGAACCTGGCTAAGCCAACAGCCTTCTCAATCCATGTCAACCCGCCCCGCTGATACCTGGCCAGAAACTCAGCTACGCACTCGTTTTCCTCAGCGAAACGCGCAGCCTCCTCCAGGCTTACGGCATAACGAAACCGCCTAAACCGCACCACCAGACAGCCACCCCTAAATAACAGAAACAATGACAGTATATAGCATTTTTAATGTCAGTTCGCCCGTCGAGTCATTATCATTGCGTTTGCTCTGTGACTCTAAAGCTCATCATCCAAAGGTATATGGGCGCGTAGGTAAACTTAAGACTTTTGCATCCTAAACCGCTAAGCCCCTCTCCTCAACAGGCAACAGTTTTTAATGTCTGAAGTCGTAAGGAGCTTATGGGTGAGAGAGTTTATGGAGCTTTTAGAAGCCATCCGTGGACGGAGAAGCGTAAGAGCCTTTAAACCGCAAGATGTTCCCAAGGCGATTGTGGAGCAGCTTATTGATGCAGCGCGGCATGCGCCTTCGGCTGGGAACTTGCAGCCATGGGAATTCATAATCGTTAGGCAACCCGACGTGAAACGGCGGCTCGCGGAGGCTGCGAGGCAGGCTTTCGTTGAAGAGGCGCCTGTTGTGATCGTGGTCTGCGCGGACGAGAATCGCGCGGCGATGGGCTACGGCAGTAGGGGCAAAACGTTGTATTGCATACAGGATACGGCGGCGGCAACTCAGAACATTCTCTTAATGGCTTACTCGCTTGGGCTGGGCACCTGTTGGGTAGGCGCCTTCAACGAAGACGAGGCACGCAGAATCCTAAAGCTTCCCACGGGCATACGCCCAGTAGCCATAATTCCCGTCGGATACCCTGCAAAAACGCCCACGCCAAGTAGCCGAAGACCCCTAAGCCAAATAATACGCCACGACAGTTTCTAAAAAACAGCTCACATTCCATTTTTATGCGATAGCTGTGAAGCTAAACTGAGTATATACGCCGCTGCCTTCATAACAATTTATATTGCAACTTAATTGAGCAAAAATATTTAAATAATCATCTATTCACTCGTAGAACTTCCATTTTTGAATCACTTATTGTAACAAAACATAAATATTTCATACAACATAAGTTGTTGCGCTTGAAAGTAGTTGATGAAAGTAATAATGAAAAAAAATAGTGTTACCAGCTGGGCTTTCAATACTGCTGTTGCTTGCAATTGTGCAGCCTGTAACGGCGCAAACTCGCGTTGTCGGCGTCAAAGTTGGAGACTGGTTCAAATACAAGGTTTCCGTGCCGTACTACGAAAGCACCGGGCCTTTTCCTCCAACTTATAGCCCCTTAAGCTTGGCTGATAACGAGACAAACTGGATCATGTATAACGTGACAGGGATTACTGCCGATGTAATAAACTTCACCGTCACCTACAGCTGGAAAAATGGGACAGTAACAACTACAACTTATGATGAAAACGTGACATTCAGCAATATACTGCTTGCCATAGGCGCTAATATGAAACAAGGCGACATGGTACGCGACACATTTCTCTTCTTTGGCTTCTATCAATGGCCTGCGCTTTACCTAAATCAGTCAATAACGCTAAATGGAAGAGAAATTAACACGCTCAGGTATTCTATTGACATATCTGGTTCTGTTTATAACTATACGCTGTACTGGGACAAGGCAACGGGAATGCGCGTGTACTACGAAAACAGCGGAGACGTCCTTGCTCTCGACATGTTTGGGCAACCCGCGTACAAGTATACTGTCAAATGGGAGCTAATAGAATCCAGCATCAGCGGTCTGGTTATACCCGACCTCACAGCGCCGATGCTGCTGACGACAATAATGTTAGCTGCAGTGCCAATGGCCATGCTCTACAGAAGAAAAAAAAAGATACCCCTCTAACTCCACTTATTTTTTTGTGCGCGAAGCCTATATGCTTATGAAGCAGCCTCTCTGCTCAGACAGTGCTTTCCTATACACTACTTCCGCGGCTGCGGCGTCTTGAATGGCTAATCCCGTGGAATCAAAAACAGTGATTTCATCCTTCGAGGTTCGGCCAGTCTTGGCTCCAGCTACAATTTCGCCGAGTTCCGCCCAAACATCCTTCTTGGATAAAACGCCGCGCGAGATAGGCACATTTATTTCGCCGCTGTGAGCCGCCTGATCCCAATCATCCACAACTATTTTTGCCCTCTTCAAAATCGCTGGGTCTATCTCCTCTTTAAGCGGTGCATCAGCACCGATACAGTTGAAATGCGTTCCCTCTGAAACCCACTCGTCGAAAACCACAGGCCTCCGTGAAGGAGTCGTAGTGATAACTATGTCAGCGCCACGCACCGCCTCTTTCTCTTTTCCAACAATCGTTACTCGGCACTTTGCTGCTTTGCTTTTGGCTTCTGCTGCGAAGGCTTCTGCTGCTTTAGGCGAAATATCACAGACGCGAATTTCTTCAATGTTCGGCCGCGTCAAAAGAAGCGCCTGCAACTGTGCGCGGGCTTGGACGCCGGCGCCTATGAAACTGGCAACTTTCGCATCCTTGTTGGCGAGGTATTTTATTGCGATGCCGCCTGCAGCGGCGGTGCGCATAGCGGTTAAGTGGGTTCCGCCCATTATCGCCAGCAACGCACCGTTCCGCGGATCCAGCAGAAGCACAGTGGCTGAAACAGTAGGCATGCCGAATTTGCGGGGGTTATCAGGATGAGAATTCACAATTTTAACGGCAGCCGCGTCTAAACGCTCGAGGTAGGCGGGCATAGCTCGCACATCACCGTTGTACTTGGCAAAGTTGAGGTAAATCTTCGGCGGCATCTGAGCGTAGCCTAACGCCTTTTCTCTAAAAGCATTTTCAACTGCCGTTATAACCTCGTCTATACGAAGCAGCTCAGTAACCTCTCGCTCAGATAATAACAGAACGTTAATTGCACTCACTTCCCTGTGAAGCCTTTCTGACTCTAAATGTTGATAAGCCTTTCTTCAAATAGCGCTCCTTTTTGTTGAATAAACTGCAGCGCTGGCTTTAAGGGGATGGATGAGCTTTTAATACCCTGCCGCATGGTATATTCTTTGAGGTTCAGAATGTGAATTATACCGTCATCGCCGATGCCTACGAGCGCATTGAAGCAACCACAAAGCGACTGGAAATGACCGACTTGCTAGTTGATCTCTTAAAAAAGACTCCTAAGGAAGTCATCGACAAAGTCGTCTATTTGACGCAGGGCAAACTGTACCCGGATTTTGTAGGTTTAGAAATTGGTGTGGCTGAGCGGTTAGCGATAAAGGCTTTAGCGCGTGCCGCTGGCAGAAAAGAGAGCGAGATCGAAGAGGATTTAAAGAAAAGCGGCGACATCGGCGAGACAGCGCAGAACTTTATAGCCAAAAAAAGGCAGGTTACCTTCTTCCAGAAACCACTCACGGTGCAGCGCGTCTACGAGACGCTTGACAAAATGGCAAATACAACAGGTGCTGGAGCCGTTGACACTAAAATGTCTCTTTTGGCTGGTTTGCTCTCTGATGCGACGCCGAAAGAAGCCAAGTACCTTTTGCGCACGGTTACAGGCAACTTGCGGTTAGGAATCGCGGACATGACGGTGCTGGACGCTTTGGCGATAGCGTATGGCGGCGGCAAAGAAGCCCGAGAGCTAACAGAACGCGCTTACAACATTTCCTCAGATCTTGGTCGAGTCGCCAAAGTATTAGCTGAGCAGGGATTGGAAGGTGTTAAGCGCTTCCAAGTTGTCGTTTTCGAGCCGATAAGGCCTATGTTGGCGGAGCGCCTTTCTTCGCCAGAGGAAATCTTGGAAAAGCTGGGCGGCAAATGTGTAGCAGAGTACAAGTATGATGGGGAACGAGTTCAAGCACACAAGAAAGGCGACGAGGTGGTGCTCTATTCCCGTCGTCTAGAGAATATTTCTGATCAGTATCCAGACGCTATCGAGCTTATTAGAGAGCATGTTAACGCGAAAGAAGCAATTCTCGAAGCTGAATGTGTGGCAGTGGATCTTGACACTGGTGAGATGCGGCCTTTCCAAGAACTGATGCATCGGCGCCGCAAATACGAGATTGCTCAAGCAATGGAGCAGTACCCAGTTTCGCTTTTCATGTTTGATGCATTGTATGTTGACGGTAAAGACCTAACTCTCGAGGCTTATCCGGTTAGGCGGAGGGCGCTGGAGGCGATTTTGGAGGCAAGCGACCGCGTAAAAGCTGCAAAGCAAATTTTAACAAGCAATGCAGAGCAGCTCGAAGCGTTCTTTGAGGAAGCCATAGCTGAGGGTTGTGAAGGCTTAGTCTGCAAATCCGTCGGGAAAGATTCGGTGTACCAAGCGGGCGCCCGAGGCTGGCTCTGGATAAAATATAAGCGGGATTACAAGAGTGAAATGACGGACACGGTTGATCTCGTTGTGGTAGGTGCGTTCTACGGCAGGGGTAAACGCGCAGGAACCTATGGTGCATTGTTATTAGCCGCGTATAACCAGGAAACAGATACCTTTGAAACAGTTACTAAGTGCGGAACCGGCTTCACGGATAAGGACTTAGCTGAGTTGCCTCAGATTCTGCGGAGGTATGCGATTCCACATAAACATCCTCGTGTGAATTCGATGCTTGATGCAGATGTCTGGTTTGAGCCTAAATTGGTTCTAGAAATTTTAGGTGCCGAAATCACACTGAGCCCCATCCACACATGCGCTATGGGTTCAATAAGAAAAGGAAGCGGCTTGGCCATACGATTTCCCCGTTTCACTGGCAAATACCGCACAGATAAGGCTGCTGAAGATGCGACTACTTCCGCAGAGATAGTGGAAATGTACCGAAACCAGCTTAAGCAAATCAGCTCCACGTAAAAAGCTACATACATCTGAGTAGCAAAGAATTGATAAGCACTAACGCCCGAAATATTAGGGGTGTGAAATGTTATGCCTTTGGATTCTGAGAAATTAAAGGTGCTGCTCAATCTCAAGGGGCGGCTTGAGCAGCGAATTAAAGAGTTAGAAAATGAAATGAAAGAAGCAACCGCCACGTTGGAGGCGGTAAACGCTGTCTTGCTTGAGAAAGGCTTTAAGCGTGGTGACCTCAAAGAGGTTAAAGCCACTGCTACAGAAGCACCAGTTGAGGCAGCGATTCTATCAGAGGAGGCTACGGTGGAACAGCGGGCGATGGAACCTGAAAATGTTATTCCATTAAAAACCATGAACGAGGAGCCATTAGCAATTATTTATGTTGATAAGCAAGAGTTGCATGTTTTGCCGGATGAAAGAAAAAAGTTTAGCATTAGCACACCTCCATTTCAAAATTTCCTTGTTGAACGTGTTCTCGTGAAAATGCAAGAAAAAGACAGTGACCTTGTACGGAATGGGCAAATGGAGCCTGAAAAAATGTTTGCCTTCAACATTATCCACGAAGGTGACTTGCTTCGCGAAATAGTAATTAGAAACGTGGATGACACGCGATTGAAAGAATTAAAGTCCAGTATAAGATGGACACTGGAAAAAATGTACGAAAAAATGAAAAGCCAAGTTTGAAAGTGCTTTACAAATGCTTATTCAAGGCATCATAATATCTTTGCTTAGTACATAGCCCTACAATTCTCTCTACTTCACAGCAGTTTTTTATTATAACCACTGTTGGAATACTGAAAATCTGAAATTTTTCTGCAGTTTCAGGATTCTCGTCAACATTAAGCTTCGCAATAAGGGCTTTCCCAGAATATTCTTTGGCTAATTCCTCAATTGTCGGAGCAAGAGCAC
The DNA here is from genome assembly GCA_026414525.1 of Candidatus Bathyarchaeota archaeon. Classification (GTDB taxonomy): domain Archaea; phylum Thermoproteota; class Bathyarchaeia; order Bathyarchaeales; family Bathycorpusculaceae; genus JAOAIV01. The sequence continues at coordinate 9,236 of JAOAIV010000014.1, read as the reverse complement.
GGCACGGCCCACACCACGGCGCCCAAAAATCAACCAAAACCAGTGTGTTGCTTTTTATTGCTTCTTCAAAATTTGTGTCGGTTAAATGAAATGGCCCTGTGATCATTCATTCATTCTCCAAACAGCTATGATTAATTGAAACGCTTACTTTAATATAAACCGTTCGCGAATCTAAAACTCTCAAACCCACAATGTACTTTTATGTTTGCCTGTTATTCCTGTTCATTGCAGAAACTAGTAGAGGACATTTTAAAGGATACAAAACTCGAAGTTTAATGACTGAGGTGTTCTATTGTTGCTACTATTGTCATCAAAATACTGATTTAATTCTGTTGTGGACGAGGGTAGTTTTGTAGATAATGCAAATGCAGCCTCCTAACGGGCTGTTGTTGGCTTTTGAGCCACAGTAAAAAGCCTTTTCTGTTTTTCTGTATATCTTGATACGCAGAAAGGTTTAAATAAACTGCTACGGTGTCGTTCTTATTTTTCGGGAGAGGTGTTTGCTTGCAGAGGTTGGGTAAAGTGCTTAGTGTGGCTCCTTCTCAGAACATTGTCGTCAAGACTGACAAAAATCCGAAACTCGGTTCTGTGGTAGTCGATGAAAACCTCAAAGTTGTCGGCAAAGTTTTCGACTTAATAGGTCCGGTGTCTTCGCCTTATGCAATAGTGAAACCTACGCTCAAAGAGCCTAAAAATTTAATCGGCAAGCAACTTTATCTGCTTCTCTCGAATAAGGGGCGGAGTAAAAACTAACATGAGTGGCGATAATAATCTGCGTGAAGATGTAGATCCCTCATACATAGCGCAACGCGTTGAATCACCCAAGGTTCAGTCATGCCCTGAATGCGGTAGCACAAGACTCATGCGGGATTATGAATGTGCTGAAATAGTATGCATGGATTGTGGTTTCGTATTAGCCGCAAAAATAGCTGATAGAGGCCCTGAATGGCGCGCTTTCGATGATGAGCAAAGATCGAAACGCGCAAGAGTTGGCGCACCCTTAACCTACACTATTCATGACAAAGGTTTATCAACAACAATTGATTGGCATGACCGCGACATATATGGAAAAAGTCTTTCGCCTGGCCAGAAAGCTCAAGTGTATCGCTTAAGAAAATGGCAACGGCGTATACGGGTTTCAGACGCTACAGAACGCAATTTGGCATTTGCTTTATCTGAAATCACAAAAATCGCTAATAACTTGAATCTTCCCAAAAACATTTTGGAAACCGCTTCAGTTATTTATCGGAAGGCTGTAAAAGAGCGATTGATACGTGGAAGATCCATTCAAGGTGTGACTTCAGCAGCGATTTACTTAGCTTGTAGGCAATGTGGGTTACCAAGAACTTTGGACGAAATATCACAAGCGTCGGCAGTGAACAAAAAGGAAATTGGGCGTAGTTACCGTTTTCTAATTAAGGAGTTAAATTATTCCATTCCACCGCTACGGCCAAGCCAGTACATCACAAAGTTTTCTAATCAACTAACAATGCAAGGCAAAGTGGAAGAAATTGCGCATAAAATTTTGGCAGTAGCGAAGGAGCTTAAGTTAACTTCTGGGCGTGGGCCGACAGGCATTGCTGCCGCCGCAAGTTATGTGGCTTCTGTTTTAACAGGCGAACGGAAAACACAACGGGAAATAGCTGAAATTGCGCAGGTCACAGAAGTTACAATTAGGAACCGCTACAAAGAACTTGCTGAGAAATTGCTGTTCCAAATCAGCATTTGATAACTGGTATATCTTTTTCCTAATTTTTTCTTAATATTCCTCTGCTGTGATAGGTAATTAATGCAAAATTTTATAGGCTAATTGCAAGGAATAATTTTTGTGGATACCAGATTTGTGTATGAAAGTGGGGTATATACTTTGGTTGACTGTCCAAATTGCGGCGCGACGGTGACCACTGCTGTAAAATGCTGGACTGTGGCGCCTGCCAAACAAGTTGAGGATGGAGTTATACCAGAATTCCGTGTTGGCCTTTTCAAATGTCCAGAATGTCAATCCACCTTTAGATCCAGAGTAAACAGTACCTCACAGTCTGTGGAAACGAGAAATGTTAAAATTTTAGCTGAAAAAGTCAAAGATATACATGATGGTTTAACGCAGACGTTAAGATTTTTGCGGGAAAAAATAAGCGCGCTGGAAACAGAAAGGCAAAGTCTCCTGATGGAAATCGAGCAGCTTAAAAAGGTTGCTGAATCGCGAGCCAATACTCTTGAGATTGAAATAAAACAGTTGCGTGAAGACATAAAAGCGCTGAAGGAGCTTTTAGGTGTCAACGAAAAGATAAATTGGTCCCTTTAGACATTTGATTTGTGTACAGTCGATAGGTATTCTTTTAAGTTTGTCTGTCGTTAATCTTACGTTATGCCATACAAGTTTACATTTGATCTTTCAAAGGTTCCACGCTTCTTCTTCACTGAAATTGCCAAAATTAGTTATCAGAGAGGTATGCACAAAACTTTTCTCAACAACTTGCAAGATCTCATTAAAAAGTTTAGAATACAAGAAGCCACAGGCCTAAATCTCTCGGACGCCATAATCATTCTTCAAGACTTTATTGAAGTGCAGTCTGTAAATCTTGTGGAGAGGAAAAAATTTCTAAAAGCCAAGAAAAAAGCTCTTCTCCTTCCTCACTGCGCAAGAAAATATATGGACAGCCGATGTAAAGCGCTTTTTGATCCCAACACACCCTCTTATACTTGTGCACATTGCTCTCCAGATTGCTTGATCAACAAGGCCGAAAGCATAGCTAAGAAAAAAGGTTATAATGTTTATGTTGTCCCCGGCGGTTCGTGTATCCCAAAAATTTTAATGAGGAACCAATACGAAGGCGTCGTTGGCGTTGCTTGTGGCGAAGAGGTAAAAATGGCTGTAGTTGCCTTGAGTCAAATGAACATCGCTGGCCAAGCTGTCCCTTTAATAAAGAATGGATGTGCAAACACAGTTTTTAATATGGAAACGTTAGTTAAAGTTCTTTAGAAGTTTACTTTACTATTTCTCGCTTCTTCCAACGAAGGTTCTTGCTTTTGCATTTTCGGCACTTTATTGCTGTTTCAGCATTTCTGGCTCCACAATCTCTACAAATCTTCATGTACAGTCTATGCTTTTGCGCAATCGACTTCTTCAGTGGATCTAATATTGGCATTTGATAGGCCCTCTATTTCTTGATGCTAATTTTCTGATGGTTAACTGGCAAATATACCTTTTGTCTCGCCATAGTGAATTAGCCTTGTCGCCTATGAAAATGCCCAAACTTTTAGTTAAATCCCGAAAGAAATTATTTAGCCATAAGTAGAAGGACAATTAAGATAAGCGTTTTAAGTCAAAACGAGTAAAATAAAAATTTATGACTATACCCCGTAAGATTTTGGAAGATAAGCTAAAACAATTGTTAGTCGAAGACATCGGTTTTGGTGATGTAACCTCTGCATTAATTATTCCGCCAAGTTTGCACGTTAAAGCTTCAATTTTAGCTAAAGACACTGGTGTAGCCGCTGGAATCGAAGAAACCGTGATTCTTGCGGAAAGTCTTGGGTTAAATGTGCAAGCTAAAGTGCAAGATGGCGAGAAAATCAGGAATGGGCAAATTATACTGACACTTTTTGGTGACGCTCAAACAATTCTTTCTGCTGAGCGTACAATGCTGAATCTGCTCTCACGCATGTGCGGCATCGCCACGAAAACGCGTAATCTTGTTGAAAAAATTGAAAAAGCAAATTTACCAGTTAAAATCGCGGCAACACGTAAAACTGCTCCTGGCCTCAGTTATTTCGACAAGAAAGCTGTGTTAATCGGAGGTGGTGACCCCCATAGATTTCATTTGGATGATCTGATTCTGTTGAAAGACAACCATATTTCAGTAGCTGGCAACGTTGAAAGCGCCGTAAAAAAGGCTAAGCAATCAGCGTCGTTCAGCAAAAAAATTGAAGTAGAAGTTACCAGTGTTGAAGATGCCTTAAAAGCTGCAGAAGCAGGTGCAGACATTATAATGTTAGACAATTTCTCGCCTAGCCAGATTCGAGAAGCAACCGAGGCGTTAAAAAAGGCAGGTTTTGGCAAAGTCTTAGTAGAAGCAAGTGGCAGAATCACCGAGGAGAACCTTTTGGATTATGCACAAACTGGTGTTGACGTCATAAGCATGGGCGAACTTACTCACAGCGTTACCGCGTTAGATTTAAGTTTAGAAATAGCTCCTATTCAGGGAAGAAAAAAAGACTGATCTCTGGCACTTTTTTATACTGCTAATGTTATCAGCACTGTCTCCACGGCTGCGCCTACTGCAAGCAGCGCCGCGCATAAGGTAATGAATAGACATGTGTTTCTGAACTCATCGCCACCTCTGCCTTGGAGTATGCGCCTGAAAAGCCAAAAACTCATAGCCATAGCCGTTGAGTAAGCTGCATACTCAAGCCAAAAAACTGGTGTTATAACTAAAGCGACTACCGCTAGGATTGACGGAAAACCCTGTGCCACCGCAATAGCGCTTGTTGCTACACCAGTGCTAAAGAGCACCGAGAAACCGAAGATTGGCCCCACAATTGGAATGAACATGATGAGGCAAATGAAAAAGTTGTTTCCGAAAATGTACTGCATCAACATTTCGCTTTCGGTTGCTGCAGTTAACGTCTGGTTAAGTCTATCGTTAATTTGCCTTGCCTGCTCTGCATCTACAGGCATAAGCGTGCCGACTAACGTTATTATAATGGAAAACACGAAAACCGCAACCACCGTGTAAACGCGCTTGCGCTTCGATGAGGCATTTCTCCAAACATCAAGAACCATTGCATGCAACATCCTGTTTTAACTTCGAGGCGTTATCTTTAAGACACGAAAACCTCTTGCACATGGATTTAAAGTTTCCACAATATTAACTTTCTCCAAAATCCCCTCTGCCTCTTCTGTGTCTTCCCAAAATAATTATGTGCCACGTGCAAAAGCGAGTAAAGACAAAAGCTGTCGCCGGCAATTTCAGGCTGGCACGCCTAAGGCAAACCTAAAAATTCTCATACAACATTGCCGCCGAATCTGCGGAAACAATTTGAAAACTATGCACCTAACCATAATAGGCAACCGCAAAATACTTTTATTTCTCTGCAGAAGACTCAGATTTCAAGTTCATGGCCAAAACAAACATCTCTGAACTTTTAGCGCGGCTTGCTTTAGGCTTTATAACCTTAGTAGTAATAAAGTGCTTCTTTACTTTTTTCACGAAGTCCTCAAGAAGGTCACCCTCAAAAACTTTAACAAAAAAATTCCCGGCAGGACGCAATACGCTCAAGGTGATTTGCAAGGCTTGAGTTGCTAAGTCTATTTGTCTGGCGTGATCAACTTCCCATATCCCTGAAATGTTGGGCGATGCATCTGAAAGCACAACATCCGCTTTTCTGGGCAATAATTCCAGAATCTGTTGCACTGTGTCTGGTTCAGTTAAATCTGCAACGATGGTTCGTACATATTCCTGTGGGAAAGGTTCTATTGGCTTCAAATCTACACCTAAAACGAAACCCGTTTTGCCTACGATTTTTCTGGCAGCTTGAATCCAGCCGCCAGGCGCTGCGCCCAAGTCGACTACAACATCACCTTTACGTATAAAATTGTAAGCAGCTGCGGCTTGAACTAGCTTATACGTTGCTCTTGAGCGATAATGCTCTTCTTTCGCTTTCTTGTAGTAAAAATCCCGTTTTCTATCTTGGATCCAAGCCTTGGGCAAGTGTATCGTCACCTAAAGGAGCAGGGTCATCTTTTCCCAATGACAAAATCCAATCAGTAAGTTTCGGGCAGTTCGTCGGCGAAATCGGGGTCGTCGGATCACATCTATCATTATCTTGGCATAGCAAACATGGGCAATCAACTATCGAATCTATGGATGCAGGTACACGCTTTGGATACAACCTATAAGTCCACCTTCCTCCTTGCAGTTCCTTCTCCCTTCGAATAAGACCTTTCTCTTCAAGTTTAATGGCTATTCTGGAGCCTTCTCTACTGCTTGCACCAAGCTCCCGCCATAGATCTGACTGAAGCACACCTGCGGGTCCGGTGTTCATTACGAAGTGAAGTGCTTTCTGTTCTAAGTCATTACGTTTAGGCATTATTTATCAGTCCCAGCACTAACTAGATATATGTAATATTTCCAGATAAAAATATGTACCTACTAAACTCGAAAAATGAATGAAGGCTCCGCAAGATGAGAGGTTCAGATGAAGCTTACTGTTTAGGTATAGAATCAACAGCCGACGACTTCAGCGTTGGTATTGTCACATTCAACGGCAAAATATTAGCTAACGCATCAAGTAATTACGTGCCCGAAGAAGGTGGCATTCATCCAAGGGAAGCCGCAAGGCACCACGCCGAGGTTGCAGACGCTGTTCTTCAGGAGGCATTGGTGAAAGCTGCAATAAAACCCTACGAGTTAACGCTAATCGCGTTTTCTCAAGGTCCAGGTCTAGGCCCATGCCTTCGCACTGGTGCCACCGTGGCTAGGGCGTTGGCTGCATATCTTAATCGTCCTCTTGTAGGTGTAAATCATTCCATAGCGCACATCGAGATTGGCAAGCTCACAACTGGTGCAATGGATCCGGTAACACTGTATGTTTCCGGAGGCAACACCATTGTCTCAGCGTTTGACTCAGGTCGTTACAGAATTTTCGGCGAAACATTAGACATTGCTCTCGGCAACTGCCTAGATGTCTTCGCGAGAGAAGCTGGCGTCAAACATAAACCTGGTATGCCGCTGGGTGCGGCACTGGAGGAATTGGCCGCCAACGGTGAAAAGTTGATTTCCCTACCTTATGTTGTTAAGGGTATGGATCTATCGTTAAGTGGTTTACTTACAGCCGCGATCACAATGCTCCGTAAAGGCAAATGTAGATTGGAGGATCTCTGCTATAGTCTACAAGAGCATGCATTTTCCATGGTTACTGAAGTTACCGAGCGCGCGTTAGCGCATACCGAGAAAACTGAAGTTCTGTTGACTGGCGGAGTGGCTGCTAACAAGCGTTTGCAATCTATGCTTCGAGGAATTGCAGAGGAGCATGGGGCGAGTTTTCATGTGGTGCCGCGTCAATTTGCAACGGATAACGGTGCCATGATCGCTTGGACTGGCGTATTATCCTATACGCATGGAATAGTTACGCCTTTGGCTGAAAGTTTCGTCAAGCTGAGGTGGCGGATAGATAAGGTGGATATCCCATGGGTGGAATAGCCTCGTCGGTTTTGATTAAAAAGGGTGCCGAAGCATGCCTATACCTTGCAAATTGGCACGGAAAGAAAGTTATAATTAAGACCCGTTATCCGAAAAAATATCGGCCGACAGAATTAGATATAAAAATCCGAAGCTACCGAACGACGCATGAGCCACTGCTTATGCATGAGGCAAAAAAAACTGGGGTGCCAACTCCAACTATTTTTCTAGTGGATCCAAAAAACGCTACAATAATAATGGAATACATCGAAGGCACGCAGGTAAAACAGCTGTTAGGTAACATGTCAAAGAAGGAAAGAAACGAGTTATGTGTGAAAATTGGCGCGCTAATTGGGAAACTGCACAAGCACGGCGTGATTCACGGTGACCTAACAACATCAAATATGTTGCTTAATACTGAGGGCAAAATTTTTCTTGTTGATTTCGGATTAGGTGAAAAAAGCGCTGAGCTTGAAGCCCGAGGTGTAGACTTGCATCTAATGAAGCGTGCCTTGCAGAGTACACATTACCAATTCGCTCAAGAGTGCTTTGAGGCTGTGTTCAGAGGTTACTCTGCAGTTTTAGGTTCGGAAGAAGCGAGGGAAGTTCTTGAGAAAATTTTGGAGATAGAAAGGCGCGGAAGGTATGTATCGGAACGAAGGGAGGAGCAATAACTGTGTCCTTTGAGCTGAAAGGGAGAGTTATTTTCTTTGCCACGAATAACGTTAACAAGTTCAATGAGATCCGGAGAGTGTTATCCGAATATAACATAGCAGTTGGAATGCTTCGAGTTAAAGCTCTTGAGATCCAAAGTAACAGCCTCAAAGAGATAGCTCAAGCAAGCGTGCAAGACGCATTCAAGCGTTGCCACTTGCCCGTTATAGTGGAGGACGCTGGGCTTTTCGTGGAGGCGCTACGTGGCTTTCCTGGGCCCTACGCCGCTTATGTTTATCAGACAATAGGTAATGAAGGCTTGTTGAAGCTTATGGAAAATGTTAAAAACCGGAAAGCCGTGTTTCAGTCAACCATAGCTTACTGTGACAACGATGCGAAAACACCTTTGGTTTTTGAAGGCAAAGTCGACGGAAGCATAACTCATGAAGCTCGAATTAGTAATGGCAAGTCAGGTTTCGGTTTTGATCCTATTTTTCAGCCTCTGGGAAGCGCTAAGACTTTTGCGGAGATGACGCTTGAAGAAAAAAATGGTTTTTCGCATAGGGCACGTGCTATTCGGAATTTTGCCGAATGGTACAAAAAGCTTCAATGACCTTTTTCTTGTTTAGGTACTTTTTCGTGCCGCTCTTCGCATACCATGCCGACACATTGATTTTGGCTCTCTAATTCAATTGTTGAGTGCTCAATGTGATGGCGCTGAAGTGTGTCTTTAATTGCTTGTCTGGTCTGCTCGGGTGCCTTTTGCAATGTTTCATCGTCTAGTACTATATGCGCGCTGAAAACGTCTGTTTCTCCTTCAAGCGACCAGATGTGAACATCATGTATTCCAATTACTCCCTTAATTGATTCAATATCCCGCTTTACAGCTTCAATGTTTATGTGTTTTGGAACTCCTTGAAGAAGTATGTTGATAGCTTCCTGCAGATTTTCGGTTACACCATATAAAACGAACGCTGTGAAACCTATGGTCAATATTGGGTCAATTAAATAAAAATCCGAGAAGTAGATGATGAAGCCGCCGAGCAAGATGCCACTCCAGCCTAGCACGTCTTCAAGAAGATGCCATGATAGAACCTTTTCATTTAGACTTCCGCCTCTTTTCAGCAGAAAGAATCCTGCACCATTGAATGCTAATCCCATTACTGCTATGCCTATCATGCCGAAAGCGTTTACGGGTTCGGGGTTAAGGAAGCGCGGGATGGCTTGGAGAATTATCACAATTGAACCGCCAATGAGGATGGATGCAGCGAAAAGTGCAGAAAACAACGAGAGCCTTTGATAGCCGAACGTGTATTTGGCGTTGGGCGATTTTTTGGCTTTGCGCTCGAAAAACCATGAAGCAAGCAAGGTGGCGCTGTCGCCGAAGTCATGTAGCTG
>JAOAIV010000013.1 GCA_026414525.1 Candidatus Bathyarchaeota archaeon | reverse complement strand
AAGAAGCATGGTAAGAGTTTAGAAGAGACAGAGCTTGTTAAAGGCATGGTTGTCGATAAGGAAGTTGCGAGTTCGCAGATGCCGAAGATGGTTGAAAACGCCAAAATCGCCTTGCTGAACACCAAGCTGGAGATCGAGAAGACTGAGTTTGATGCTAAAATTAATATTGAGAGTCCGGAGCAGATGAAGCAGTTTTTGGATGAGGAGGAGCGTATGATTAGGGAGATGGTTGATGCGGTTGCGGGTGCTGGTGCTAATGTGGTTTTTTGTGAGAAGGGTATTGATGATTTAGCCTTGCATTTCTTGGCTAAGAGAAACATTCTTGCTGTTAAGAGCGTAAGTAGCAGCGACATGGAGAAACTAGCACGCGCTACCGGCGGCAAAATCATTACAAGCCTAAAGGACCTCACTCCCGATACACTCGGCGAAGCCAAAGTTGTCGAAGAAGTTAAAATCGGCGATAGCAAGCTTGTTTACGTGCGTGAGTGTAAGAATCCGAAGGCTGTTACCATTGTAATCCGCGGAGGATCAGAGCATGTTGTTGATGAGGCTGAGCGTTCGTTGCATGATGCTTTGTGTGTGGTTAGAAATGCTATTGAGGATGGTAAGATTGTTGCTGGTGGTGGTGCGCCTGAGGCTGAGGTTGCGCGTCAGCTGCGTAGGTATGCGCCTCAGGTGGGTGGTCGCGAGCAGTTAGCCATAGAAGCCTTTGCCGACGCCGTAGAATCAATACCGATGACACTGGCGGAGAATGCTGGTCTCGACCCGATTGACATAATGGTTTCATTAAGAGCTGAGCATGAACACAATTCCAGTCCTTACTATGGCATCGATGTGTATACTGGTAAAATCAAGAACATGCTTGAGCTGAATGTTGTTGAGCCTTTGCGTGTCAAGCAGCAGGTCATTAAATCTGCCACTGAAGCCGCGAACATGATACTTAAAATCGATGACCTCATCGCTGCCAAAGGAATAGAAAAAGAAACAAAAGGCTCCAAGAAGCCTGAAGAGCCTACATCAGAATTTTAAACTTGAAAATCAGCGTCCATCTTTCTACTTTTTTTACTAAAGGAGGTGAGAGTGTGTCAAGTGAGGAAGAATGGTTCCCTCGATGGTTCAGAAGGCGATGGTGGCCATTCGCTCCCAGAACAATATTCGATGAATTTGACGAATATTTCAGAGAGATATACGAATATATGCGCAGTGAATTTGAAGAATTTTTTAAAAGTGCGCCCAAAAACCTGATGCGCTCTAGAGTGCTGCCTGATGGAACAAGAGTCGAGGAATGGGGTCCATTTGTTTATGGTTACAGCATTAAGATTGGTCCTGATGGTAAACCTGAGATTAGAGAATTTGGCAATATCAAACCACAACCTAAACTTGGCAAAGCAAGCGTAGCCATTAGGAACGAAAGAGAGCCTCTAGTCGATATTACTGTTATGAATGGCGAAATTCGCGTCGTGGCTGAGCTGCCTGGCGTTGAAAAAAGCGACATCAAATTACACGCCACCGAGGATACCTTAACGATTTCTGTTGACACTGCTGAACGAAAGTATTACAAGGAAATTGAACTGCCCGCAAAAGTTGAAGTTAAACACGCCAAGTCAACGTACAAAAACGGCGTGTTGGAAGTGTGCTTGCCAGTAAGGAAAGATGAAAAGCCTAGAGGCGAATCAATAAAAATCGATTAAACTTTGCCGTTTCACCATTGATCCTCTCCTTTTGCTTTTTCTTTTCATCCTGCCTTTAGGAATTAATAGCGCTTTGTCAAAAGTGATATATGGCAGTAAAATGCAAATTTGACCTTAAATTAAATAAGCTGGGTGTCGTGAAATGGATATTTCATTTGAAGAATTCCAAAAATTGGACATGCGCATAGGGAAAATCTTAGAGGCAAATCAAATTCCAGGTTCTAGAAATCTCATAAGACTTTTAGTTGATTTTAACACTGAAAAAAGGCAAGCAGTGGCAGGGCTCCTGCAATGGTATAAGCCGCAAGACCTTGTTGGCAAAAAATGCGTTTTCATTCTTAATCTCCAAAAGCGTAAGTTAATGGGTGTAGAATCGCAATGCATGATCTTAGCTGCTGAAGACGACAAAGGCAATGTTGCCGTACTCCAACCTGAAAGGGACATCATGGAAGGAAGCAGGATTCATTGAAGTCAAAACACGTATGGCGCCATTGTTAACTGAGGTGACAAATTAAATAGCAAATTTTGAGCGTGTGTTAATTGTTACAATTTGTTGCATTGTTAGTGGTTATTATAGCCATCACCCTTTGAAATGAATGTCCTGGCAACTTTGGACAAACATGCGACTGTTCGGTCGCTTCTGGTTTTAGCAAAAGCGAAATCAACTAATGTGGATTTTGATAAAGACTCAATAATGTCGGATAGAACCAGTATTTGTAATTTTGGTCATAAACAAAGTTAAAAAGTAAGACATAATTTAGATACTGTTTGAAAAACTCTGTTTCATTTTTTTAAAAAAAAATAAAATAATTTGTTTGTTTTAACAAGAGCGCTTTAACTAAATTCAAATGGTACTTTTAGTATAAAAAATATTAATTAACTAGAAACGAATTTAACAATAAAAAGTATAAACATTATGAATATTCGTAAATTAAACTTGATAATAAATTTTAAATTAAATTAAAGACAAATAAGTAAACGTGAAAAATTTAACTAAAAAGGGGAAATGAGAGAATGAATCGCAAAACGATAAAAATACTTAAGACTGCAGCATTATTGGCAATAATAACAATATTCTTTGCTACAAGTCCGCGCATAATTTCAAGCCAACTTACAGAGAATATGTAATCAAGCGAAAAGACAATTTTGGATGTATTCAATGGGTTAAATGAGAAATATTTGCGATTGTTTAACTTTACACCCGCAGCTCTGATTAAGAATGAATTAAAAGTGTCAGGAGATATGGCGACTAGTAAAAGCTGCAATGAGTAACGGAAGAAAAATAATGTCGAAATAGTAAGTGCTATTAACATTCAACATAATGTAGCGGCCGCATATGAATATAAGGGTCGATTTTCTGCTGGTGATCTACTCAACTGCTTTGTATACGAGACCACATCTAAAATAACCAAAGGAATCGAGTAATCACCAATATTAGACAAACAATTAGGGGCACCTACAACTATGAGTTAATAGTGACTGAAGAGAAGGTCTTAGTCGTTACTCTACTAAAACAAGTTGATGCGCACTTTTATCTAATTATTCTGGAAATTACTTCGTGAGCGTTAAAGGAAACCTTGAATTAACATCAGATGAATCATCTGTCCTATCTGGAAATATTACTCTTGATCAGAATTTCTTCGAGCCCATCGGTCGATATTTGGTGAAGTTAGAGCCAGCACCTAATATAACAAAAATTGGAAATCAGTTAAACGTTTCTACAGCGGCCAAAGCAACGGTTACAATGCCTAATGGACAGATTATAGATCCACTAACCTTTAGTTGGGTTGATTTTAATCCATGGGGAGCAATGCTAACAGGTTTCGCAATGGCTTGGACACCTTGGGAAACCATGACCATCGATTTAATACTTGCAATAGCATCTTTTATGCTTGTTCCACTCGGCCTTGTAGACATCTCTGTTTCCATCATTGCATTTATTTTCACTGTAGGAGGCTTCTATCAAAGTAGCTTAGGCTATACCATAATGTATTTCGAGATAATCTGGTTGAACTCTATACCCGTCTATGGTGAAGCGGGATACTACCCAGACCAAATCCTCACACCAGGCGGCTCTCAATATAATGGCTGGATCTTTATTCCATTAAGCCCATATAATTTTGGGCCGCACACAGGCATCTGGCCTAACGGGTTCGGGTTAGTAATAATTTAAGTAGTATAACCGAGTTGCCATTAATTTGGTTGAGTTAATCTATGTCAAAAACAAAATTGCGTAGAAAAATTGCCGTTGGACTATGGATACTTTGCATGATAATACTAACGGCTTTTTTTAGTTTTTTTGGATCTGGAGTAACACCTTTAGACCGGCTCTCGCAGACGTTTTCTTATACGTTTTCTTACCTTTGCTGCCTTTTATAGGCATCGGCACATTTCTCTTAATCATAATCATAACAGCATTAAATGACTGGAAACCGTTACTAAGAAAGTGACACAAATATTCCTTACAAAATGTTACTGACCATCTGGAACTGTATGTTGCAACTCCTGTGCTTTTCGTAGTGGTCATAATGTTGAGGATCAAGCTCAGTGCTTTCTCGCACCTTTGGCATTTCCCTTATTATAAGTACGAAAATAGGTGGACTTTCTGAGCACAATGGCGTATAGACCAAAAACCTAAAAAAGCTGCCAATTTCTCTCAGATCTCTCGTGATCCTCCACCCAGAAGTGCAGTTTTAGCCTCAGTCTCTCCTTTAACTCCGTTTAAGATATTTAATCATTTCATCGTCTAAGTCAAGCCATTTCGCAATTCCATCTGCCATATTAGAATTGTTTTTAAAAATGATCTTTAGGTATGGCAAAAACTCTTTTGAGGCGCGGCTGGCGGAAATGTGGCATTTGCGCTTGATTTTTGCGTCTATGCTAAATTGTATAGCGCGTTCGGCTTTGGATCTGGACAGGATTTGGATGCGGCTTGGAAACTTGAAGGGTGTCCAGCCTGCGCTTTTTGAGCGTTGCCGCGCCATGGCCACGCCTGCCGTCATGTAATCGATTACGTAGCGGATGAAGCTCCAGTCTTGTGTTGCTCGAATTCTGCCGCGATAGACATCTGCCATCGAAAGCGCATCCATGGCTTGTGCCAAGTCATGGGGGTCAGTTAAATGTTCAGGGACGTTTTCGTAAATCCATTCAAAGAGCATATCAATGTCAACATCAGCCATATCGACGGCCTGTTTAGCGCCCATACATGTTCTACCGTAAACGATCATTCTAAGCACATTGAAAATGCTATCCTGCCTATCACGGTGGCCAAGCCACGAAACATCCTCGTAAGTTAAGCGCTCTTTTCCCTGCGCTAAAGCTTGAAAGTCATTTACCGCAGAGCGAACATCACCTTCTGAACGTTGCGCAATAAATTTCAGCGCGTTCTCATCGACTTGGATGCCTTCGCGCTCGCTTATGCGCTTCAAGTGTTTGACTACTTCGCTTGTGGCTGGCTTTTTAAATTCTATCAGAACGCAATAATTGCGTAGTTCTGTAAAGCGTGGATCATAGGCGTTGTTGGCTATTAGAACTATTGGGCACTGAGTTGTTTTGATGATTTCAGTGATGGCTTTGACTCCGCCTTTATCTGCGTTTCCAGTCAACCCATCCAACTCGTCAAGCAAAATTATTCTTCTTGTGCCGAAAAGTGAGCCGTATTGTGAGGCGAGCCCTGCGAAGTGGTTCACGGCTTCTTCTGTTCTGTAGTCGCTTGCGTTTTTCTCTACAAGCTCCATGCCCAAGTCTTTGGCTAAAGCCTCAACTGTAACGGTCTTTCCAACGCCTGGAGGTCCATAAAGGAACGCTGCCCTCTTTTTAGGTACGGCTTTATTCCATGATTTTATCCATTCGCTGAAGGTTCTAATGGCTTCTGCGTTCCCAACTATCTCGGCAACGGATGCTGGTTTATGCTTAACTGTCCATGCAGCGTGCAAAATTGGCACCCTTGTTACTTTTTCATTTCGTAGCCGGCTTCAACCAGGCGTGCCAAAAGAGCGCTTAATTGAACCTCCTCGTCTGAGCCTTCTACGAGGCGATAATCTATTTCGCCTACAATGCCTGCGAGTTTTATTTTCCATGGCTCTTGGATGTCAGTTGCCTTGAAAATTTCAGTGTGGATCTGCCGGATTATGTCACTGCCAGCTACGCCGTATTTTTGAATCATATCACGTAACTGTTTTCTGGCGCCTAAAAAGTCGCCTTTTATTGCGGTGATTAGCATTTTTTGCACGTCTGCAGGGCTGGCTCTGCCTGTTATAGAGTAGACCAGCTTGGCATCTACAGGTCTGTTCACTGAAGCCGCAGCTTGCAACGTGTTTATAGCTCTTCTGAGGTCGCCACCGCATACTTCGAAAATCGCGTCGACACCATCTGATAATAATTGGACGTTTTCGTGTTCAGCGATCTGCTTTATGTACCTGTCATGCTCTTCTCGTGGCAGGAAAGTGAACCTAAAGGGCGCGCATCTGGACTGGATTGGCTCAATTATTTTGCCGCTGTAATTTGCGCATAAAATGAAACGGCATGTTTCCGTGTATCTTTCCATAGTCCGTCGCAGCGCTTGTTGAGCATCCGAAGTCATATTATCTGCTTCGTCCAAAATCAAAATTTTAAATGGAATTTCGCCTATGGAACGAGACCTTGCAAAGGTCTTTACAGTTTCCCTAACAACGTCGATGCCTCTCTCATCGCTGGCGTTTAGCTCCATAAGGTGCTCGCGATAACCTTCCCCATAAAGATCGCGAGCTAAACATAAGGCAGCCGTGGTTTTGCCTGTTCCAGGAGGCCCAGCGAAAATGCAGTGAGGCACGTTTCGTGCTTTTACAAAGCTTTTTAGGCGTTCAACTATATCCTTTTGGTCAACCATTTCGTCTAATCGTTTTGGCCGGTATTTTTCAGCCCACATCTCAAAACTCAATTGGTAAGCCTCCCTTTCACGCTAACTAAATGAGTTCTAATGATTATATTTGTTTTGGAGAGTTCTATTGCCTGAAAACATCATGACGCATCCTCGGTGTTGTCTGTTTTTATTTTTACATAGCCTCTGATATATGTTTCATTTATTTCCTATAGTTTACATCTCATTGAATATAGATGATGTTCAATAGAATTATATAGAATACATTTGTATGGATTTCAAACATTCCAAACATATTAATTTGAATGTTTATAACAAAAAAAGGTGGAAAAATGAGCGAACGTGTACAAAAAAACAGCTCATACCTAAATGGCAAATCAACCGTCGGAACAACCACACGCGTTAAAGACACCAGCAGCGTAAGCGGCATGTGCCCAATCTGCATCTACGACTGCCCTGTATTATGCGAAATCAGCCTATCTGCATTTCGAGGAAGAGAAGCCCTCTATCCTGATCCAAGCCAATTCGGAACAAGCACTGCCGGCGCGCTCAAAGACTATGGACTCGATTGGTCACACTTCAACATTCAAGCCAGTCTCTTCGAAGTTCACGGAATAAAAGAAGATTCGGACGTTGCAATCTTCCCGAATGTAAATACAGAAACAAAAGTTGGCGGAATACCGCTAAAACTTCCAATAATAACCGGTGCTTTCGGATCAACAGACGTGGCACGCGTAAACTGGGATGGCCTAGCGATTGGTGCTGCACTCTCTGGAGTGATGATAACAATCGGCGAGAATGTTTGTGGAATGGATCTAGAGGCTAAAATCGAGAATGGCAAAGTAACTTATTCAAAAGAGCTCAAGCGACGTGTTGATTCATTCAGAAAGTTTTGGGACGGAAAATATGGAGAAGTGATAGTTCAAACAAACGTTGAGGATCAACGGCTAGGCGTAGATGTCTACGCTCTATCAAAATTGGAGGTTAACGTTATTGAGCGGAAGTGGGGACAAGGCGCCAAAGCAATAGGCGGCGAAGTGCGCATAAGGAACCTTGAAAAAGCCATTCTGCTGAAAAAAAGAGGATACATTGTTATCCCTGATCCTGAAGATCCGACTGTTCAGGAAGCTTTTAAAGAAGGTGTATTCACCACTTTTGAAAGACACAGTCGCGTTGGTATACCAAAAGAAAAATCATTCATTGAAGACATAGAATGGCTTAGAAAGCAAGGCGCAAAACATGTTTTCCTAAAAACAGGCGCCTACAGACCATCCGCCGTCGCATACACCATGAAATTTGCTTCCGAAGCCAAAATCGACGCATTATCCTTCGACGGCGCAGGTGGCGGAACGGGTATGAGTCCAGTTCCAATGATGGATGAAATGAGCATTCCCACAGTATACTTAGAAGCGATTGTCCTCCGATGCGCGCAGATACTGAAGAAAAAGGGTCGTCATGTTCCAGATTTGGTCATAGCTGGCGGCTTTATCGAGGAAACTTCGATTCTCAAGGCCATAGCATTAAGCAATTTTGGAGAAGGACCACTAATAAAGGCGGTACTGATGGGCCGCGCACCAATTACTGCTGTGATGAAATCCGGTTACTTTGCTAAATTGGCTAAAGAAGGTAAACTGCCAAAGCAATTTGCGGATAAATATGGTCTTGTCCCTGAGAAATTCTTTATATCAACACCAGAACTTAAAGCGAAATACGGCAAGCGTTTCAGTGATATCCCGATAGAAGCTATTGGTCTATATACTTACTTAACTGACAGAATAGGTGTTGGCCTGAAACAGTTAATGGCTGGCGCACGTAAATGGAAACTTGCATTGCTTGATAGAAATGATCTGATGAGCCTATCCGAAAGGGCAACCAAAGTCACAGGTATTCCAATGGCTGATGAGGTTGAAAAGGACGCAATAGAACGAATCCTCGCATAAGCGCGTCCAAACCCCCTTTTTCTTCAGTTGTTTTTATATTGCGTAAATCAGTGATCTAGCCGAACATTGCACTTTCCAAAGCGTTTTATATTTTGGCTAGTTTAGGCATATGATAATATTTGGCAGTTAAACACGATTTTATTTTTCATTGATTTTCATATTTTTCGATTTCATCATTCATTATGACTAATTCTATTCCAGCTTGTTTGAACATTGACACAGAATCCGCATCTGCATGATATCTTTTTTCACAAACTACCCGCTTTATACCTGCATTTATTATCATCATCGCACATGTTCTGCATGGTGTCATCTTGCAGTATAGTGTTGAGCCCTCAAGAGGAATACCAAATCTTGCTGCTTGAATAATCGCATTTTGCTCGGCGTGAAGTGTCCTCACGCAATGTTGCGTGATGTTGCCATTGTAATCAACAACTTTGCGCAGGTCATGACCAACTTCGTCGCAGTGAGGTAACCCTGAAGGAGCACCTACATAACCTGTAGTCATTATTCGTTTATCTTTTACGATGACGCAACCGCATTTGCCCCGGTCACATGTGGCTCGCTTAGCAACGGCTTCACACAGATCTAGAAAGTATCTGTCCCACTCAGGCCTTGATTTTCCAGCCATAACATCCACTCTAGTGTTTTTACACTCCTTAAAACAAATTAATAAACATAAAAAAGCTATCTCTACAGTTCTTTGCATCATTTATGGAAAATGTGGATTTCTCTGCCAATTTTATGGCGCGCTTCAATATCCACAAGAGGCGCTCTCGTAATCAATCCATCAGGAAACATAGCTCCCTCCGCCAAGTGTTCCCTTTTGAAAGGATACACACGTTGAAAGCCTATATCCAAACTTTTTTCTTCTATTTCCATGCTAATCCTTTTCTCAGATCTTGTTTTAATGTATGGAGTAACTAGCACCAATCTCCCCCCTTTCTTAAGCACGTTGTAGGCTTCCCCAATAAAGTCAAAATACAATGGCTGTAGCTTCTTAATTATCCTAAAAGCATATCTTTCTGTGGGAACATGCCGAAGCGCAGGGCCCAGATCGGGTTCAGTGACGATGCAATCAGCTTGTTCGAATCCTACTTTTTTAAGCATATTACATGCATCTCCATGTATTATTCTAAAATCTGCTGCTGACAATTTGTACTCGCGCTTTATCCATTTTAGATTTTCTTCTGCTGCGCTCACACACCATTGATTTATATCCATGCCGACAACTTTAGCTCTCATTAACAGCGCTTCTTGCAGAATTGTGCCAACACCACAAAAAGGATCGATCAAAAGTTTTCCTGGGGTACAAAAAGCTAAATTTATCATTATTCGCGCCAGCCTAGGCGGTATGGCAAAAATTTTGCGTTGAGAGGGTTTGCAAATGTCACGTTTTTGAAATTCAAAGGGATTGTGCACTGCTATAGTGGACGCAATCCATGTTTGCTTTTCACCAATGCAAAACAGCACCTCCGCTTGCTTTTCAATTAAATTTTTCTTTAGAACTTCAACATGGCTTAACTGTGGTTGTCTTCTATCTTTGGCGAATCCCATAAATTTTGATTTCTTATTGTTCTTTGCTAATTGGCGCTTTATGGTACTTCCAATGAACCGTTGTATGACCTTAGAAAGGGATTGTAGTGATTTTTCTGCACAGTAGACGCTTACGCCAAAAAGAATCTTAGAGTTCGCTTCAAGAATATTTTCAGCTATGCCGCTGTCTGTGATAGCGCGCGCAAGCTGTATTTGAGCAACTTGGTTCCTTTGGAGAAAGGATCTTCGAACG
Source organism: Candidatus Bathyarchaeota archaeon (assembly GCA_026414525.1). Classification (GTDB taxonomy): domain Archaea; phylum Thermoproteota; class Bathyarchaeia; order Bathyarchaeales; family Bathycorpusculaceae; genus JAOAIV01. The sequence goes on along the minus strand of JAOAIV010000013.1, from coordinate 11,663 downwards.
ATTTCTGTTGGTATATCTGCAACTAAATTGCCTATTTTTATAATGCCACCTAAATCGTCAATGGTAGATGCCTTGATTTTTTCAGCAAAGCTCAATGCAAAGAAGTCCTTGGAAATGTAATTTACATCGAATATTTTTCTTCTTGCCTCTAGAAATGAAGTAAGTTCGGCTAAGGACAAGCACCAATTTTTTCCTGGAATAAATAATTGGAGCAGCATCATAATACCAATAGCTAAAAAATCATTACTTAATATATAAGTGCATAATCACTTCATACCCTAAAAACTATCTTCATTCAATTTTACATAAAACATGAAGAATATATAAAAAATGTAAAGTTCGACTTGCAAATTGTTTAAATAGAGCATGGCTGTATGCTAAAAAAGGGAGCATATATGCATGCAAGAAATTACCGAGCTGTAAAAGGTCAAGCCTATACTCGTAGAGAATTCGTGAAAGGATTTCCTCCTCCGAAAATAACCAAGTTTACCATGGGAGACACTAGAGGAACCTTTGACATCGAAGCAAGGCTTGTGGCATTGGAAAGAGCTCAGATTCGCCATAGTGCCTTAGAAGCTGCGCGTGTCGCAACTAATCGTCTTCTAATGGAAAAACTGGTCAATGACTATCTAATGGTCGTTCATCCTTATCCGCATGTTATTTTGAGAGAGAACAAAATGATTTTCGGCGCTCATGCTGACCGTCTCCAGCAAGGAATGCGAAAATCTTTTGGAAAAGCAATTGGCACGGCGGCTCGTGTGGAGCCAGGCCAAACAATTATAACTGTTAGAGTAAAGAGTAACGCATTAGAAATTGCAAAGGAATCATTAAAGCGCGGCAGTGCAAAACTCCCTATTCCCTGCAGAATAGTGGTTGAGAACTTGCAGTCTTCAAGCGCCGCTAACACGGTGAAGGCGGAGACGGAGAAACNTTGAACGACGCAAAGAAACCTTTCATCATTTGGTTTGAAAAACTTCGGAATACCGATGTGCCCCTTGTAGGCGGGAAGAACGCTAGCCTCGGCGAAATGATTCATGCTGGGCTTCCTGTTCCGCCTGGGTTTGCGGTAACCGCTTATGCCTATGAGACGTTTCTTAAGCAAACGCGTATAGCTGATATGATCTATAAGATAATTAAAGAAACAGTAACTGACCCTAATGACCCGCAGCAATACAGCGTGGCTTCAGAAAAGATTCGTGCTCTTATTGAAACTTCGCAGATGCCTAAAGAAATCGAGAATGCAATCCGTTCTGCCTACAAAGAACTTAACAGTAGACTAAGGTTGCAAGATGCCTTTGTTGCCGTTAGATCAAGCGCCACCGCTGAAGATTTGCCTGACGCTTCTTTCGCAGGGCAACAAGAAACCTATCTAAATGTTAGAGGTGCTGAGGAACTGCTCGAGAAAATTGTTAAATGCTGGTCCAGCTTATTTACTCCTCGGGCCATTTTCTATCGCAATGAGAAGGGTTTTGCGCATGAGAAGGTTCTAATAAGCGTAGGCGTTCAAAAAATGGTGAACTCCAGAGCAGCGGGAGTAATGTTTACAATAAACCCTGTAACTGGCAACAGAGAAGAAATTGTAATTGAAGGAAATTACGGTTTAGGTGAAACAGTTGTCTCGGGCGCAGTGAACCCTGATGACTTTGTTGTTGACAAGAGCACTTTAAAAATTAAAGAGAGGCGAATTGCACGGAAAACTGTCCAATATGTTCGTGACCCTGCTACGGGTAAAACAGTTCATTTAGAGGTGCCCGAAAAAAAACAGAAGGAGCCCTGTATAAGCGATGAGGAAATTATAGCGCTTGCAGAAATAGCCACACGAATTGAGAAGCATTATGGCAAGCCCATGGATATAGAATGGGCAATTGACAAAGACTTATCTTTCCCAGATAATATATTCGTTGTCCAAGCTCGCCCAGAAACAGTTTGGAGTGCAAAGACCGTGGAAGCACCCGTTACAATTGAAGAACAGAAAACTGAACTGAAGGTTGTTGTTAAAGGCATCGCAGCAGGTAAAAGAGGCTATGGTGTAGGCGTGGCCAAAGTAGCCCTTTCGCCTGAGGAAGCTGCCAAAATCATGAAAAAGGGCGACATTTTAGTAACAGATATGACCAATCCTGATTTTGTTCCTTTCATGAAAATTGCAAGTGCCATAGTTACCGACAAAGGCGGCATCACCTCGCACGCGGCCATCGTAAGTCGTGAACTTAGTATACCCTGCGTTGTCGGCACAGAAAACGCGACGCAACTTATGAAAACTGGTAAAGAGTATACTGTTGATTCCCGAAATGGCATGGTATATGAAGGCGTTCTGAAGGAGGCAGCGCAAGCGACATCGGCATCAAGCACCATATCGACTACAGTGGTTGCTGCAGAGGCAGCACCTGTAACTGCAACGAAGATTTATATGAACTTGGGCGTTCCCGAGAAAATAGAAGATTATAAGCACTTACCCTTCGAAGGTATCGGTCTCATGCGAGTCGAGTTTATTCTAGCCAGCTACATAGGTGATCATCCACTGTATCTTGTGGAAACAGGACGTAGTCAAGAATTTGTTGATAAGCTAGCTGAAGGTGTTGCAATTGTAGCTAGAGCCATACAACCGCGTCCTGTTGTAGTGCGTTTCAGCGACTTTAAGACTAACGAGTATCGGGAGCTTAAAGGCGGAGATAAATACGAGATTGTTGAAGAAAACCCAATGCTGGGTTGGAGAGGTTGCAGTCGCTACATAAGCAAGTGGTATGAAAAGGCCTTTAGACTTGAATGCCAAGCCATAAAGAAATGCCGCGTCGAATGGGGTCTCAAAAACGTCTGGGTCATGCTGCCAATGGTGCGCACTCTCTGGGAAGCCAAAAAAGTCCTTGAAATTATGAAAGAGGAAGGTTTAGAACGTTCCCGCGACTTCAAAGTATGGTTCATGGCTGAAACACCCTCCATAGCTATAATGGCTGACGAATTCTCCAAGCTAGTTGACGGCTTCTCTATAGGCTCAAATGATATGACGCAGGGCATTTTGATGATCGACCGCGATTCTGAACGGTTAGGTCAAATGGGCTACTTCGACGAAAGAGATCCAGCGGTAAAAAGAATAATTGCGCACCTCATCCGTGTCGCACATGAAAACGGATGCACAGTCTCCATATGCGGCGAGGGCCCATCCAATCTACCTGACTTCGCTGAGTTTCTTGTCCGCGCTGGCATTGACAGTATATCCGTTAACAACGATGCTGTGGTGGCAACGAAAAAGCTTGTTGCCAGTATAGAACAGAAAATAATCCTTGAGCGCTTGGCAGAGCAAGCCGCCATAGCCTCTGGGCGCCCAATTAAGAAACCAAAAAATGACTGGGAATGGCGCCTCTAAGGTAGCGAAGAGCATAAGGCTCCTGTCGCATTTCGTTTTTTCTTTTATTAATATTTGTTTACATCGAATTATTTGTAGGTGAAACAGGAATGAGCGGATTCGATTTCGAGGAAGAACGCATCAAGCAAGAAATCTTGAAGTTAGGCGCAAGACAAGTTCTGTTGCAACTGCCTGAAGGATTAAAGTTTGAAGCATTGTGCTTAGCTAAAATTATTGAAGAGGCAGGAGCGCTACCCATAATCTCAGCGGATCCTTGTTATGGTCCTTGCGATTTAGCTACCGCTGAAGCAGAACAGTTAGGCGTGGATCTAGTGGTTCATTTCGGACACGCGAAATTGGTGAAACATGAGCCATTGCCAACAATTTATGTGGAAGCTAGGTCCACCATACCTGTTGCAGATGTTGTAGAAAAGTCTCTGCCTTTACTTAGCAAGTATAAGCGAATAGGTTTAGCAACTACTGTGCAACATGTACAAGCGCTAACTCATGCAAGAGAAATTCTTGTTCGGGCAGGAAAAACTGTGATTATAGGAGATGCTGGCCGGATGAGTTACGCTGGGCAAGTGAGTGGTTGCGACTATAGCAATGTAAAGTCTATAGCTGATGAGGTTGACGTCTTTCTTTTTATTGGTGGCGGCCAATTTCACGCATTAGGCATATCCATTAGTACATCTAAACCAACCTTAATTGCTGATCCCTATGAGAAGCGAGTCTACAACATAGACAAAGAGGCACAGAAAATCCTGAAGCAACGTTGGGCTTGTATCGAAGAGGCAAAGCACGCTAAAATCTTTGGTGTACTGGTCGGGTTGAAGTCTGGGCAAAAGCGTTTCGATGAAGCTTTGAAAATAAAAGAAACTGTCCAGCAAAAGGGGAAACAAGCTTTCCTGTTCGCAGTCAAAGAGATTTCGCCTGAAGTGTTAATGGAGTTCCCCCAAGTTGATGTTTATGTAAACACTGCTTGCCCACGAGTATCTTTGGATGCTCCCTCAAAATTCCTTAAGCCAGTGTTAACCATTAATGAATTTATGGTGGTTTCTGGTGAAATTTCATGGGCACACCTGCTCAAAAAAGGCTTATTCGAAAACTAAACTTAGAACGTTTCCTATCCCAGATTAAACCACATCCCTCGCCAAACTTGCGCTTAGAACAGTATACAACGCCCGAGTCTGTTGCAGCGTCGATGCTGTATTTGGCCGCTTACACTTACGGCGACATCATAGATAAGCGAGTTCTGGATCTGGGATGCGGCACTGGTCGACTTGCTTTGGGCTGCGCTTTTTTGGGTGCCGAGTCGGTTGTCGGCGTCGACATTGATAAGTTAGCCATAAAGCTTGCTGCCGAAAATTCCTCACTGCTTGGTTTCAAGACCAAAGTTGATTGGATTGCCGGAGACGTTACCGCAGTAACTGGAAAATTCGACACTGTTTTGCAGAATCCTCCTTTTGGTGTTCAAAAACGTGGCGCTGACCGACTTTTTTTAGAAAAAGCTTTGCAAGTTGGCGGCAAGGTATATTCGCTGCATAATCATCCTTTTGATGATGGAGCATTTGTTAATCGCCTCAAGCATTCTGTTTTGCTCCAAGTTGCCCCTTCACCTTTTATTGCAAGGTTTGTGGAGAAATGTGGTGGCATAATTGAAGCAGTTTATGCGATGCCTCTATCTATCCCTCGAATGTTTGACTTTCACACCAAAACAAAAAGCGACGTAATCATTGATTTATACATAATACGAAAAGTGGATAAGGCTTCGTGAAAGTGTTAACATGTTTAATTTGTTTCTTACCGCGTTATGTTTATTTTGTGTAGCATATGCTTTGCATGGCTGTCCTTTTCTCTACTCAATCAAAAGGTTTATTGATAAGCACAGAATTTTAGGAATACATCTATTAAAATTTGGTCAATGTTGCTTATGCTTTCCAGCAAAGGGAAATTAAAATGACTTTGAAATCACCTGAACGTAAAAGCGGCAATTTAGTGTTGCCTGGAGAGCGCTTGGGAGTAATTGAAGAATTTATCCCAGACTCTGGGACATACGTTAAAGATGGCGTGATTTATTCTAAGCTAGTTGGCCGAGCGTTAATGGATTTGTTGAGTAAGCGTGTTTCCGTTTACCCGTTAGCGAGCGATGCATTCGTGCCAAAAGTTGCCTCCGTCATTCTTGGTCAAGTTTATAATGGGCAGTCTGATAGTGCTATTGTTAGAATTTTCAAGATTGGCTCCAAAAAGCTTTCTGGCGTCTTCACGGGTATTCTACATATTTCTGATGTCCAAGAAAAATTCGTCAAATCCATGAATGACGTATGTAAGCCTGGCGACATAATCAGGGCCAAGGTAATAAGCGATAAGAACCAAATTTATCACCTTTCCACTAAAGATAAAAACTTGGGTGTAGTTTACGCTTTTTGTTCACGTTGCTCCAACTTATTGGAGCCTAGGCGGCATGAGCTGGTATGCCCAAAGTGTGGTAATATGGAAAGACGCAAGATTGCTTTCGATTACGGTAAGGCTGATATATAGAAGAATTGAAGGAGGTTCAAAAATTGAACATAAAAGTGTTAAAGAAAACGGAGAACGAGCTTAAAATAGAAGTTGAAGGTGTAGAGCATGGCATCTGCAATTTGCTGCAGAAAAAGCTTTTAGAAGACGAACGGGTGGATTTAGCTGGTTATGATGTGCCGCATCCCTTAGCGTCAAATCCTGTAATTCACGTTAGAACCAAAGGAAATTTGAAACCTGAAAGCTTGCTTGTCGCAGCAGTAGAGAAAGCCCGCGAGATGAACGAAACTTTCCGTAAAGCTCTGGAAAAAGCTCTAAAAGACTAAATTTTCAATTTACAGCGCAGCTATGGAAGTAGTGATTCAGCTACTTATGGCATGCTAAAGCTTATAGCGTTTGGGGCGCATACATAGCACTTGCCTTGTCAAGCGAAACAATTTTGAAAAGGCGCCGCTTTAGCGTTGTCAAACCTGAAATTCGAGTTCTCGGGATAGATGATGGCCCATTTGTTCCACACACCAAGGGGCACGTGCCAGTTATCGCCGTAGTTTTCAGAGGGGGATACTGGCTCGAAGGCGTTATGCATACTAAAATAGAAATAGACGGCTTTGATGCTACTGAAAAAATCGCCGGCATGATCACTTCTTCGCCTCACTATAAACAATTACGCGTAATAATGCTGAATGGTGTAACCTTCGCTGGTTTCAACATTGTAGATATTAAAGCGCTTAATGAAGTGCTAAAGTTGCCCGTTATAACGATTACGCGTGAAAAACCCGACTTCGTAAACATACATAAGGCACTTCAAAATCTTCCACGCGCTGAAGAGCGATGGGCTATAATTCGCAGTGCTGGTGAACCCATTGAAGTTATCCCCCGTGGTAGCAAAACAAAAATCTACATGCAGACTGTTGGTCTTTCTTGTGCGGATGCACAGAAAATTGTTCGGTTAACGTCCACTCGAAGTAATATTCCTGAACCTCTGCGTGTTGCTCATCTTATAGCCTCTGGCATAGGAACGCTCTAACGTGGTAAAATAGAAAAAGTTTAAAAGAGACAAAGCAGAGGGAATCCAAAACGGATAACGAGGTAACGCATGATGGAATTCTGCCCCAAATGTGGTTCACGCCTTGAACCCAAGAAAGTCAAAAAAGGTAAAGAAGCCACTTTAATGCTTATCTGCCCCAAATGTGGTTACAAAAAGCAAGAAGAAAGTGCGACAGTTGAGCCTAAAATCGCTAAGGTTATTCAACATGATCCGCAGCAGTTTGTTGCCGTTATAGGTAAAGAGGAACAAAAATTAAGAACTTTACCAACTGTTCGTGTTGAATGCCCGAAATGCGGAAATAATCTAGCTTACGTGTGGCAAGTTCAAACCCGAGGCGCTGATGAATCATCAACTCAGTTTTTGCGCTGCACAAAATGTAGCTACACCTTTAGAGAGTACAGCTAGGTCTCAATCGAGAAACTTTAATTTTCTTCTTTTCAAGTCTTCCTTTCGTTTGTTCCACTTTATTGTCAGAATGAAGTTTACTGCTGTTTTCTCATAAAACGCCATGCTTACACTATTTACTGGTTTAGCTATTATGAATTATTTTCCTCTGCCGTTTTTCTATGCTTTATTTTTAGACTGAAAATTAGTTGATGCCTACAAAGTGTGAAAACACATTCGCTTAAAGTTTGCTTCGTTTATTGCAACTTGTATTTATCTATTTTACTGTTACAGACTTTGCAAGGTTTCGCGGCATGTCTGGATTCAATCCTTTCTCTATTGCTAGATAATATGCGAGTAATTGCAAAGGTATTACGAAAGGTATTGGCGATAAAACCCCTGGTATTCCTTTCGGAACTTCGATATAGTCATCTGCCAGCGCTTTGATGGCTTCATCGTTCTCTTCTATAATTGCAATTATCGAGGCACCTCTGGCTTTCATCTCCATTATGTTGCCAATCAATGTCTTGTGGGTGTCATCTCTGGCGCATACAAAGATAACTGGAAAACCAGGTTCAATTAGGCTGATGGGACCATGTTTACTTTCTCCTGCAGGAAACGCTAGTGAGGGCACGTAAGCTATCTCCATCAATTTAAGGCGGCCTTCATAGGCGGTGGCTGTGCTTATGCCGCGACCAAGGAAAAAGAAAATTTTTGCGTCACGATATTTTTTGGCGAGTTGCTTGACTTTTTCTTCTTGAGTCTGTATTATCTTTTCCACAATTTCAGGCAGTTTTTCCAGTTTTTCTTCAATGTAATCCATTTCATCTTGAGAAATCTTTCCTCGCTTTTTTGCAAGCCTAAGCGCCAGTTGAGCTAAAACCGACAGTTGGGAAGTGAAGGTTTTTGTGGCTGCCACGCCTATTTCTGGCCCTGACTGTTGACTGACATATACCCTTGATACGCGGGTTAAGGTGGACCCGATAACATTTGTCAAGCCAAGTATTGTTGCGGCGCGTTGCTGCGCACAAGTAACAGCGGCCAAGGTGTCTGCAGTTTCGCCTGACTGGCTGACGGCGAGAATAGTGCTGTCTATGTTGACTGATTTGCCATGTTGTTCGATAAATTCTGAGGCGTAAACGGGGTAAGTTGCCAAGAACGCTAGTTTTGAGAACATGTAAGATGCAGCTAAACAAGCGTGATATGATGTGCCGCAGGCAACTAAGAAGACCTCGCGTGCTCGGTCAAGAAATGTCGCGATTAAATCAAGATAATGCTCTTGCAAGCGCAATGTGTTGCGTAACGTTGTAGGTTGTTCATGTATTTCTTTTATCATAAAGTGCGGATAGCCTTGCTTGACAGCCATTTCAGGCGTCCAGTCGATTGTTTTTGGCTCTCGGGTAATAATGCTGAAGTCATTAATTCGCCTAATCTCGTATCCGCCAGCAGAGAGGATTACGAGTTCACCGTCATTTATCAAAACTGCTCTGTTAGTTAACGGCAAAAATGCGGGTATGTCTGATGCGCAGTATATAGCATTTTCACTTATTCCCAAGACTAAGGGACTTTCGTTTCTGGCACATACTATCTTGTCAGGTTCGCTTGCGGCGATGACCGAGACAGCATAAGATCCGCTGAGTCTTTTCAATGCTTCTAAAACAGCGTGAACCAATCCTATTTCCGGTTTCCTCTTAATGTTTTCCTCAATGAGATGCGCTATTACTTCGGTGTCTGTTTTTGAAACAAAATTATGTCCACTGTTTTCCAGTTCAAGTTTTAGCTCGGAAAAATTTTCTATAATCCCGTTATGAATTACGGCTATCTGTCCTGTGCAATCTAAGTGCGGATGCGCATTAATTCTTAATGGCGCACCGTGTGTAGCCCATCTGGTGTGGCCAATGCCTATGTTCCCAGGTAAATCGTCCAGATTCCAAATTTTGTGGACATCCTCAATTTTGCCTTGGTCTTTTTTCATGTATATTTTGCCTTCGTGAATTGTGGCTATGCCTACGGAATCGTAGCCTCGGTATTCAAGTCGTTTTAGCGCGGTGTGTATTAATCGTGCAGCATTCCCGTCATTTGTTATGCAGCCAAAAATTCCGCACATTTCTTGAGCCCCATTTTCATGATGAGTTGTTCCGTGCCTTATCCGATTGGGTTTTTTGTTAATAAGGATTTTTAGGAGAAAACTTTCTATGCTAAAAAAATTTTTTTAGTTGTTTTTGTTAATTTTTGCTTTCATGCATGTTCTTTCGTTCTGTTTTGTTCAGTTTTGTCTCAAGCAACCATAATAAAATTTTTAATAATAGTGAATCGAATTATTAGTGGAACGAAAAATTATGCAGAAAAAATGGCTACTTCAAAATGACGGAGCCGCGCAAAGAATTAAAGAAATCACTATATTGAAAGATGCACAACAGCTAAAGATGATTTTAGGTAAGCTAAGCTGGAATATTTTAGCGATGCTTTCTGAAAAGGAAATGTACCCTTTAGAAATAGCCAAGCAGCTTAATGTTCACGAGCAGAAAGTCTATTACCACATAAGAAAATTGGCGAAAGCAGGCGCTATTGAAGTAACAAAAGAAGAAAAAAAGAAAGGTGCTACCGCAAAATATTACAAGGCCGCTTCTTCGGCTTTCGGCATAGAACTGCCTAAAGGTTACATGACAATCCAGAACTTATCCTTGCAAACATTAGATGCACAAATTAAAGAGTTCTTCAAAGAATACGTTGATAGCGAAGGCGTATTTGATGGAAAAATCGTTGTAGGCTGCCCGACTCCACATGGCCCTTTCAAAACCAGCGCTCGCGATGGGCATTACGCTGCGCATTTAGCCTTCTTCATAGGGCAGTTCGCCAAAATGCCTGAGGATTTTATAGTAAAGTTGGATGTAGATGTAAAAGCTGAGAAAGAAGAAAAGAATAACCTGATTCTTGTAGGTGGCCCAGGCACAAATCTGCTTACACAAGAGATTAACGGATATCTGCCTGTCAAATTTATTATGCAATCTTCAACTCACGGATTCTTACTTGGCGGATTATCCTCTGAGAAGACTTCACGCGTTTACACCGCTGACTCCGTTGGGCTAATCGCCAAAATTGTGAATCCATGGGCTCCGAATAAGCGTATCATAATTTTAGCTGGAAACAAAGCTGTAGGGACTAAAGCTTGTGTTTTGGCTTTAACTAATTTTTGGCGAAAAACTCTCAAATATCTCGGTGAAAACACTTTTGCTACAGTAATTCAAGGCTTTGATTTAGACGGAGATGGGAAAGTAGATTCAATTGAGGTAATGGAATAAATTGTACATCGAAGAGCGAGAAATCATAATTGGTTATGGTCATCAAAATATTCAAGCAACACATAAAATTACACTTGAATTCACACGAGATTGGCACTTAACGAAAAGAGGCGACTGCATATTAGCTGTGGCTACAAATAAAGCCTTGTCAGATTTGAGTTCCAGTTTCAAGGAGACAATGCGGAAACCAAATGCAAAACTGACTGTACTAATCAACGTTGGTGACTTAACCGAGCAAATTAATGCTTTTGGTTCTCCAAATCTGATTTTGGCGCACCCATCGGATATGATTGTAAGAAAAAGCGATTTTATCTGTGGCCGAACGCTGGCTATTCGTGCTGATAAAGCGGCATGGGACTTGTCTAGAGAGCTTATTGAGAAACTGAAGAATCCACAACAAAAAGTGAATATCACCTTAATAGCCAAAGTGTCTATATGATTTTTGCGTCTAAAACCATCTGCTGCTCATAAGGAGCAGTTTCGCGGACGGAACGTGCAAAAAGGAACGCAGCCACTTTTCTTCCTGTTTTTTCTACGGCATTTGAAAAACAGAGTTTCATTTCCTCTAAGGAGTTGGGACGACGAATAAAACAGTAAAAGTGAATTATCCCCCCCGCATCCTTCAGAGCCTTGCAGGCGACATCAACATACCCTATCGCTTTTTCAGGTAGATTCATTATAACTCTATCAGCGATGCCTGCAAGCTGCTTTTCAATCACCTGCTTCGCGTCACCTTGAATAGGAATAACTCGGTTTTCTACCCTGTTAAGGCGAATGTTTCTTTTAAGAAGCGCAACAGCGTCTGGGTTTATGTCTACCGCGTAAACTTTTGCTTCATCGTTCTTCTTTGCGATAAGCACGGCAAAGGGCCCAACTCCAGAAAACAAGTCTACTACTACCTCATTTTTACTCACAAGCGATGCAACTCGATAATGCTCTTGTGAAAGTCGCGGAGAAAAATAGGCCTTCGCAATGTCAACATGATACTTGCAACCGTATTCCTTGTGAACGGTAGTGGTTTTATGCTCTCCAGCGATGACTTTGAACTCCCGTAAGCGGTATGTGCCGC
>JAOAIV010000136.1:404-563 GCA_026414525.1 Candidatus Bathyarchaeota archaeon | reverse complement strand
GACACACCTATGCCAGTTTTGTCAAAAACTTCATAGCCTACTATACCCTTACTGGGTATGCCCTTTGAAGCCAGTTTGAGCCTAATATCCCTGACCTGCTGTTCGGGAACTAAAATACTCCTTCCATCCTGTCCTATTTTGTAATTCACACCCTCCTTA
>JAOAIV010000136.1:117-394 GCA_026414525.1 Candidatus Bathyarchaeota archaeon | reverse complement strand
GGATTTTTGAGGCATACCTATGTTTACCCTTGCATCCTCCACGCCAGACATCCTCATAATGGTCCTTGCAAGCTCTCCCTCCACAGCCCTTTTGAAGTTTACCTGGTTTTGAAAATCGGACACACCTATGCCAGTTTTGTCAAAAACTTCATAGCCTACTATACCCTTACTGGGTATGCCCTTTGAAGCCAGTTTGAGCCTAATATCCCTGACCTGCTGTTCGGGAACTAAAATACTCCTTCCATCCTGTCCTATTTTGTAATTCACACCCTCCTTA
>JAOAIV010000136.1:0-107 GCA_026414525.1 Candidatus Bathyarchaeota archaeon | reverse complement strand
GGCATACCTATGTTTACCCTTGCATCCTCCACGCCAGACATCCTCATAATGGTCCTTGCGAGCTCTCCCTCCACAGCCCTTTTGAAGTTTACCTGGTTTTGAAAATC
>JAOAIV010000135.1 GCA_026414525.1 Candidatus Bathyarchaeota archaeon | reverse complement strand
GTACATGAATCAGCCAAACGTCATCTTAGTTCAAAGTGGACGCGGCATGGGCTGGGACACGATTTGCGTTTCGTTGCACAAAAGCTACACGGATTTCGCAGAATTCGTTAGAGCCCAAGATTCAGCGCTGGCAGAGTGGATAATTGACAGCCAAACCTTCATAGCAGACCTGAAGCCAGGCGTTGCAACCAAACCGTTCCATCTGAAATATCTGGCAAACCAAAAATAAAGGGCAATTCACTTGTATTCGCGCAACATGTGAGTTGCCTGCGAAATATTTTACTTTTTTCTTCTTAAAACCTTCAGCATTATCTGAGTTCAGAAAAGCAAGTTATTTACGTTCAGGCAAGAATTTAACCTGAAAAGCAGTTTTTCACAGCTTGAATTACACAATTAGTTGTTCATTCTGCCTGTTTAAGAGTTCTGGACGTGTTAACCGAGTGAATATTTATTATCTTTTAACCCATTATTCTAAGATGCGTAGACGCTTCTCAAGAGAGGCATGCACATGAGCAGCGAGCAAACAATGATTTCGCAGGAAACCAAAAGTTGTAAAGCATCTAAAAC
>JAOAIV010000134.1 GCA_026414525.1 Candidatus Bathyarchaeota archaeon | reverse complement strand
CCTCAGGTGGGTGGTCGCGAGCAGTTAGCCATAGAAGCCTTCGCCGACGCCGTAGAAGCCATTCCTTTAACGCTTGCTGAAAACGCTGGGCTAGACCCAATCGACACAATGGTGGCTTTGAGAGCCGAGCATGAAAAACCAGAAAACAAATATTTTGGTATTGAGGTGTCCACAGGAAAAATCAAGAATATGCTTGACCTCCAAGTCCTCGAGCCGCTTCGAGTGAAGCAGCAGGTCATTAAATCTGCCACTGAAGCCGCGAACATGATACTCAAAATCGATGACCTAATATCCGTGAAGGGCAGCGAATCGAAAGCTCCATCCCATGGGATGCCGCCGGGAGGCATGGGCATGGGCGGGATGCCTCCCTACTAATCACTTTTTTTATTTTTTAGGGCGGTTCCCCAAACAGTTTTATTGGCTAATTATAGTGCTATTGCATAAGCTTGAAACGATTGGGCTATGTTGTCCAGAAGGAGAACACCTTTAAGTTCTCGCCAAAATGTCGTTTTATGAAGCGGATTATGTCTTCGTCTTCTAAATAGCGATTTCCATTTTTATCACGCTGTATCGGGATTCCTGTCTCG
>JAOAIV010000133.1 GCA_026414525.1 Candidatus Bathyarchaeota archaeon | reverse complement strand
GGGTTTAGATGCAGCAAAAACAATTTTTATTGTGGTCTTAGATGAGATAGATGCTTTAATTAAAAACCGCGGTGATAAACTACTTTACGAGTTAACGCGGATAAATGAAACATTAACTAAAAGTAAAGTTTCCATAATTGGCATATCGAATGACCTACGTTTAAAAGAATTTCTTGACCCACGGGTTTTTAGCTCTTTAAGCGAAGAAGAACTGGTCTTTCGACCTTATGATGCAAGCGAATTGCGAAATATTCTGCTTGAACGTTCAAGACTGTCTTTTTACGATGGTGTCCTTTCTGAAGCAGCATTGAATGTTTGCTCTGCGTTAGCTGCTGCTGAACATGGTGATGCAAGACGCGCCTTGGATTTGCTGCGGGTCGCTGGTGAGGTTGCCGAGCGTCAAGGTGCGAAGATGATTTTGGAGGAACATGTTAGGGAAGCCGAGAAGCATATTGAACATAATCGGGTTGTTGAAGCTTTGAGGAACTTGACACTGCATTCTAAACTCGTTCTGCTGAGTGTGTACAGCATGAATAAGTCCAGCGTTACTACCGGAGAAATCTATGATATATACAACGAACTTTGTGGCGAATTAGGAATA
>JAOAIV010000132.1 GCA_026414525.1 Candidatus Bathyarchaeota archaeon | reverse complement strand
CGCTGGAAATCGCGCACCTCGCTCTCTTGGGTGCATGGAACAGCGAAGTCTTCGCAGCTATCACGGGCTTGGCGGGCACCATAACAGGCATTCTAATCTCGCAGAAAACATAGGGGGAGGCGAATATATTTGAAGCCTAATAGAGGTTCATTGCAGAAACCTATAGAGGGTAGGTCAAACCGACCTCCACGGCGCTTTTTGGAGAAAAGAATAGCCAATATAACCGAGAAATTCGACGGCGACACCCAACGCATACGCGCCCAGCTAATCCTCGAGTTAAAAAACTTGCAAGAAATGGCAGTTGACCAAGTTCAATCTGCAGCTTGGAGAAAAACAAAGGAACACCAGAACTGGGTGCGCTTAGCCGCTTACATCAGCCAAGTCATCAACAGCATCAGCAAAACCTACGATATCACCCAAATCAAAAACGAGCTGGAGCAGCTCCGCAAAACCATAAGAGAACTCGAAAAACAATAACCCTCGCAGGATTGGAACGGGAACTCAAGCAGCTCAAACAGAAAACTGCTCAAATCAAAAGGCACACTTTTCCAGTAGACCCCGCCCAATTCTGCACAGAAACATTAGGCTTCAACCCAACCTCGTATCAGGTGGAACTCATACGC
>JAOAIV010000131.1 GCA_026414525.1 Candidatus Bathyarchaeota archaeon | reverse complement strand
GTACTTCCCCACATGCTGTCATAGGCTATTACCGCCTTATCTTTGGAAATGCCTTCACTCCATCTCTTGTAAGCTTCAACAATTTTCATGGGATTGGAACGCCAAATAACCCCGTGGCTGGGTGCAATAATTTTGATGGGAATTTTCATGTCAATTATCTCCCGAATTTTCCTCTTGACTAGTTCTGAAAGGGGCATAAGGATGTTAGCGTAATACTTTGCCGCCTCCTCCATTAGCACCGCCTCATCGACTTCATCGTCAAAGCGAGCTGAGGCGCGCGAGGTGCTGACCAAAGGCATCATTAGGCATTAAAATGGCGTCTTCAGCAACATACGTGAACATGCTGTCAGGCCAATGAAGCATTGGCGCTTAAATGAACTTTAGGGTTCTATTTTCAAGCTTCAAGCGGTCACCTGTTTTAACTGTTTCGATGTCTAGGTTTTCACCGTAGTGTTTCATTAAACCCTTTTTGCCTTTCTTTGAAGCTACTATTTTAGCGTTTTTTGCTTTTTCGATTACATAGGGCAACGCTTGAAGCTTTTTTGCTTTTTCTGCATGAAACGTAATTTCTGTTAGTCGCTGATAAACGAATGGTGTTCGGGTTAGACCGAAAAATTTATTTAGACTGATACTTAAGGGGGTTAAGTGC
>JAOAIV010000130.1:394-918 GCA_026414525.1 Candidatus Bathyarchaeota archaeon | reverse complement strand
TTTCATTCCTATTGAAGATGGCAAAGTTAAAATCTACATGTGTGGCCCAACTGTTTACGATTATTTCCACATTGGTAATGCTCGTTCTTTTGTAATGATTGATATCATCAGAAGATACTTTTTATACAAAGGTTTTGAGGTAAAATTTGTGATGAACCTTACTGACATTGACGATAAAATTATTAATAAAGCAATTCAAGAAGGTGTAACTGCATCGGAAATAGCTCAAAAATATTCACAAGCTTTTTTTGAAGACATCGAAAAATTGAAAATCAAACCAGCTGATGTTTATCCAAGAGCAACTGAGAACATTAATAATATTATTGAATTAATAGAAAAGTTATTGGAAAAGGGGATTGCCTATCAAGTTGATGGTGATGTTTTTTATGATGTAACTAAATTTCCAGAATATGGAAAACTTTCTGGTAAAAAATTGGAAGATTTGATTGCAGGTGCAAGAGTGGATGTGAATGAGCAAAAGAAAAATCCAGCTGACTTTGCATTGTGGAAAGCTGCTAAACCTG
>JAOAIV010000130.1:0-384 GCA_026414525.1 Candidatus Bathyarchaeota archaeon | reverse complement strand
GGAAAGTCCTTGGGGTAAAGGTCGTCCAGGTTGGCATATTGAATGTTCAGTAATGTCTATGAAAAATCTTGGCGAAACTTTTGATATTCATGCGGGTGGTAATGATTTAATTTTCCCACATCATGAAAATGAAATTGCTCAAAGTGAAGCTGCGACTGGAAAACCTTTTGCAAGATATTGGATACATTTTGGTTTCCTTAACATTGATAATCAAAAAATGTCAAAGTCCTTAGGTAATTTTTTTACTGCTCGAGAAATTTTAGGAAAATTTTCCGCAGAAGCTCTACGATTGTTGTATGCCCAATCCATATACTCGGCACCATTGAATTTTTCTCTTGAACTACTTCAAAATTCTGAGAATGCAATTAAACGACTTAAGAATTC
>JAOAIV010000012.1:21632-21977 GCA_026414525.1 Candidatus Bathyarchaeota archaeon | reverse complement strand
GTGACTACCTTATCCATAATCTCAAGACTGCAAAAGATTTTCCTCTCGTCTTTTCCTATTTCTATTCGGGCTAAGCCGTTGTGATCTCTCACCCGGAGCTGCTTTACTCTTGTTATTTTTCTTATAGCTTTTTCGGCTTTCTCAATTCTCTCTAATCTCTCCGCTGTAATTCTTTCATGGTATGGTATTCTCGATGCTAAGCATGCTACGGGCGGCTTGTCATGCGTGGGGAGCCCTAATTCTCTGGCTAACGCGCGTATCTCTTCTTTTGTAAACTGAGCTTCAACCCACGGGCTATGTACATTTTCCGCTTCTTTAACAGCTTTAAATCCTGGTCTATGTTCA
>JAOAIV010000012.1:0-21622 GCA_026414525.1 Candidatus Bathyarchaeota archaeon | reverse complement strand
TTAAATCGCTGAAGTTTGTGCCTTCAAAAACTGCTTTAAACCCAATTTCCTTTGCCATTTTCTGCAGATACTTTAGGAGTTCTTTCTTGCAGTAGTAGCATCGGTTTTCAGGGTTTCGGCTGAAATTTTCATTCGACAACTCATTTGTTTCTATTATGTAATGTTTAATGCCTATTTCTTTCGCCACTTCTTTTGCCTCTTCTAATTCCTCCGTTGGGTACGTTGGCGATTTTGCCGTAACAGCAACTGCTTTATCACCTAAGACCTTATGACTAATTGCGGCTAATGTAGAGCTGTCAAGTCCACCGGAAAAAGCTATAATTACGCCATCTTTACCTTTTTCAGAGATGAACCGCCTGAGCGCTTCAATTTTCTCTTTGTTGACTTTCATGGCCACTTTCCTCCGCAGATATCATTTCTTTAACACGCAAAGTAACTAATTCGATAATTTCTCTCAAGGATTTCCCCTTTTCTGCTATTTTTTTTACTTCCTCATATTCAGGTTTAATCCGGATAATTTTGCCTTGTCTGTCTCTAGCAACTTTTACCTTTACAGTTTCTTCTACGCCGTCTATTCGCACTTTTACTGAAAATACCTCGCGATTAAGGATATGTCTTACACAAGAGTAACCTCTAACTCCGAGGGTGCCTGTCTCTTCAATAATAACGCGCGAAAGTTTTTCCGCAACACTTGGGTCCGCCACTATTTTTAGAATATGCCCTGGCCTGTTTTTTTTAGTAAACATTGGAATTATGCAGACGTCTTTGGCTCCTTCCCGCAGAAGTCTCTCCATCGTGTATCCAATTACTTCGCCTGTTGCATCATCAATGTTGGTTTCTAAAATAACTATGTCATCCGTTAGAAGCCGGGTTTCTAGAGGCGCGCCTAATATAACGCGCAAAACATTCGGTATCTCCGAGAAATCCTTGTTTCCGGCGCCATAGCCTACCTTTAGCGGCGTCATTTCCGGATAAAAATTGCTCACCTCGTCTGCGAGATTAACCAATAGTGCTGCGCCCGTAGGCGTGGTCAACTCTGAATTGACCGGCCCGCCTTTTAGCGGAAAATGCTTCGATGTAAGTATAGCCAAGGTAGCTGGGGCTGGACCGGCGACTGTGCCATGCGAGAACTTGAGTATTCCGCCGCCAACTGAAACAGGTGTGGCGTAAATTTTAGCGTTAAACAGCCCTAGGTCTTCCATGGCTACTGCTGTGCCAATGATTTCCGCGGGAGTATCCACAAGGCCTATTTCATGCAAATGCGCGTCAGCTATTGTGTTGCCGTGAAGTGTTGCTTCAGTGTTAACTAAAGTGCGGATAACATTGGAAGTTAACTGCCGTGCTTTCTCAGAGAGTCTGATGTTTTTGGCGCTTTCTTCTACAATTTTGATTAGCTCCTGCGCCGTTTTTATATAAGAGCTTTCAGCAGTCACATCAATTTTTGTCGCTTTAAACCCTCTTCTCATAATCTGTTGCAAATTAATTTTGATATTTTTGTAGCCGTATTCTTGTTTCTCCAAAGATTTTATGGCGGCTGTAACCTTATTGACGTTGGCACCTAAATCTATTAGTGCGCCTAAAAGCATGTCGCCAGAAATGCCCGCAAGCTGACAGTCAATAACAAGCACTCTGTCAAATCCAGTCATTATTTTTTTGCCACCTGATAAATTGATATGGAAGAGCGCGCATAAATGATATATACTTATGCTCTTTAAGGAAACTGATTACCAATGAGCACTTTGAAGGAGATTTTCGAGAAACTTTTGAAGGGCGAGATAACGGTTGCTGAAGCTGAACGGCAGGTCAAATTGCTAGCGATAGAAGAGGTAGGAAACATGGCGCGAATCGATGCTAACAGGGAATGTAGAAAAGGCGTGCCTGAAATCATTCTCGCTGAAGGAAAAAGCACCGCCGAAGTCGTTGACATAACGCTTCATATGTATCTAGAGAAAGGCCGAGTAATCATAAGCAGATGTAATGCTGATCAAATAGACGCTATTAAAAAGGCGGTCCCGAAGAGTGCGGTTCTGCAAGTTTACGATAAAGCCCGGATGATTGTTGTAAAGAAGACGGACTTCGTCGTTAAGCCCACCGGTGGGAAAGTTGGGCTTTTAACCGCTGGGACTTCTGATATTCCTGTGGCTGAAGAGGCGAAGGTTATTGCCGAAGAAATGGGCTGCATAGTTTTCGTCGCCTATGATGTCGGAGTTGCAGGCATCCATAGGCTACTACAGCCAATAAAAGATTTCATCGCAAAAGATGTTGATGTGATCATAGTAGTTGCAGGTCGGGAAGGTGCTTTGCCCTCGGTGGTGGCTGGCATGGTTGATGTGCCTGTGATTGCGGTTCCAACTTCTAACAGCTATGGCTTCGGAGAGAAGGGCGTGAGCACGCTTATGGCCATGCTCCAGTCCTGCTCGTTAGGCTTGGCTGTTGTTAACATCGACAGCGGTGTCGCGGCGGGCGCGGTGGCCACGATAATTGCTAACCGCGTAGCAAAGTTTAGGAATTCTATGTAAGTTTTTTTTAACTATATTTCTCGTCAGGAGTTAATTGCAACCTATATCAAAGGTTCTTGTCGTCTCTTTTTTTATTGGTCAAGAAACCTTTAATAGTGGGTAATACACCTCTTATAAAAGGTGTTACTGAGGCGGAAAATTTGCACATCCCAGATGGTTTAATCACTGATCCCCTTTCAATCGCTGTGGCAGTAGCCATGTGGATAATTACGCTTGCTTTTCTTGCATGGGCCTGGAAAAAAGCAAAGGATACCTATCCACGCTCTATCACCGCTCTGCTCGCCATATCAAGCGCATTCGTGTTCGCTGCGCAAATGATTAATTTCCCGATAACCTTCGGCACAAGCGGACATCTGGTAGGCGGCACCTTCCTCGCGGTGCTGCTTGGGCCATACGCTGCCATGCTAAGCATGACCATAGTCCTTCTGATGCAGGCGGTTTTCTTTGCAGACGGCGGCATCCTCGCATTCGGCATGAACGTATTTAACATGGCAATAATCGGCGGATTAAGCTTCTTCCTAATAAAACTGCTAACACGGGGCTCAGCCAGTAGCAAGCGCTTTATCCCCAGCGTCTTTGTTGCCTCGTGGCTTTCTGTGACGGCAGGCGCTTTCTTTACTGCATTGATGATTAGCCCTGCTTTCACCGGTGGCTTGATGGTAACTGTGCCTTCCATGCTGTTTTATCATGCAATAATCGGGTTGGGCGAAGGCGCAATAACCACGGCGCTGGTGTCCTCGCTGCAGCAGATGCAACCGGCGATAATGGGCGGCTTAACACTCCTAAAGGAGAAAACTAAGCTATGAAAAAGCATTCTGCAGTGATAATTGCCATAATCGTCTTCCTTGTGGTCTTTATTCCATTCGCTTCAAGTGACCCTGATGGGCTTGAACGGGTAGTTGAAAACTTTGGGGTGGAAGAGCAACCGTCATTCTGGCAAGGGCTAATGCCCGATTACAAAATTGCGGCAGTCGAAGATGCGTATGTTTCAACTTTGCTCGCAGGCGTCATCGGTGTTCTCCTCGTGCTGCTTGTAAGTTTAGCGGTCGAGCGGGCTATAGCGCCGAAAAATCAAGCTTAACCAATTTTGCGCACGAGCGTTTATAATAAGCAAAGGTTATTTTTCCAGCGATATTCTGCTAATTCCCGCCTCTTTTTCAAGAACTATTACGTGCTCCGCTTTTTCCGCGAACGCCTCGCTGTGCGTAACCGCGATTATCTGCTCTATTGCTTTGAAGCGGCTGATAGCTTCGGCTAAGCGGTCGATGCTGCCGTCTTCACTGCCGAGGCTCTCTGTTGGCTCGTCAAGCACCAGCATGCTTAGGCTGTGGCCGGTTCGCGATTGCATAATAAGTTGTCCAAGCCCAAGACGATAGGCAAAAGCCAGAAGTGTCCGCTCTCCGCCTGAGAGGTTGGCGACGTCCCTTTCAACGCCGCTTTCACTTTTCACGTAAGGCGTGTACGTCTCATCAACAACAACATTCAACAGTGGCGCTTCGCCGCCGACGAGTCTGTCAAGCACTTGCTGCACGAAGTTGCGAAGCACCTTGACGAATTCACTGCGCAGTTTAGGCTGGATACTCCTGTAAGCGTCGCGGATGGCGCTTAAAACTTCAACAGCACGAGTGATTTTCTGCATGCGCTCAAGCTTTTCCTGAGCGTGGTCAATGCGTTCCTTCACTTCGTCTAAGCGTGCCAGCAGGTCTTTTTTGCGGTTTTCTTTGGCGCGCAGTTCTGATTCTAAACGGTAATATTGCCTAAAAGCTTGCTCCCGCTGTGCACGTGCTTCTTCCAAATCCGATAAGTCGAATCTGCCTATCTCAAACCGTAAAGCCTCAAACTGCCCAGTTAAGTCGGCTTCAAGCTGCCGTTTCGCCTCAATTTCAGCTGTCAAATCGCTCAGGTTTCTTTCTTCTTCGCTCAGCCGTGTTTTCAATTCTTCAGCCTTTGTGGTGAGCATCTGAAGGTTCGAAGCTGCTTCGTTCACCGCAGCTTTTGTTCGCTGCAATTTCTCGATTTCACTTTGCAAATGTTCCATCATGCGATGTCTTTCTATGTTTTCCTGCTGTATCCTCTGCATCAACCCATTTTTGTATTCACTATTTAGCGGCTGCAAGCAGAGAGGGCATCGGCTCTCCAGTGCCAGCGACTCGGTTCTTTTCTGGTCAGCCCATAGGTTCCGCAACGTGGCTTCCTGCTCAGCTCTCAAACTGGATAGCTTATCGTCGAAAGCCGCCAGTTGCCTGCGTAAAGCTTCAGGCTGGCTCGCAAATATGCCTGCTTGCTCCAGTGTCTGCCTGTAGATAGTCGCTTGGGCGTCCAGCGAGTTTTGTCGCTGCTTCAGATTGGCAATTATGGTTTTTTTGTCCTCCATGCGTCGGCTAAGTGAAGCTAAAGCCTCCTGTATGCTTGCGATGTTAGCCTGAAACTTAGCCTCCTTCCTTCTAAGCTCCTCTATCAGCAGCTTTTTCTCTTCCAGCGACTTCAGATTTTCATCCGCAGCATCCAGCGCTCTCTTAGCAGCAGCCAGCCTGCCCACTGCATCCTGCAACTCCATTTCGAGAAGCATGAACTCTTCGGTTGTGCGGTTGTATTCGGTACTGAGCTTCTCCAGTCCCACTACATCAGCGTCTTTCTCGTAAACTTTTTTTTCCGTTTCATAATCACG
This sequence comes from Candidatus Bathyarchaeota archaeon, assembly GCA_026414525.1. GTDB lineage: Archaea > Thermoproteota > Bathyarchaeia > Bathyarchaeales > Bathycorpusculaceae > JAOAIV01. Next base: position 16,435 of record JAOAIV010000012.1, on the reverse strand, counting down.
CTGGTAAACAGCGATGTTACTCCAAGCTACCTCGTAGTCAGATAAACCAAAAAGCTCGTCTAAGCGGCGTTGTCTATCTCTAGGCGCGGCGTCCAGCAACTCCTTTAAGTGTTCTTGTCTGACCCACATGATTTCGCGGTAAAGCTCCTTGTCAAGTCCAGTTATTGCCTTTATCTGTTCGGCGACAGCGTCAGTTTTCATGCTTGCCAACAGTTTCTCGTCCTCGTATAGCTTAAGCGCTTCGAGGTCTTGGCTTATGCCTTTCCCACGCCTCTTGAGACCGCGGACAATCCTGTAAGTTCGCCCATTCTGGCTGAACTGCACCGTGATTCTGCCTGAATCTGCGCCTTCGCGAAGCAGATACTCAAAGCTCCTGCCAAGCGGTTCGCCGAATAAGGCGAAGTCCAAAGCGTAACGCACCCTGGACTTTCCCGTGCCCACACCGCCTAAGAGACAGTTGAAACCGCTTGTGAAGGGCACTGTGGACTTCACGTGTGAACGGATGTTTTCTAGCTGCACAACTTCAATTTTCATCGTAGAAGCTCCTCGATGGTTTGCTTTATCCGCTCATCCTGCTTCTTTGTTAAGGGCTCTAACAGGGCTACGGCGGTGTGTGCAATTCTCTCTGCTTCCTCGCGGCTGTATCGGTCGCTGAAAATCTGCAGAAAATACTCAAATGACTTCGCCTTCAAATCCTTAAACTCGCTCTCGAATATTGACCGAACGATCTCGTCTGGCACCGCACTTTCCTTGAGCATCACAATGGGATGAACCAGCAAGGCTTTCTTTGCAGCACTACGTATTCGACTTATGTCTACTTCTGCTCGGCTTGCCTCAGCGGGCAAAACACCCTTCAGAACTGGAATTATTACGGCGCCTTGTTCATCTGCGCCTTTGACAAGCTGAACTGCCATGTCGGTTATTCTGGCTGAAGGCACACTTTGAAATTCCTGTTCCAGAATCTTGAACTTGCGTGGCGAACAAAGCTCTATGAACTCGGGCGCGAACTCGCCTTTCTCGTCTACTTTAACGTGGAAGAAGCCTTTCTTCTGCGCGGCTTCGTCGTAGCTTACAGTTTCTGTGGAGCCGCTATACGCTAAAAACCCGGTTTTAAACCTGCATGTGCTAGGTTCATGTATATGCCCCGCAGCGTAGTAGTCAAAGCCGTCAGGTAAAAGTTCAGGAGTCGCCTCTGCTTCAATGTATGGGGGCTTCACACTTGGCAAATCCACAGCCATATGAAAAACGAAGATGTTGCTGACTGCCGAATCGGGTGTCGGCGGGTTCTGCTTCATAAAAGCTGGCAGCTCCTCCTCCGTCTTCCGCCTCGTGCGGAAATTAGGCACGCCATAAACGTAGCAGCAGTCAGGTTTGCGCCAGCAAGCGCCCTCATGCCTAGGCAAGTGATAGACCAAACCGGCGCTGTCCAGCGGATACAAAATAGTGCCGGTTATCGCGTTAGGTGCTGAATCATGCGAGCCATCAACCGTTAAAACAGGGATTCCAGCGTCTCTTAACCTCTTAAAATTTCTTATAGCATTCTCAAGTGTAACGTTGGAGGGTCGTGCTTGATGGAACAGGTCGCCTGCGATAATCATAAAATCAGGCTTTAATTCTATGGTTTTATCTACTATTTCTCGGAAAGCTTTATCGAAGTCTTCGCGTCTTGCTTCTAAGCCGTACTGCGCATAGCCCAAGTGCAAATCTGCAGCATGTATAAAACTGAAGGCCTTAACCAAACAGCGTTGCCTCCCTTCTGCTGGTTGTTTATTATGCCTTTATTTTCGGTTTTGAATGCTTTAAGGCTTTAGCGGCTTTTTCATCTGTGATTCTTAGCTGAAGTCTATAGGGAAATATATAAACGCCTACCTTGCTTTTTACCCTAAAAGTCGTGAGTGCCCTATGAAGTGCCGGAGATGCGGAGAAGAAACTTTCCTTCCTTTTCAATGCCCTTACTGCGGAGACCAATTCTGCACTGCACATAGGTTGCCTGAAGCCCATGATTGCCCAAGGATGGATAATGCACGAATAAAAAGATGGGGCGACACCTCTGTTATAATTCAGAAGCCAACTTCGTACGAATATTCCATTACTTATGGAGCGCCTCGCCAGGCACGGGGGCGCGTTCATTTCAGCCAGAAAGAACTAAAGCATATTGCAATAGGCACTTTGCTTGTCATCGGCATTAGTTTGTCTTTCAGCTTTGATTATATTGGTACGAGCAGTTGGTTTATCGCTTTTTCAGCCGTAGCCGCCATAATTACCAGCTCCTTCCTTACCCACGAGATTGCTCATAAAATAACCGCGCAGTGGAGGGGATTATGGGCTGAGTTCCGTTTAACCCGCTGGGGTGCCATATTAACGTTTATCTCGATTCTCCTACCCTTCAAAATTATTTCGCCGGGGGCCGTTATGATAGCCGGTTATGCGCACATGGAGGAAATAGGCAAAATCTCGATCGCTGGACCAGCCACCAACATAGTTCTATCAACGCTTTTCTTGGGATTAACTTTCGCTTCAGTTCCATATTATTGGATATTCGCCATAGGCGCATTTTTTAATGGCTACATCGCAGTTTTCAACCTAATCCCGGTTGGTCTTCTTGATGGCTACAAAATTTTCCTCTGGAACAAAAAAGTTTGGGCTACAGCGTTCATCATCAGCTTGGCATTAGCAATGATGAGTTACTACGCCTATTACTTTTATTAAAAACCCTAAATGAGCTCTATTGTTACATGAACTTCTTCGGGCACACGGATACGCATAATTCGGCGCATAACTCGCTCTTCCGAGTCAATGTCAATTAAGCGCTTGTGGATACGCATTTCCCAGCGATCCCATGTTGCTGTGCCTTCGCCTGAAGGCGCTTTCAAAACAGGCACGCGAAGCCGCTTAGTGGGCAATGGTACTGGGCCGTTCATTTTCGCCCCTGTCTTCTCAGCGATGGCTTTCAGTTCCGCACATACCTCTTCAAGCTTATGGTAATCAGTGCTTGTCAAGCGGATTCGCGCTTTCCTCACCATTTCTTATTCGCCTATTATTTTATTAGTTATTTTTTGCGACTACCTATGAAATTTAAATGGAACATAAAAACCTATCGACACCTTTTTCGGCATTAGCTATTATTTTGTCAACCGCACCCTTTAATGTGATTACACATAAACTTGCTAATTCATGCTTGTTAACGCTGCAATACGTGTGGCTTGGCTTCTTATTTTGCCGATTAAACTATAGCTTTAATAGTCTGTCGACAAATTTGTTCGCTCTAAAGAGGCGTAGAAGTCGTGTTTGCTGTCGGCCATTTTGCATTGGCTTATCTTTTAGGCAAAGCTTCCGGCAAGATTCTAAAAGTGCAGCCTATTATACCACTTATGCTTGTCCTTTCAATAATTCCAGATATTGATATTCTCTCTGAGCCTTTTATTGCTGAGGTACATCGAGGTCCAACTCATTCGTTAATAATGACCATTATCGCTTTCCTTCCTCTTTTCATGCTCTGCAAGCAGAAGGCAGCGCCCTACTTTACCGCTTTCGTTTCACACGCGCTTTTAGGTGACTTTTTAATCGGCGGGCAGATCCAGATATTTTGGCCTTTATCCACCAGAAAGTTTGGGTTAACTTACATCGACATTAATTCGCCAATCAATATCGCATCTGAGTTCATATTATTCATCATAACCCTAACCGTGTTGATAAAAACACGTGATTTAGCACAATTCCTACAAAACAGCAAGCTCAACCTAGTTTTAGCAATACCACTCTTCACAGTTCTACTGCCAACTTTCACAAGCTATCCATTAAGCGTTCCCGCGTTGCTGATTCCTCCCCATCTGTTCTATCTCCTTCTCTTCTCAGTTTCAGTTTCAATAGTGGCAACCAACATTTTAAAGCAGACCAAAACTCAAATCACTTAGAGCTCTCCATTCAAAAATTTCCCAAGATGCTACTGAAACAACCACGTACCTTCATGAAACATAATGGAACTTCAGCCTGCAATTTCGCCTTCATATTTGCCGCATATTAGAAATTCATTGCAGAAACCTATAGAGGGTCTACTCCTTCAGAGTAAGAGAGGTTTCTTCAAGCTTTTCTCTCAGAAACTTCATCATAGCTTTTTATGTTTGCTTTAAAGTTTATATAGGAATAAACCTCTGTTTCAACATGTTCAGAGCGCTCTTGGAGGGTTCTAGTTGAGTGAAGTTCGTGAAGTTCAGTTACGTGTTGGTGATGCCCGTCAAAGAGATGTTGGCAGAGGCATTGCGCGTATTGACCAGCGCACCATGCAGAAGCTGGGTATAAGTGCTGGCGACGTAATAGAGATTGTTAATAAGCGGACAACCAGCGCTATAGCGTGGCCGGCCTACAGTGAAGACCAAAATAAGGATATAATCCGTATTGATGGTTTCACTCGTAAAAACGCCGGTGTCGCCCTCAATGAGTATGTGATAGTGCGGCCGGCTAAAGTAAAAACAGCATTAAGTATTACGCTCGCGCCCGTTGATATGCGCTTAAATGTTGATGATGACTTTACTAATTTCGTTAAGAATCGTCTTATGGAGCGAACCCTTGTCGAGGGCGATACAACATTAGTTATGATGTTGGGTCATGCCATTCCATTTACCGTTTCGAAAACTCGTCCTCATGGAATAGTTAAAGTAACCGCGGAAACGCGGCTTACAATTCTCAATGAGCCGGCTCCCGAGGCGAAAGGTTTGCCGAGAACAACCTATGAAGATATAGGTGGATTGCACGAGGAAATCCAGCGTGTTAGAGAAATGGTGGAGCTTCCCCTGCGGCATCCTGAGCTGTTTCAGCGCTTAGGTATAGAGCCGCCGAAAGGTGTTCTGCTTCACGGCCCTCCTGGTTGCGGTAAGACGTTGTTGGCACGTGCAGTGGCTAACGAGTCTGAAGCAAACTTTTACTCAATAAACGGTCCCGAAATAATGAGCAAATTCTACGGCGAGTCCGAGGCGAGACTGCGGGAAATCTTCCAGCAAGCACAGCAAAACGCGCCAAGCATAATTTTCATCGATGAGTTAGATGCAATTGCACCTAAACGTGAGGAAGTTACAGGCGAAGTTGAAAGACGCGTCGTCGCGCAACTTCTCGCCTTGATGGACGGCTTGTCTGGACGTGGAAATGTCATAGTAATAGGCGCCACAAATAGGCCTGGCGCGCTAGATCCAGCGCTTCGACGACCCGGCAGATTTGACCGCGAAATCGAAATAGGCGTTCCCGACAAGCAGGGTAGATACGAGGTTCTCCAAATTCATACACGAGGCATGCCCCTTGCAGAAGACGTTGATCTTAAGAAGCTTGCAGAAATGACTCATGGCTACACAGGCGCTGACTTGGCTGCTCTTTGCCGAGAGACGGCTATGAAGGCACTTCGACGGTATCTGCCGCAGATAAATCTGGAGGAGGAACGAATACCGCCAAGCGTGCTCGAAAAGATGGAAGTGAAAATGGAGGACTTCATCAACGCCTACAAGGAAGTTACGCCGACAGCCATGCGTGAAGTCTACATTGAAGTTTCCACTGTCCACTGGAATGATATAGGTGGATTAGACGAGGTGAAACAGCATCTGAAGGAAGCTGTTGAGTGGCCAATGAAAAATCCTGAAATCTTTAAGCGCCTTGGAATAAAACCCCCAAAGGGCATACTTCTCTATGGCCCTCCTGGTTGCGGTAAGACGTTGTTGGCACGTGCAGTGGCTACTGAAAGTGAAGCAAATTTCATATCAATTAAAGGTCCAGAGGTATTCTCCAAGTGGGTGGGCGAATCAGAAAAGGCTATACGTGAAGTCTTCCGAAAGGCTCGTATGGCCGCGCCAGCCGTGATCTTCTTGGACGAGATAGACTCGCTTGCGCCAAAGCGAGGTTTAGGTTTCTCTGACAGCGGAGTAACTGAGCGAGTCATAAGTCAACTGCTCACTGAGATGGATGGAATCGTAACCCTGCAGGACATAGTAGTTATTGCAGCGACTAACAGGCCAGACATGATAGATTCCGCCGTGCTGAGACCCGGCAGATTCGACCGGCTAATTTATGTACCAGAGCCAGACGAAAAGAGCCGACTCCAAATCTTCCAAATCTACACGAAAAACATGCCCTTAGCCAAAGACGTAGATTTAAACCAACTTGCCGCGACAACTAAATACTATTCAGGCGCAGACATCGAGTCTCTTTGCCGAGAAGCAGCAATGCATGCCCTCAGACGAGACATCAAAGCTCAAGAGGTTACCATGAAAGATTTCCAAGAAGCCATGAAAGAAGTCGGGCCATCCATAACACCTGACATGGAGAAGTGGTACAAGAGCTTCATGCAGCAAGTTCGTCAAGTGCAAAAGCCTGCGACGCCAGTTGCATAGGGGTATAGAACTGATGCCTACAGTGAAGACGTGGAAAACACGACCTGCATACGTCGTGGTGCTAGATATACTGGGTAAGAAAGGCGACATGACTGATGAAGACCTCTTTGAACAGTTGAGAGAGGAGTTCGAAGACTTAGGATACAAAGACTTTAACAACATCCTTTTACGGCTGGAAGTGAGCGGTAAAATCCGCACCACCGCCATGTCTCGCGGAAAAAGACGAGTCGAGCTTATATAGTAAGCTTCTCGTGTTAGACGTGCAACCACCAAAGGAGCCTGTAGACATTGCAGTTGTTGGCGGTGGGCCTATCGGCTCCTTTGTTGCTTTAAATCTTGCAAAGCTAAATAGAAAAGTTTTGGTTTTCGAGGAGCACAAAACAATTGGTGCACCAGCGCACTGCGCAGGCCATCTAAGCATACTTGGCCTAAGAAACCTTGGTTTGTATCCCCTTCCAAGCTCAATAATTGAGAACACTTTCTCTCAAGCCAACTTTTATTCACCCTCAGGCTTCTGCTTCTCCATAAAACTTGCAAAACCAGTTACATGTTCTGTAAACCGTGAAGCCTTTGACAAGTACATTGCAAGCATGGCAGAAACAGCAGTCGCCCGCTATTACTTAAACGCGCATGTTCATTCCCTTATGATTGATGGAGGCATCGTTAAAGGCGTAAATGTCACTTGTGATAATGCGCATCAACAGTTTCCAGCTAAAATTGTGATCGACGCTGAAGGCATCTCATGTCGGCTACTCAGGCAGACTGGATTGCCCGGCTTAGCAAGTAAAAGTCTCGTTCATGGAGTGGAAGCTGAAGTAGAAAATTTCAAAAACCAGGCGCTGGACGCGGTTGAAGTGTTTCTAGGCAAAGCTTATGCACCGGGCTTTTACGCTTGGCTTATACCGAGGCGCGATGGCACTGCCAAGGTGGGTCTCGCTGCAAAAAAAGGTAACCCGCAACTGTTTCTGCAAAAGCTAATGCAAAAGCATCCAGTGGCCTCACGTAAGCTTCGTAATGCAAGAATCCAACGTATAACGTTTCACCCTATTTCTCTTAGCGGTCCCGTTTCTAAGGCATATGCAGATGGCTTCTTAGCAGTTGGGGATGCAGCTTCGCAGGTAAAGCCAACCACAGGGGGTGGCGTAATTTTCGGGTTAACTTGCGCTGGCATTGCAGCTGAAGTTGCCGATAAGGCACTTCGAATAGGTGATGTTTCCTCAACTTTCTTGCGATTGTATCAAAAACGTTTCAATGAGGCTTTAGGCTTTGATTTCCGCGTTATGTTGCAAATGCGCCGTTTTATTGATTCCCTTTCAGACGAAGATTTAGATGCGCTTTTAAGGTTTTATACTCGAATAGGCTTGGACAAAGCCTTAGCGAATATCGAGGAAGTAGATTTCCAAGGAAAACTGCTTCTCGGAATATTGAATAAACCCGCTATGTTTGCTTCTATGGCATATCTTCTCAAGCTTTACTTATCGGCAAATCCTTAAAGCTTCGAACAAGCAACCTTGTAGGGGGTGCTGGAGAAAGTAAAATGAGCAAGTTCGAGTACAAGCAGATTCTCGTTTTTCGCAGCGACTTGAAGCTAAGCAAGGGAAAAATTGCTGCGCAAGCAGGGCATGCGGCAGTTTCTGCAGCGCAGGAAGCGCTTAAGCGTCACCGAGAATGGTGGGACGCTTGGTTATCTGAGGGCCAGCGCAAGGTCGCCGTTAAAGTTAAGGATGAAAAAGAGCTTTTAGCGCTTAAAAAACAAGCTGAGGATTATGATTTACCTCACGCCTTAATTGTTGATAGTGGCTTAACGGAGATTCCGCCTGGCACAGTGACTTGCTTGGGGATTGGTCCTGCACCCGCGGAGAAAATTGACCGTTTAACAGGCAAGCTGCCTCTGCTGTAGATGAAGCGGCATGAAGTTTTGCTCTTCGGAAATTGATCAACTACTTGGCCTTGAGGTTTACGCTACGGAGACCGAAGGCTTAGGCGGCGTTATCCGCCAGTCTGTTGACGATTTTAGGGTTGAGGAATTTCTCGTTGACGGCGCTAAGGCGGAGATTAAAAAAGTAACGGCGAGTCATGCTTTAGGTGCTTCCGATGATAAGCAGCGTTATCTGGTTTGCGTCTTGGTCAAGCGAAACTGGGATACCTTCATGGCCATAAAACGCATCGCCGAACATCTAGGCATAAGCCAACGGAAGATTAGTGTAGCCGGAATAAAAGACGCTAAGGCTGTTACCGCGCAGTACATAACAATCGAAGACGCTACAATAGATGATATTGCAAAAATTAACATTAAGGATATCAAGATTCGTCCTGTTGGTTATGTTCGCGAAACATTATCGCCCTACTACCTTTTGGGTAACACTTTTACCATAAAAATCAGAGCGATAAAACTTTCCAAGGAAACCGCTAAGGAACTGGTAATAGAAACTGTGAAGGCACTGGACGCGCTCGGTGGTATTCCAAACTTTTTCGGGCATCAACGGTTCGGAACAACTCGGCCAATAACGCATATTGTTGGGAAAGCTCTGGTTAAAGGCGACTTCAAAGAAGCCGCAATGCTGTTTCTGGCCAAACCGAGCAACCATGAGCATCCTTCATCAAGGCAAGCACGTGAAGAATTGCAGTCAAAAAGAGACTTCAGGCAAGCGCTGCAGAATTTTCCGCAAAATCTGCGTTATGAACGGCTAATGCTAAGGCATTTAGCTGATAACCCAGAGGATTTTGTAGGTGCCTTCAAGCAATTGCCGATTAAGCTTCAAGCGCTTTTCGTTCAAGCCTACCAATCCTATCTGTTTAATCGTTTCCTAAGCGCGAGAATTAAGCAGGGTTTATCCTTGTGTAAAGCAGAAGTAGGCGATTACGTGCTACGTGTAGACCGCTTAGGTCTGCCTGTGCCTAATACGGTGAAGATGGTAAACTCGGCAATGCTTGCAGAAGCTAACGAGTTGATTAAGTCGGGGAAGATGCGGATTGCACTGCCACTTATCGGTCCAAAGCAAAGGCTCGCTGACGGGGTCATGGGACAGATCATGCAGCGAATTCTTGAGGAAGAAGGTGTCAAAATAGAGAGCTTCAAAGTTCAAATGAAGCCCAGCATAGGCGCGAGAGGCGGTTTTCGCGCGGTTATTTCTCCCTTAAAGAATTTTGTGTTAAATGGTATATCGACAAGCGCCCGCACTAATAGAGAATGTGAAGTCACTCTAAGCTTCATGCTCCAACGTGGTTCCTACGCGACGGTGCTTCTTAGAGAAATAATGAAGCCGCTTGATCCTGTCTGTTCAGGCTTTTAATCTCGGAAACGTATACTATTTATGTTCCAATCTTTCAGGCCTTTATGCTTTTAAATCTAATACCGCTTTTCAGATTTTGTCTGTTCTATTCAAATCTCTAAGTCTGTTAACCCCGTCTATTTCATTTATGAATTTCTCGACGCTTTTCGGAACCATTGTGGTCCAGTTTTCGCCTTTAAGCATCTTTTCTCTAACAAGCGTTGAAGTGTAAAGATCCCTTTGGAAGAAACGTATGCTTTTAACTTTATAGCCTGCTTCCATGAAAAGTCTACGCGTCAAGGGCTCATTTGAATAGACAACATTGAATCGAGGCGTGTAACCTTCAACGGCTGATACCCATAACATATGCAAGTGGACATCTGGCACAGGCACAATCCAAATTCGCGCCAAATCTATGCCTGCTTCCTGCAAGGCGCTGCGGATCATAACTAAACGTTCGCCTGCAGTGAACGGATTGCTGAGGTTGTGGCTATACTGAGCGCTGCCGATTACTATTACTAATTCATCAACCTCCTTAAGCACTTCTTTTGTGGCTTCAAGATGCCCTAAATGGAACGGTTGAAATCTTCCAACATAAAGTCCACGATTAACCATCGCGACGCCTCTTGCCCCTTTTTTGGTTGACGGTAAGTGGCTTTTATCATTTGCGATTTTGGAAGCACTTATAAGCAATAGAAGCGTATTTCTGTTTATGCCGCTTAAAAGGAATGGCTTACTTTTTCTCTTAGGCATATCTGCCTTGGCAGTAGCCATAGCGGTGCTTCTACTGCTTGGTAACACCGAGGAGGCGCCTGTGCACTTGGCTGTGCGCTTCTGCGGTTTATACGGTTATTTGTTCCTTAGCATGGCAACATTAACCACGCCTTTTCTGAGAGAGGTCACGCAAGCCTTTGGCAAGCCATTTCTAAAAGTTCACCATTCCTTTTCCGTATTGGGCATGGTCTTCATAACCTTGCATCCAGTCTTTTACGCGGTAGAACGCCTCAGCCTGTCCATATTCGTGCCAAACTTTAGTTCATGGGACATCTTTTGGCGGTTAGCAGGCAGGCCTGCTTTTATTCTATTCTACATAGCTATCTCCGCTGCTATATTACGTGCTAAGGCGCAGAAACGCTGGCGCATTTTCCACGGGTTGATGTACATAGTGTTACTCTTCGGCATAGTTCACGCTAACCTCGTCGGCACAGACTTCCAGAATGCAGGGATACTTACTATTTTCAACGTGCTATTCCTGGCGGTACTCGCAGGTTTTGTACTAAAACGGTACCGAAACTACCAGCAAAAAAAGAACACAACGTAACCTGCGGAGTGCCTACTAAGAGGTTGACGCTTCGCTTGAAACCAGAAAGGTTAAAACTCTAAGCCGACGGCACCTTCGTCGCGCTTCTCTTTTCAGCAGCAAATCGTCGGTAAATTACCCAAGCTACTACGTCACAGACGCTTTAACTTCGCTCTTCCTCAAAGGAGCATTATTGAAAGCGTCACGTTGTTGCTAGATCTAGCTGTGGTTTCCACCTAATGCTTAGCCATCCTTCGTAATTGGCATACTACTACACGGTAAATACTTCAGAATATAGACAGACGCCTTGAGGCTCGGCGAGGAGTAAAATCGAAAGATCTATCGTTAACGGTTGAGAGTTGCTGAAGCGAGAGAATTCGCCCATAAGTAGGCCCCAGAATTTTGGGTAACCACTCGGGGATTATAAACTAAGTTGACGTACGATCGCCATTATACTAATCTGCTCTTGTCTTTTTTAGAAATTCTAATCGGCGTATGCGCAAGCCTGACAACGGCAAACTTCCGCTGGGAAAAGTCTTCGCAAGGAACTAAAGGTTCAAAAATGCGTTTTAAGATGTCAAAACAATAACTGTATCTTGCAAAGCAGTTATTATTCTCACTAAAACAAAAAAAGAGTGTGCAGTAGTCCAAGCACTAATTAACAAAACACTTGGAAACTATAAATAAGGAGGCTTTCAGTGCTTTAAGTGCTAGAGAATCTACTAAACGGCAGAAGGGGAATGTTTGTGTTTTACTCTCTGCTTGAGAGTACAATTATATAGTCTGCTGTGTCCGCGCACATGTCTGCGGCGTGCTCGATGAACTCGATTAAATCGTCGAATATGACCATCGCTCCACAATTGACTTCTGCGCCGTACTTGACAAACAAACTTTTTGCCTTCAGATATTCCTCATCAAGCACATGCTCGATCTCTCCAACCTTTTTAGCCTGCGCTATAGCTTCAGCTGGATCTGAAGAGATTTTTTCAATGCTGTTTCGCAGAGTTTGTGCGGTGTCAACCAGTTTAGCTGCCATGAAAACTGTTTTGGCACATAGTTCTTGCGGAATTTTTGCTCCTGCAAGCATTTCCAAGCAGCGTGCGGCGTCTTTCGTATGATCCGCCAGTGTGTCTAATCTTTTAACGAGGTGAAGTAGGTCTTCTCGGTAATCCGCCACAAGAGCTGCACCCTTAGACAATTCAGTAAAAACTTCTGTCCGTAGCCTGTCAACTTCCTCTTCGGCCTTATACAAGTTTTCAACGTGCTTTTTAGACTCGGCATAATTGCCTTCCGAGAAGCTTTTTACCGCCTTATGAAGCCACGTGACAGTGTCAAAGGCTCTTGTTATCTGCTCATGAGCTAACTCTAACGCTTTAGTCTTGCGGCGCTTCTCAAACCAATTGTAGCTTCTTCTTTCCACAGAAGACATCTCCGTTAATCACTATTTTATAGTGTAAGCATATAACCCTTCTGTAAACCAACGTCCATCCGACGTGTCTGTTATCCTTTTCCTGTAATATTTGGTTTACCACTATCCCGCGTTCTAAGTCATCCTAAGACAAGTGCGCATCTATTGCCAGAAACCAGTCAATAGAACCAACATCGTAAACGTATATTTCTTTTCTCTTTTTCTTCTTTTCACGATCAACCATAATCTCACTCTACCAGCTAATTTATACCTAATCACTGGGAACAGTGCAAGTCATTTTTCCCCTCACAGCGCTCCCCTTTACATACGATAAGTAAAACACATGGTTCATGCTTATTTAGAATCTCCAAATATCCTATATAGGAGAATGTAGTCTATATATCAAAACTTTTCTCAATAAAGACGAAGAAATTCACAATATACGAAAAGGTTGCTATGTCTTCGCTTTTCCCTTTTCCGAAACCCAGTATTCGGTTACTGCACCTTTTGAGTTAATGATTCGTTCCTTTTTGAAAACGGTTGCTTCACTTTTATAGCGTTCTACTGCCTCACGCAAAACCGGAAAAACATCTGTACGATGGGAACCTGCAACTGCAACATATACCAAGTCTTCGCCTACCTTAAATTCGCCCAGTAAATGATGAATCTGAACGTCCACAATACCGGGCTTACGTGTCAAGTCTTCACAGATTTTTTCAAGAACTTCATTAGCTTTTTCTTCATACGCCTCCAAAGTAAGCTTTTGCACTTTTTCTCCTTCTAAAGTTTCACCGCGTGCAACACCAATAAAAAGCGCTATAGCCCCCACTTTCTCGTAATTACTGTTTTCCCTAATGCTACTTAGTAACTCGGTAACTGAAAATGTTCCTTTTTCATGGACACCTGCATGTCTAGCCAAACTTATCACTCCTTAAGTAGCACATACACTATAATTAGTTTCGCATCTAAAGAAATTTCCGCATTCAGCGATCAAAGCGCACCATGCCCAGATGGTATTTCCTTAAACTTGCTTGCCCTTAGCTGTATTTGCTACTCTTCGTCGCGGTTTTTTGCTCCGTTACTTTCGGTAATGAATTGTGGATGGACAACCGCTATACCTGTATTCCACGTGTAAATGACAGGTTTGCAGTTAGCGCTGCATGGAGCAGGTATCTGTTTTCTTTCTATGACGCCCAGGCATAAACTTCTGAGGATACGAAACATCCATGACTATGTGGACTGTTGCTTTTTCTAGGCCAACCTCTTTCGGATCCGCTTCAGGATATTTTAGCCAGTACTCTTTTTCTGAAGGAACAACACAGGCGAACTAATTATGTTGCCAAATGTTCCAAAAGCAATGAGGTCTAGGCAGTTCTTCATGTATTCTGCACGTCTGCTTGCTTCGTCAGGCGGTTTTGCCTCCCCCAATAACCATCCCACAAATATTTTTAATTTAAAACAAAAATTACTTTCTCTAGTAAAACTCGCCTTTTAATTGTTTCCGTCTAGCCAAGATTAGCCCGGTTAATGTTGCAGGAACATAGTAAGCTTTAAAATAAACAGTGCTTATGCTTGCTTTGCTGTTTGAAACTCTGGTTGTGCAGTTTGCGCTGGTTTAGCAATTAGTTTGGATTTTCTTGTACCAACATGCCTAAGTGGCGCTACTTTTTTCGCTACATTATAGACATCAGAAGCGATTTTCCCCAAAACCATCTCTTGAACGAACTGATCCAACGTTAATAGCTCCGCTTTTTCCTTAACAGTCTTCTCCATTATGCTCCTAATAGCCTTTTCCTGAGAGGTTTTTATGCGTGCGAGTGTAAATGCTGATATTGCCACGCGGAGTTTGTAGCCATCTTTGGTGGTTATATTAAAGATTCCATCCACCTTTGTTGTTCTCCGTCTAACCAAACTGCGCAGATAGTCACGGGAGTACTCATGACCTTTGAACATTGTGTGGGCAATTTTTCCCTCAACTTCGCTTATCTGGAAAAATAGTTTCATGTTCTGGTGTGAAAAATCCCCTGTTATGTCGTAAAGTGTAGCTTCAACGACTCTGCCGATTAGTTGCTCTGGCTCTTCGGCTGGTACCATACCTAACTCAACGTTCCCGAAGAATGGCGGGGCCACTACCATGTACCATGCCTTGCCTCGCCATTTATCGCGCATCTGCTTAGTTTTCGAAGACAATTTGATCCTCCAAGCGTGCCATGATGAATCTCAAGGCAGTATTAAAAGTTTTACCGTTCAACACTTATCTTCTCGATGTTATGCATATATTTTCTCAAGACTTCCGGCACTACAATGGAGCCATCTGCTTGCTGAAAATTCTCCAGTATTGCAACTATGGTTCTGCCGGTAGCTATGGCAGTGGAATTTAAAGTATGCACAAACCCTTTTGGCGGTGCACCTTCTTTCTCTCGGTAGCGAATACCCAATCGCCTTGCCTGGTAATCTGTGCAGTTGCTGCATGAAACCACTTCTCTGTAAGCTTTCTGAGCAGGCATCCAAACTTCGATATCGTACTTTTTAGCTGCTACTGTTCCAATATCGCCCGTGCATACATTAACTACCCTGTAGGGCAAACCCAGCTTTTGGATTAGCTCCTCAGCGTTGCAAACAAGTTCTTCATGAAACCTCCACGAATCCTCAGGTTTGCAAAAAATAAACTGCTCAATCTTGTTAAACTGATGAGTTCGAAATATGCCGCGTGTATCCTTGCCGTGGGCCCCCGCCTCTTTTCTGAAACACGCGCTTACGCCCACAAGTTTAAGTGGCAACTTATCTTCCTTGAAAACTTCGTTCATGAACATCGCTGCCATAGGGTGCTCCGAGGTTGCGATAAGATATAAATCTTCGTTTTCAATTTTGTACAATACGTCTTCGAAGTCGCTTAAAGCTGTGACGCCTTCGTAGGCTTCCCGCCGCATTAAGTAAGGTGGTTGGATAGGAACATAGCCCTTTTTTGCCATTTCTTCCATTGCAAAGCTCATCAATGCCATGTCCAGCAGCACACCTTCCCTTTTTAAATAGAAAAATCGTGAGCCTGCAACTTTTCCTGCTCTTTCCACATCTATTATGTCCAAGTTTAAGCCCAAGTCTATGTGGTTTTTAATGGGAAAATCAAATTTAGGGATATTGCCCCATCTTCTCACTTCAATATTGTCATTTTCGTCTTTGCCTAGAGGTACTGTTTCATGTAGCAAATTCGGCAGACGCATAAGGTAGCTACGTGTTTTCTCTTCCGCTCTGGTCACTTCTGCTTCTATTTTTGTAATTTCACGGTCGACCAATTTGGCTTTTTCAACTTTGCCGCTAGCATCTTTCCCGCTCTTTTTAAGTGCAGCGATTTCAGCTGTTATTAGTTTTCTTTCGTGTCGCAACTCATTTAATTTTGTTAAGCTCTTGCGCCATTCTTCGTCTACTCTAATAAGTTCTTCTAACATCTCAATGATCTCGGGGTTTCCTCTTTTCAGTAAATTGCTTTTTACGGCCTCTGAATTTTCGCGGATAAGCTTTATGTCTAGCATTTTTCTCCCCAGTCTAATCTTAACTCTGATTCGCTTTTGGCTATTAATTTTGCTATACGCAAACAATAGCAGGGGCATAAAGCAGTGCGCTTGTACTTGTCGAAACCTAATAAATAAAAAATTCGAAAATCGTTCTTCTTTGCACCGCAACGCTTACTCTTTGGTTAGCGTTATCTCGATTGTTGAGACCATGCGGCTTTTGTTTTCGCCTTCTCTGGGAGGCATCTCAGCAGTGCCGATGGTTATGTTGCTGACCTTCAGGTCCTTCATGAAGCGGTTCCGCGCGATCTCAGCCACGTCAACAGCGGTTGTAATCGCTTGGCCACGAGCCTTCAACGTAATCTCCTTCGCGTTGCCAGAAGAAAACGCCGTGATAATAGCCAGCACATAACTCATCGGAGGCTTATTCCCAACGAAGATCACATCAGATTTTTCTGCCATTTTCCATTCACTCCTTCTTTTTTGCTTATTATGGTTGCATCTGTAACGTTCTACGTCGTCTCTCCTTAGACATGGAACGTCACTGCTCATATATTACGAACTTACTTATAAAG
>JAOAIV010000129.1 GCA_026414525.1 Candidatus Bathyarchaeota archaeon | reverse complement strand
CCACAAGAGAATTAATTGGTGAAGAAGCTGTAAAACTTATTGAAATCTTATCGGAAAAAGATGAGACTACCGACGACGAATTGATTCAAAAAACTGGAATGAAACTTAACAATTTAAGAAAGGTGTTATATCAACTATTTGACCAGAATCTTGTCTCCTATAGAAGAGTGAGGGATAAAGAAGCTGGTTGGTTCAAGTATTATTGGAAAATAAACCCTACTGGATTAAATATATTGTTAAATACAAAGAAAAGAAAGATCTTAACAAAATTAAAAGAACGTTTGGATTATGAGACAAGCAACTTATTCTTTATGTGCCCTTCACATAATACACGATATACTTTTGAGGATGCCATGGAGATCAATTTTCAATGTCCTGAATGCGGAAATAAACTAGACAACGTTCAAAACGAAGATATAGTTGCTGTACTTAAAATAAAAATTTCAGAGATAGAGAAGAATTTGGCGGGAAGCCTCTAAAAAAGTTTTAAGGGAGGAAAGATTTATCATTCTTGGGCCGATAGTCTAGCTGGTTAGGATACCGCCCTTACACGGCGGTGGTCGCCGGTTCAAATCCGGCTCGGCCCACCATAAAATTTTATTTTACTAAAACATCGAACAAATTCAAAAATAAATAGACAATGTAGCTGTTGACACTATAGATGCATTCATAGCAGACTTTTATCTATGCTTTTGCATAAAAAATGGTTAAAGTTAAAATACTTCATATTCTGCAGCTAAATAAATCAAAGAATCCTCCTTTCTTTTACCTTTAGCTGCCTCTTTTATCATATCTGAAGTTGTGATTATTCCGACTAGCTTATTGTTTTCGACAACAGGTAACCTTCTTATCATCCTGCTTACCATAACTTTGGCAGCTTCAAGCATTTCTACATCTGGCTCTATGCTTATCACTGGTGAGGACATGATATCTTTGGCTTTTACTTCCCGCGGATTGAGTTCTTTGGCCAAGCACTTTACAATAATGTCTCTTTCAGTCACAATTCCAATCGGTTTATCATTTTCTGCAATTACAATAC
>JAOAIV010000128.1 GCA_026414525.1 Candidatus Bathyarchaeota archaeon | reverse complement strand
AGTCTACGGTGAAGACCCTGAGAAGGTTGATGAAATCGAGCGGAAGGCGTCCTTAGCGGGGTTAAGGCTGATAAGGCAGAAAATCCGTCACATGGGCACAGAGAAATGCGCGGATACACTGCGCCGCATGCGTCGAGAGCTGAATGGCAAAGTCACTTTTCAGCCTAGGACAGACGTGAAGAGCCTCATCGTGGAAAACCACGCCATAAAGGGTGTTGAAACCTCGAATGGGGAAAAATTCTACGGCAAATACGTCATAATCGCGCCGGGCAGAAGCGGCGCGGAATGGCTCCAAAATGAAGCCCAATTCCACGGATTGAAAACAGTGAATAACCCTGTGGACATAGGCGTGAGAGTTGAAGTTTTAGCGTCAGTCATGGAAGACTTGACTAAAACGCTCTATGAGCCGAAGCTCATTTATTACTCGAAGATTTTTGATGATCAGGTTCGCACGTTCTGCGTTTCACCTTATGGCGAGGTTACAACCGAATCCTATGATGGAGTGTTAACCGTTAACGGTCAGAGTTACTCGGAAAGAAAAACGAAAAACACCAATTTCGCCATTCTAGTGAGCACCTCGTTCACGGAGCCGTTCAAGGAGCCCATAGCCTACGGAAAATACATTGCGAGACTCTCAAACCTGCTCAGCGGCGGCGTAATAGTTCAGCGGCTAGGCGACTTGGTTGCGGGCAGGCGTTCAACTCCCGAGCGTATAGCCCGAAGCGTGGTAACGCCCACATTGAAGAATGCCACTCCAGGCGACTTGAGCTTCGTATTACCCTACCGTTACTTGGCGGACATTAGAGAAATGCTGCAGGCATTGGACACGATTGCGCCAGGCGTCCACTCGAGGGATACGCTGCTGTATGGTGTAGAAGTGAAATTTTACTCCTCACATTTGCAGTTAAGCAATGTTTTGGAAACCAAAATCCAGAACATGTTCACAATCGGCGACGGCGCAGGCGTCACCAGAGGTTTAGTGCAGGCTTCAGCGTCAGGTGTGATAGTCGCGAGAGAAATACTGAGAAGGGAAAGCTGAAGGCATAGGAGATGNCGGTAGCCCAAAGCATCAGG
>JAOAIV010000127.1 GCA_026414525.1 Candidatus Bathyarchaeota archaeon | reverse complement strand
TGTCTACGCATTTGCCTAGGTTTTCGTTTTGTCATCCTTAATCCCCACGCTTCTCCTCGGAAAAGAACGAAGCGTCCTCGCTCAGTTTTTTGTATGCTTAACCCTAACTTTTCTGGCATTTGTACTAGTAGACGCTACGGAAACATACGCTGGAGCTTCGCTGGCGCAACTGTTCAGTTTCGCCTCCGTGTTCACCAATCCCATTATAGCGGCACGCTATCTTTGCCCTACGTTTTAATGATAGGTGTGGATATACGATCAAGAAAACGAAATAAAGCGAAGAAAATGTCAGAAGAAAAACTAATGCAGACACACGCGAAGCCAGAATAATGGACAGAGCAAAACTATCAAGAGACCCAATGTGCATAATATCTATTATGCGAAGCAGAATAGTAACTCTAACAACAGATTTCGGGTTAAAAGATCCTTACGTAGCCGAAATGAAAGCAGTAATCCTCAATGTATGTCCACACGCCGTTATAGTGGATATAACACATGAAATAGAGAAGTTCAATATACGCATGGGCGCTTACATGCTGGCTTCCGCAGCGCCGTATTTTCCAGCAAGCACAATTCACGTGGCAGTTGTCGACCCAGGTGTTGGCACAAAAAGGCGCTCAATAGTGATACAGACAAAGCAAGGTTTCTTTGTTGGGCCAGATAATGGCCTCTTAGTTTTAGCTGCAGAGAAGCAGGGCATAGTGTCCGCGCATGAAATAACGAATTCAAGGTTTATGTTGCCTAAAGTCTCCTTCACTTTTCACGGTAGAGACATTTTCGCTCCAGCAGCAGCCCATTTATTGAATGGCGCGAAACCTGAAGAACTTGGACCTGAAATTCGAGATGTCACACATCCAGAATTTGCAAAAGTTACCGAAAAAAATGGTGCGTTCATAGGCGAAGTTTTGCATGTGGATGGCTTCGGTAATATAATCACGAATATAAGCGAGAAAGAGCTATCTCATGCCAGCGAAAAAGCAACATTAGACGTTGACTTGCTTGGTCGCAAACTTAAGTTGCCCCTTTGCCAAGCTTACGGAGAAGCAAGGCTGCAAGAGCCGTTAGCATTAATCGGAAGCCACGGCTTTCTTGAAATAGCAATAAACCAAGGCAGCGCAGCCCACAAATTCAAAGTAAAGGCTGGCGACAAAATCGCAGTTTGCCCGCATAAAGGCACGTAGCCTTCACTCAGCATAATGGTTTTGCCGCAGCTTAAAGCGTAAATGAAATGAAGCCTTTATTAGAATAAGCAGAGATGTGCCTCTGCGGAATGCTGGTTAAATGACTAAGTATCACGCTTTAGCTTTAGCTACGGAATATTGGAAGCCCGGAGAAGATTACCTGACTATCATTATTGATAATTTGGCGGAAAAAGTACGCGATTCCGATTTTGTTGTTGTATCCGAAAAGGCACTTTCAACGGCGCTCGGCAACATTATTGATGAAAGCACTGTTAAAGCG
>JAOAIV010000126.1 GCA_026414525.1 Candidatus Bathyarchaeota archaeon | reverse complement strand
TTCCTAAGCAAGTCAAAAATTGTCCAGGGCATACGCGAAGGCATCTACAAGGGCTGGGACGACCCGCGGCTAGCAACTTTCGCTGCATTGCGGAAGCGAGGAATAACGCCAGCAGCTATTAAGAAGATGATAGTTGATGTGGGGCCTAAGACTGCAGATGTAACGTTAAGCTGGGAAAACCTTTACGCTTACAACCGCAAACTTCTGGACCCGCAGAGTAGGCGATACTTCTTTGTATCTGAGTCTGTTGAGCTGAAAGTCAAGAATGTCCCAAACGCATTGAAAGTTAAACTTCTCTTGCATCCTGAAAAACCTGAATTTGGTTTTAGAGAATACACTGTAACGCCCAAAGGAGATGAATCAGCAGCTTCTTTCTGGGTTGCAAAGAAGGATGCGGATGTCGCCAAAGTTGGAGAGATGCTGAGGCTCATGGAACTTTTCAATGTCAAAATAGAAAGCGCGGCAGCCAACTTGTTGGAAGCCCGGTTTGCCAGCACAGCCTATGAGGAAGCGCGAAAGGCGAAAGCTAAACTTATCCATTGGATACCAAAGGGCGAAGAAGTCCCGTGCCAAGTGGTTATGCCCGACGCATCCGTGAACAAAGGCTTAGCGGAGAGTGCTTGCAAAAAGTTAAAGCCCGATGAAATAATACAGTTTGAACGGTTCGGCTTCGTTCGCGTAGACAAAAACGACGCGGAGTTGGTGGTCTACTATGCCCACAAATAGCCACGTAGGAGAAGAGTGATTAGTGTGCGGAAACAGGAGAAGTTCATAATTTGGCCGGCCTACTTTGACCAGACAAAAACACGGAAGGAAGGACGCCGTGTCCCCAAAGCTTTAGCGGTGCCGAACCCAAAAATCGCTGATGTTTCCGAAGCCGCGGCAAAAGCTGGTTTGAAGCACGAGGTATCCGCTGAGGCGGCTTACCCGAAGACACCTTGGCTTCAGACCGGGCTGATAATGATTGAGAAGAAAGGCCCAAAAGAGCAGGTTATACTGAAAGTTGCTAAACAACTTTTGAAGATGCGAAACGAAAAGCCCAAACAGTGATGGCGGCTTAGCTTTTTTCTTCTTTGCCGATTAGAACAGCGTTTATGACGCCGTCGCTTCCTGGGCTAGAAGTGACACGGGCCAGCCCAAGCGAAGTTTCTATTTCGGCGCCTTTGGTTATTACGCCTCTGCGGTCGTAATCGACGTTAGCGCGGTTTCGGGCAACACGCAAAATCTCTGCCTTCTCGGTTTTACCCGTTTTAGGGTCAGTAACACATGCATATTTTTCGCTTAAGACCTTAACTTTAACTTGACTGCCCCGACCTCTTACGAGGCGCCTCTTAGGTTCGCCGACAATGGTCTCCGCTGGAAAACCACCCATCTCGAATTTTCGTTTTCCTCTGTAAGCGTGCTTCCTGCCGCCTGTGCTTTTTCTTTTGCGTAAACTTCCATGCCAAACTGACATTGTTCATGTCCCTTTTTGC
>JAOAIV010000125.1 GCA_026414525.1 Candidatus Bathyarchaeota archaeon | reverse complement strand
GAGACAGTCCTAATGGTGGGCCATTCTTTGCGTATCCAAAAATAATCGCTTGGCTAATAAGCAAGAAGGCGCGGTTGGCAACTTTGAAGAAATGTCATAAGAAAGCTCAAAAACTTAGCTTATTGCCTTCAATAAAGCGGGAGTTTACACTTTACGATATAGCGATTGTAACTCGAGCTGGGCAAGCCAAAGTTTTAGGGCTAAAGAATAAGGGCCACTTGGGTGTTGGAGCCGACGCGGACATCGCTATCTACAATATTAACCCTGAGAAAATTGATATTTCAAAACATTACAAGACTGTGCGTAAAGCCTTCAGCAGCGCAGTATACACCATTAAAGGCGGAGAAGTTGTTGTTAAGGACGGTGAGATAGTGCAGCATGTGGATGGCAAGACAATATGGCTTGACGTGAAAACTGCAGAGCAGGTTAAAGTTGATGAGGAAATGAAGCGGCGATTCAAGGAGTACTGGACAGTTGAATATGATAATTACCCAGTGTTTGATCATTACGTTAAGGTTTCATGTCCATTAACGATAAAGGCGGATGTCTAAAGATGATAGTGCTATCTCCTCTCAAAAAATTCCAGTTTCCAGTTATAGCCGAATGCATCAGCCCTGACGTGTTCAAAGGCAAATCGGTAGCTGAAATTGCTAAACTGGAAGTTTGGGAAGGCAACAAGCAGAAAACGCTTGGCGACTTATTCAAGATAGAACAAGACAAAGCAGAAACGCCTGACATAGTTGTTAACGGTGATGCCAGCGAAGTGCGGTTCGTAGGCAAAGCCATGAAAAGCGGCGAAATCGTCATCAACGGCGTCATCGGCATGCACTTGGGCGAAAAAATGTCTGGCGGAAAAATCACAGTGAACGGCGACGCAGGCGGCTGGGTAGGCTCTGAAATGAAAGGCGGACTAATTGAGATTCACGGAAATGCAGGTGACTACTTGGCCTCGCCATACCGCGGTAGCAGCGCAGGCATGCGCGGCGGCACTATAATCGTGGACGGTGATGTAGGCAGCGACTCAGGCGTTTACATGCGGGGTGGTGTAATTAAAATTCGCGGTAGCGCTAAGCAATTCTTGGGTTTCCGCATGGTGGATGGAACAATTTACGTTCAAAAGGAGTGTGGCACGCGTGTCGGCGCATGCATGACTGGCGGCAAAATCGTAGTTGGCGGTTTCCTTGAAGAAGTCATGCCGACGTTCACTATTGATAGTATAAAGCCTAAAGTGAAGGTGGATGATGCGGAATCTGCCAGTGGGCCGTTCTACGTTTTTCTAGGCGACCTTGCAGAAGACGGCAGAGGCAAACTCTTCGTTTCCAAACCATCTAATCCGCACTTAAGCCGCTACGAAAAGTTCCTTTAGAGGCATAGCCTATGGATAACGCCTTAAGCGTAAACTGCATGGCATGGAAACTAGCTGAACATCTACTAAGCAATCAAGATTTTTACGGCGTTAAAGTTTCAAAATCAAGTGCGGGTGCCACCATCATAGATGCTGGTGTACGCGCGTCTGGCGGTTTTCAAGCAGGGCTTATTCTCACCGAGCTCTGCATGGGCAGCTGCGGGAAAGCGCAAGTAGACTTCAAAAGTTACGGTGAGGTTGTGCTTCCGTCGATTACTGTTTGCACCGATCAGCCTGCGATAGCCGCATTGGGTTCTCAGTTTGCTGGGTGGCGCATAAAAGAAAGCGACGGCTCTATAGCTATTGGCTCAGGGCCAGCGCGGGCTTTGGCTCTGAAGCCCAAAGAGATTTATGAAGAAATAGGCTACAAGGATTCTTCTGATAAAGCGGTGCTAACGCTTGAGAGCAATGTTTTGCCGTCTGACATGCTTATCGAGAAGGTTGCTGGCGCCTGCAATGTTAAGCCAGAGCACTTGATTGTAGTTGTTGCGCCTACTGCAAGTCTCGCCGGCTTAGTGCAAGTCACTGGGCGAGTAGTTGAAGTTGGCATTCACAAGCTTCGAACTCTTGGTTTAAGCCCGAAAACGATTCGTTACGCTTGTGGTTACGCGCCTATTCCGCCGCTTTGCCCAGATTTTGAGGTAGCAATGGCACGAACCAATGATGCCATATTATACGGCGGCACAGTGTTCTGCACTGTTG
>JAOAIV010000124.1 GCA_026414525.1 Candidatus Bathyarchaeota archaeon | reverse complement strand
TTCTCGTAGTGTTGCCGTGGGAGAAACTGTGATTACTGGCTTGCGCATTATGCCCTTTGCTGGCACTCGTATTATCGGCGTCTTTTCGCCTACGATTTCGCCGAGCGTCTGGCGATATTGCGGCTGGAAAACATGCTCTATTATGTCTTGAATGCTTATTATTCCCGCAAGCTTTCCCTCATCAATCACAGGAACGTGTGAAATTCCCTGTTCCCTCATTAGGCTAAGAACCGCGCCTATGGAGCGGTGGGCCTCAATTGTGTGCGGCGCGCGCGTCATTATTTTTTCTATTGGCGTATTCCCCCATTCCTGTGTAACGGCAGCGTGGATAATATGCTCGTCGGTTACGAACCCTAATAGCTTATTTTTCTCGAAGACCGGTAGCTGCCTAATGCCGCTTTCAATCATTAGCTTTGCTGCTTTGCTTATTGAGGTTTCAGGAGAGACTTTGGGCGCAGCACGCGTCAAGGTTTTGACTTTTGTTGTTGCCGGGTCTAGCCTTGATCTTATTATCCATCTTCGCGTGATCACGCCTACGTACTTGCCTTTACCGTCTAGAACCGCCAGGACAGGCGGCATTTCCTTTTTAAATAATTCCACGCATTTGGAGAGTGTATCAGTTTCTTGGACTGTGGCGAAGCCTTTCGAGAAAACTTCTTTTACAGAAATTTGGTTCATAGGTTTCTTCCTCTTCTTGGTTATTGTTGTGGTGTAATTTAAACATTCTAAGCTGTTGCTGTCTTAACGCAGTTTTTATTTTAAACTTGTTTTGGTGTTCTAGATGATTCAAATGCTTATAATAGAAAAATATATGAATGTTCTAGATAAATTGTATAGATTTTACGTTCTGCATTGTTTATATAAAGGGCTTAAGAAGGATAAGGAGAGAAGGGGGAACAGCGCGGTAAGTAATGCGCTAATTATGCCATTATTCTTATCCGCTCCTGTCAGGGAGGGATCGGATACCTTTGAGTCTTGATGATAAAGAACTGGTTGAAATACTCAAAATCGAGTGGAAAAAACTGTGGAGCGAACGGTTAGACGACAAAGTACGCGCTGAGGGAATAGCCACGGCCGATTACCGCTATCTCTTTGTCGAAAGAGGCCTCATAATTCACGCCATAAAAGATTACAAGGCTCTGAGTTTCAGAGAAATTTTGGCGCAACACCAAATTGCTAATGCAGAGCGTTATATTCCACCGCCGCCTCAGATTGGCGGGTGGACAAAATTTATTAAGACACATATCACCTGCCAGCAGCAACGCCGAGAAAAACGTGCACAGCTTTACCAAGAAGAACAAAAGCAAAAGCAGCAACTCAAGAAGGGCGGAAGAGGCTGGTTGCACCTTTAGGCTTCCCCATTCCTTATGCCATTCTACTGCTGTTTACTTTTGTTTAGTGTGATTTACGTTGGGTAGCTATCGTAGTCGGCTTGATATTATCGCCGATATTCTGCGCGCTGTTAGCCAAAACGCTAAAAAAACGCAGATAATGTATCAGGCAAACTTGAGCTTTCAAGTTCTGCAGAAATATCTGAGCGAGGTTAGTGACGCGTTGCTGATTGAGTTTAATTCTCAAGCTCAGTGTTACGTGCTAACCGATAAGGGCCGCGCGTTTTTGGAGGCTTATAAAGAATACTCACGCGATTACATGTACTTGGAAAAACGAATGAGCGAAATTGAAAGTAAAAGGAAAATTCTAGAATCACTGTGCTCAAGAAAATAAACATTTTATGGCTTATTTTTTGGGTGGAAAATGTTGGCGCTAGATGCGCGAAAAAAGCTTGTTACCTTAAGCATACTGTTGCTTGCTTTCAGCGCTTTCCTGCCAATGGTTTGTGTAGACCAAGCAAATGCGGCATCTGTTATTGCGTCAGCTAAAAACCAAGTTGTGGCTTGCTATCAGGCAGCGGCCGAAGCAGAAAGCGCTGGAGCCAATATAACCGCGTTAGTAACCATACTTAACAATGCAAGTGCACTCATTTCACGTGCCGAATATGCCTATTCAACTGGCGATTTTGACGCAGCGCGTGATTTTGCAGTGCAAAGCCAAAGCCTCTTAAGTAACTTTGTTGCTGAAGCTAATGTACTGAAAGAAACCGCTGTAGTACAGCGTACCCAAGACTTCTGGATTAACATTGTCGGTTCTGCTGTAGGCGCTTTAGCTGTTTTAGGTGTTGGCAGCGCTGTTTGGGTGATATTGCGTCGAAGAGAGGAAAGCGGTGCTGCACAAGTCAATAAAGCAAAGCC
>JAOAIV010000123.1 GCA_026414525.1 Candidatus Bathyarchaeota archaeon | reverse complement strand
TGGTGTTCCCGCTGTTAGCGATGAAAGCATGGGTGCATGGATGGAGTATGTTTACATGCAGAAACCACGACCAGCAACTGTTAAAGGGGTTGAAGTAATCATTGAGGTGCTTGATCCCAACGGCAACTACTACGAAGTTGGGCGAACTACCAGCGACGCTAATGGCTTATTTAGTTTAGCGTTTGATCCACCTGTACCTGGCAAGTACACAGTTATCGCTAGATTTGCTGGCTCAAAGAGCTATTGGCCTTCATATGCAGAAACTGCTGTTTTCGTTGAGGAAGCTCCACCAGCAACTCCTACAGTTACACCTGTCCCACAAACGCCTGTGGAAACATATTTTGCCGTTTCAACGATTGCCATAATTATTGCGATCGCCGTTGTAGGTATAATGCTTTTCAAAAAGCGGCAGTAAACCTATCTGCAAAAACAATGCCTTCCCCTCTTTTTTCTCAATTTACCATATGACTGTGGGCTGAATGGGCTCTGGACAAATGACTCAATTGCAGCAGCAATTGATATCCTTCATTCTCCTTTTAGTTAGGCTTCCAGAGCCCCAGCAAACCCTTTCGCTGAATGATTCCCAGCGTAGTGATTGATTTTGCTGAATGGTGTTAGGGAAGTTATGTTCCCACAGAAGTTATGTGTTACAACATCTGAATATTATTTTATTGATACTGTTCCAGCCACTGCCCGCTCATGTAAGGTGGTAGCGTGTGTACGGCTTTCGTTTAAGGAGACGTGTTCACCTGTTACGTCTGAGCAACTGCTGACTCGAGAGGGATTTGAAGTGATGGTTAAAGTCGCTGATATTATCTAGAGGGAAATGTTATACGTGCTGTTTGAGGGCTCGTAAGGGTTGAAAGGTTAATCCGCTACAACAAGGTAGCTAAAAAAGCCTATGTTCGTGGGTGTAACCGCGGGAATTTAAGTTGTCCAATATACCTAATGATCCATTGCACAAGCTCGTCATATGTTTTTAATCCGGTTTCAGTTAGAACTACCAAGCCTTTTTCATCAACTACAACGAAGCCTTTCTTTGACATCCAAGCTAAATACTTGACGAGCTTATCATAGGCCAGTCCTGTAGAAATGGAGAGTGCAGTTCTGTTCATACTCTTTTTTTCCTTAAGCGCTTTGATGATTCTGGCAATGACGTATATGTCAGGTTTAAAGCTCTGTGTTTCTGAGTTCACGGCCAAACCTTTGCAGCTCCCAATATAGTTTGTCTATTTCTCGGATTTCATTAAAACGTCTTGAAAGGTCCTTTCTCAAATACAAAAAAATAATGAGTAGCGAACAGTGAAACGACGCATAACCAAGTGCGCCTATTCGATGAAGGACTATATAGGTAATGAGATTGAACACGAAGCCTAATATAAAGAAGGAGATGAACCCGTAGGCTGCTCCTTTCACTAGCCCATACATTACATAACCCAATCTACCGGATGAAACTACATCGAAAGCTTCATCCCAATCTATCTCTGATAAGATTTTCAGTGCTGAAGGGAACCCGTGCGAAAGCTCATCTTTCCATTCACCAGTCTTGACCGCGTTTATCTTTCTTCTAACAAAGAGGATGCCTACTGCAACTCCGGTTGCTGGAATAAGCACTAAAGGGAATGTCATGAAGAACCGTTGAAATTCATTAAATGCGCTTAAAAGATTCAAATAAAAAATCACGTTGTTGACCAAGATGCAAATTACAATAGAGCCTACAACGATTAAAGTAAACATTTTTAATTGCCTAGCTAGAACGCCGTACTTCTTGATTTTGTCAAGAGTTTCCATTAACTCAGCAACTTTTGCGACGACACTTGCCTCTGTCATTGTTGAGTTATCGTTATTTTCTATCATTCTCTCACAAGTGTCACATGCAGCTTTAGATATTAAAAACTTTGGTTAAATTTGAAGCCGATTTAAATTTTACTCCCTTCCAATGAGCCAAATTAATTAATTCACACCATGATAATTAAAAACATAAAATTAAGGAGAAAAAAAAGAAAAATGAACTTTGGAAAACACAAAATTAAGACTATACTCACCACATTTCTAGTGTCAGCATTCGTAGTAACGTTGATTGCTTTACCGACTGGTAACGCGCATTCACCTCCATGGAAAATAACCACACACGCGTTTCTTACAGTTAACCCCAACCCTGTAGGTGTGGGTCAACGCGTAATAATTGTAGCTTGGGCTGGTCTACTCTTGCCAAATGCGGCAGTAACTAATGATATCCGTTTCCACGACTACAAAGTTACTATCAC
>JAOAIV010000122.1 GCA_026414525.1 Candidatus Bathyarchaeota archaeon | reverse complement strand
CGGCAATCCGCTTATCTATTTTGACAATGCCGCGACAACACAGAAGCCACGTCAAGTAATCGATGCTTTACGCGAATACTACGAAAACTATAACGCCAACGTCCACCGCGCCGTGCACACGCTCTCGCAGGAAGCCACAGAAATGTACGAGGTTGCCAGAAAAGAAGTTGCCAACTTCATAAACGCCCGCGACACAGCGGAAATAGTCTTCACACGGGGAACAACCGAAGCCATAAACCTCGTAGCCTACGCATGGGGCCTCCGCAACCTGAAGAAAGGCGACGAAGTGCTCCTCTCGCTGATGGAGCACCACAGCAACATCGTGCCCTGGGAGTTAATCTCAAAAATAACCGGCTGCACCGTAAAATACGTCAACGTAAACGCTGATGGCACATTGGACCACAGAGATTTGGAAAGCAAAATCTCTGGCAAAACCAAGTTTGCAAGCTTCAGTCACATCTCAAACGTCAGCGGCGTAATTAACGACATAAAGCGAATCGCTAAAATCGCCCACGAAAACGGAGCACTAATTCTCGTTGATGCTGCGCAGTCCGTTCCGCACATGCCCGTGGACGTAAGAGACTTAGACGCGGACTTCCTTGCCTTTTCTGGGCATAAAATGCTGGGGCCGACAGGCACAGGAGCGCTATACGCTAAGCGCCATCTGCTTGAAGCCATGGAGCCATTCCACGGAGGAGGCGAAATGATTCGGGAAGTAGTCTACAACCCGAAAACAGGCGTCTGCAGCATAGACTGGAATGAACCGCCCTGGAAATTCGAGGCGGGAACACCTAACATCGGCGGCGCCATCGCACTTGCAGAGGCAGTTCGATACCTTAAGGGGGTAGGCATGCATGAAGTTCTAGCGCATGAGAAAATGCTGACTGAACACGCCATAAAAACGTTGCAAGGCTGCTGCACAAAACTTGAGCTCTACGGCACCACCAACCCCGCGTTAAAGTGCGGCATAATCCCCTTCGGCATCACTGGCTTATCTTCGCATGACGTGGCACTTCTACTCGACAATTATGGCATCATGATACGCAGCGGCTTCCACTGCGCCCAGCCGCTACACCAAACACTTAAGCTGCAATCTTCTGCACGCGCAAGCTTCTACGTCTACAACACACGCGAAGAAATTGACCGTTTCGCAGAAGTCCTAAGGGAGATCGAGCAGCTCTAATGCCAACAGTCGAAGATTATGTGGCAAGAATTGAAGAAACATGTGGCGAAGAAAAAAGCGCCATTGTCACTCTCAAATACGATAGGAAAGACGAGGCGCTAACCAAAATCCGAGGCAAAGCCCAGTTAAAAAGCTCCCTTTCAGGCATAATTTTCGAATTTGCCTTTCGCGACGTGACATTCCGCGCTTTTCCCAGCGGAAAAATAATATTTAAGGGCATTAAGAATAAAGATCAACTTCAAGAGATTTTGGCCGCGCTATTACTTTAAAGGCCGATTTTTCAACTTAACCTCACCCAGCGCAGCCTTTGGTAGTTGTCGTGCTTCCCTGTCAATGGCCATTAACACCAAAAGGTAAACTGCTCCTCCGATAGCCGTCCAAGCCAGAGTGGTTGAGATTTTGTTTGTATAGGGTAAAAGCAATAGCACAGCTCCCATAACTGCAGAAGCCACTACGTATTTGGCTATGCTTCTCCAAGGTATTACAATCTTAATCATGCTGCGAACCATGACTACCAAAACCAGAAACATGAGAAATCGTGCCATGGAGTTGATGGCGCACACTGAGAAAGCCGCTAGGAACGGTTGATGTAACGCGTAATTTGTTAAGACGTAGTAGGTTGATGGAATTGTGATGGCAAAATGCAGATAAGAAAGCGAATATAGCATGAATATTTTGCTTCTAATCAGAGACCTGAAGGACAAGCGCTCTTGGTCAACGGTTTCAACACCATATACAACCGAGCTATAAATGTTAGATACAACCGAAACCAGCGAATCAACTGCCAATACTATAAGAACTAGGTGCGCGCCGGGATACAACATTGCTATGTCAGGTCTCAAAAGCACTATATATGAATTTGACAGGGCTATGGCGCCAACGGTCATCGGAAGAGCAAACATCAACACCGACTTCAAAGAAGAGGTTACATCTTCACTTTTGCCTTCCGCCAGCAGCTTCGGATAAAGCGCATACGATATAGAGCCTGAATAAGTGATTACGCTTGCGATTTGAAGTGCTGCATAGTATACTTCCATGCTGCCGTAACCGCCATAGTAAAAAAGCATGATGAAAACGAAGTTTGCAATTACGCCGCCTACAACGCTATACCTGTCTCTTATACACATCT
>JAOAIV010000121.1 GCA_026414525.1 Candidatus Bathyarchaeota archaeon | reverse complement strand
GGCTACACCTCAGTAAACGCCTTCAACCTGTGGGGTCTAGGCGGCTTATGGGTGCCTGACCAAGGCTTCTTCATTTTGGGTTGGGTTCTATTCGGTTGTCTCTCCACGTTTACCATATACGTTTTATACAACCGTTTCGACAAGGCAGGTGAGTTGCTGGCGATTTTTGCGGCGTACATGCTATTCTTCGGCTTCTTCATGCTGCCCACGAGGATACATGAGCGCTACCTGTTTCCAGCCATAAGCATGCTTGCCCTGATGTCCCCATTCATTAAAAAGGCACGAGCGTTATATGTGGTTTTAACTGCAACCTTGCTTGCTAACACGGCTTACGTTCTCTATTGGCTTAATGCCTATGCCGCTGCCGGCTACGCTCATGGGCCGAACCTCACAGGCGACCCCGTGACAGTCACTGTAAGCTTGATTAACTTAGTAACATTCATTTACTCTCTGTTGCTACTATGGAATGAACTGAAAGGCAGGTCGTGGCTAAAAACAAACCCGGCAAAAACATGCGAGAGCGTCGAGGCAAAGGTGGAGGAGAACAGGCGTGGATAAGCGGGATTTGTTGTCTATTGCCGTGCTTTGCGTAATTTTCTTTTCTGTGGCAGTCTGGAACCTTGGTTTGACGCAGACGCCTCTTACCGCGTGGCAAGCAGAAGGCAACAAAGCAGTCTACATCGACCTTGGCGAGCCGCAAAGCGTAGGCACCGCTTATTTGCTGGTGAAAAATGGCTCTGCAACTGTTAAGATTTATACTGGTTCTCCTGGAAACTGGAGCTTTAAAGGCGAACTTAGCCTCAAGTATCCATATGCGTATTATGATTGGAATAAAATCGCGGTTAACAGCAAAACGCGATATATGAGTTTCCAATTTGAGCAAGCTTCTGCTGAAATCCTTGAGCTAGCAGTTCTCGATCAAGACAATCAGAAGCTTTCTATCGTGGCGGTGAACAGCGAAGGAGCTTTCGACGAGGGCTTGCAGAGGCTGGTTGATGAACAAGGATTGGTTGAGGCTCCGCCCACATACATGTCAGAAACTTACTTCGATGAGGTTTACTTCGTGCGGACTGCGGAAAACTATCTGCGCCTGCAGTATCCATACGAGTGGACTCACCCGCCGCTTGGAAAACTAATCCAAGCCGCCGGCATCGCGATTTTCGGCTACAGCCCGTTCGGCTGGCGGATAATGGGCGTAATTGCGGCTACGTTGATGATACCCGTGCTTTACATTCTGGGAAAAACGCTGTTCGGAACGTGGATAGGCGGTTTCGCCGCAGCGTTCCTGTTAACTTTCGATTTCATGCATTTCACCATGGCGCGTATGGGAACTGCCGACACCTACGTGGTGCTGTTTTCTCTGACATCGCAACTTTTCTTTCTGATTTACCTCAAAAACGTGCTCAAAGGCGGTTGGGGCACCTCTGTTAAGCCGCTGTTTTGGGCGATCTTGCTTTTTGCGCTTGGCTTTGCGACTAAATGGATTGTGCTTTACGGGTTCGCTGCACAAATGGCAATTCTCGCTGCGCTCAGGCTAAGGGAAGTTGCAAAACTTGACAAGGGCTTTACCGAGAAACTTTACGTCTTCACTGATCCGCCATTCGCGACGTTTGTAGCGTTCATGTTGATGGCTATTCTAGTTTACTTTTTAACGTATATTCCAGACGTGCTTGTCGGCCGCTCCATAGTGAACGTTCTTGGGTTGCAGGGCGGCATGCTGAATTACCACGCAACGTTGACAGCTACGCATCCTTTTTCTTCTGTATGGTGGACGTGGCCGCTTCTGCTTCGACCAGTATGGCTTTACGTGTCCTATTTACCGTTAAGCGCCAAGTCCACTATCGTGCTTCTTGGGAACCCAGCGGTCTGGTGGGTTGGCTTCGCATGCATAATCGGCATAGCCATTTTTGCGCTTGACAAGCTCAGAAAGGCGTCGGAAAGGCGACTCGGCGCGGTAGGCTTGCCAGCCCTGTTCATCTTAGCGTTTTTCTTTCTCCAGTGGCTTCCCTACGTGCTAATCTCCAGATGCACTTTTCTCTATCACTTTTATGTTAACGTGCCATTCCTCTGTTTAGCAGCAGCATATTTCATAAGCACCTATTGGAGTAATAGGCGGGTTAAGGTGGCGGCTATAGCGTACTTCGCAAGCATTGTGGCATTGTTTGCGCTATTTTATCCAGTCATTTCAGGGATGCCAGCGTCTACTTCATTTATTGATAGCTTAAAATGGCTTAACGGATGGGTCTTCTAAAAATGAATGCAACGCTAAAGAATTCGGTTGAAGTTTCTGTGGTTCTCCCAGCCTACAATGAAGCAACCACATTAGAAACCACAGTAGATAAAGTAG
>JAOAIV010000120.1 GCA_026414525.1 Candidatus Bathyarchaeota archaeon | reverse complement strand
ATTCGCAGATGCGTAAAATGCAGGGAAAGATACTACTCGCTTGGGGCTGAAAGGGAATGTTGAGGTTTCATCATTTCTTGGAGGGTTGTCCGCACAGTAGCTTTTATCAGTGAGTCCTAAACGCTATAAAATTATGTTTAACTCAGATTCAGTTTTCGAGTTCATAATGGTTATTAAAGCGGCTTCTTTTAAAAAAGGTAAAGGTGTCGATATTGACAGAAACATTAAAACCCGAGCCAGCAGTCATCACAGCTGAAACGCCAAACATAAAAGAAAATATTGCCAAAAGAAAAACCATTGTTTACCAAGCGCCTATCGATCCGACTGTGATACGAGTTTCTGGCGAGAAGCTAAAACTGGGACTTTTCACAAAATTTGGTTTATTCAAGCCTAAACCCGAAGAAATACAATTCGTTTCCATAGAGCAATATTATGAACCCTACATGGTGATTAGCGGAAGATACTTCCTTGATTACTACCGCAAATGCACATACACATTCAGAGTTGACGACGCAGTCAAAGAAGTTGTCCTCTTAGGACAAAAATTCATACCTGAAGACTCAAATGCAGGCAGAAACTCCAGGTTCGTTAAAGTTAACGGTGAAGAGCGATTAAACAACGAAACAAAAGTATTCTTAGTTTTAGACAAAAATGGCCGAGACGCGTCACTTAATAAGCTTCCATCCGCGCCCGCCGAGAAGAATCCAAGCAAAATACTTAAGGAATATGGAATAGAAGAATTTGCCGAGAATGCAGACGTAGACATCGTCAGAGAAAGAATAGCCAAACGCCCAACTGACCTAAGCAGGATAATAGAGGAAGTCTTTGAGATCAATGATCGTTCAGTGATTTACACGCCTAGGTTCAAGCTTCTGTTCAGAAACGTGAAAACTGGTGAAGAAAAAACCTTAGTATTAGACGGTGTCACATCAGAAAAAATAGAGTAGTCCCACAAAATCAATCACGTTGCATAGAAAACAACGGCAAACATCGAGCCGAAAAGGCAAATAACCAAAATCGGGATTCGCAACTATCTAACTGCGATGCTCACCTTTTTCTAGCCAGCTCAATTATAAACAGAACTTGAGCTTATTTAGTAAGCCGAAGATTGTGTTTCTTAAAGTAAACAAGTAAGCCTATAGCGAAGGTCGTCAGCAAACCAATGATGAATAAAGCGAGCAAAAACGGCATTATAGCAAGCTGTTGCGTTGGCAGTATTGTAGGTAAAGCAGAGTTGAAAATTGGGATTGCCAGCGGCTTCGTTAAAGGGTGCGCGTCTTGGAATACTCTATTCTCAAAACCAGTAGAGTCGGCGATAGAATATGGTGTATCCCATACTCCTGAAGAATCAACTTCGGAGGCATTCGTATATCTAGTTAGATAATCTCCCCAGTAGTTTCTGTCAAATGTTTCAATTCCACTAATCGCCAAATGAGCACCAAAAGCAATGTTATTCTCAACTACAGAATTGTTGCTGACGACGAAATGCATGTAGATCGCTGGTGAGCCGCCAATAGTGCAGTGAGTAATGTTGTTACCTGTGCTTCCCCAGAGCGCTATACCGAGGCTTTCCCATGTGAAACCGCCTGTTCCATTGTGGCTTACAAAATCATTTGAGATGTAATTGCCGTAGAAGGTATGGTTTCCTCCGAATTTACATTCTATGCCCACGTGGAAATTTGCTATACTCAGGTTCCTTACAGTTACATTCCAAACATCCCCCTCAGAAGGGTTTCTGCTTGCCTCACTCGATATTTCGATTCCTGTACCATTATCAGCGTTGAGAGTGAAACCTGCACCGTCAATTATGATATTGCTCTTTTTGACTTTAATGTTGCCTGAAACATTGCCCGAGAAAACGTAAATGTTCCCTCTACGCTGAATTTTGCTCGTTCCCTCGAGGCTTCCATCATTCCTGATAATTATGGCTGCATAATCCTGCGCGGCTGGAAAATCAATTACCCAAAAACCAAGCACGTTGAACGCCAACACAAATACCAACACAAGCGCTAACGCTGTTTGCCCCATGGCCAAATCCCAATTTACTATAGTATCAAAGCCAGATACTTAGCTCTTCTACGAGAACAGATTGTTCTCGCCGAAGAACAGCGGTCCAAAACCACATCGCCTTTATTCTGTGAAGCATGTGCCCCTATTGCTTAGATGAAGTTCTGAAAAAGAGCTTCAGATTCATCTAAAAAGCTGGGGATGGGAGTTGCACCCCCTTTATGTGGAAGCGTCTCCCCTTAGCATTTTTCTTCTTCCACACAACCTTCCCTTTTATTCAAAAGATTGAGGTTATATTTTCCAAGCGCTTCAGCTTTTTTAAGCAATCCTTGACTAAATGCAGGACGCCCACAGCATTTTCTGTCTTTCAAAACTAAAAC
>JAOAIV010000011.1 GCA_026414525.1 Candidatus Bathyarchaeota archaeon | reverse complement strand
TGCGAACTCGCAACTTCCTTATCGACAACCATGCCTTTAACAAGCTCTGTCTCTTCTAAACTCTTACCATGCTTCTTAACAACCTTGATTAGATCGATGTCTGCCTTATATTTACCGCCAACCTCCTCGGCTACTTGTTTAACTGCATCGACAACTATTTTGGCAAAGTGCTCAACAGCCACGTTTACAGCTTTGCTAGCCAATGTGGTTGCAGCAACCTGCTTCAGCGTCTTGTCATCAGTTATTTTTACAGGAATAGCAATTTTCTCCAAGACTTCTTGAGCTTTCTCGGCGGCTTTCTTGAAACCATCTATGATTACGATTGGATGTACATTCTTATTCAGCAATTCTTCAGCTTTGGAAAGCAACTCGCCAGCCAAAACCACCGCAGTCGTGGTTCCATCACCAACCTCATTGTCCTGCGCTTTAGCAACCTCCACGAGCATTTTCGCTGCTGGATGCTGCACATCAAGTTCCTTCATTATAGTCGCTCCATCATTCGTTATGGTAACATCGCCGAAGCTTGTAACCAGCATCTTGTCCATGCCGCATGGACCCAGCGAAGTTTTGACGGCTTCAGCCACGATCTTCGCAGCCATTATATTGTTCTTTTGAGCTTCACGTCCCGTGGTTCTGCCTGTGCCTTCCTTGAGCACTATAACTGGAACTGTTCCTCCACCTACAGACATATTCTTTCACATCTTTTCTTTTTACGCACAAAGCGTTGAATTCTAAACGCAACACTTAACCCAATGATATAAGTGTTTCCTAACTTCAAACAACCTTGAGTATATTGTATCCAGAGGCTTTGCGTAACCTATTCATCACCGCTAAACCTAATCCCTCGATTGGCACGCCCTCAGCAATTACGACATCGACACCTTCATAGTCGAATTCTCTTAATAGTCTGAACAAGTTTTGAGCGATTGCTGTCAAGTTAAAGCGGCTGCCAAGAGACTTAACAACATCAGCTTCATAATTCGCTATTGTTTCATCAGTAGCTAAAACACCCACTTTGACGCCTTCCCGCCTATAGGATCCAATAAGCTCCTTTATTTTAGCGATAACCGCTTGAAGCTGACCCTCCACCAAGATAACCTTCGCATTAGGCGCATAATGCCTGTATCTCATTCCAGGTGACCGCGCCTTTTCAACAAGCACCTCTTTCTCTGCAACCACAAAGGGATGAAGCTGTACATCACCGAGAACCTTCCTCAACGCTTCAACAGGTGTTCCACCCGGCCGAAGGACAATAGGCGGATCCAAGCTTAAGTCTAAAACTGTAGATTCAACACCTATGCGCGTAGAGCCGCCGTCCAGAACCATGTCAATACGCCCATCCAGATCTGCTAAAACGTGTTTAGCGGAAGTTGGACTGGGTTTTCCGGCAAGATTCGCGCTTGGCGCAGCAATAGCGCAACCGCTTGCTCTGATCAAAGCCAACGCGACAGCATGCTGCGGCATCCGGATAGCAACGGTTTCTAGGCCGGCAACTGTTACATCAGGCACCCGCTTAGAACGATGGAAAATCAACGTCAAAGGTCCAGGCCAAAATTGCTTCATTAGAAGCACAGCTTTTGGCGGCACATACTCCGTTAATTCATAGACCGTATTTATGTTTTCAATGTGAACAATAGGCGGGTTATCCAATGGACGATTTTTTGCCTTAAACAGCGCCAAAACGGCGTCTGGATTAAGCGCGTCTGCGCCTAGCCCGTACACTGTCTCAGTGGGGAAAGCCACTAAACCGCCTTTTCTGATAATGCCCGCTGCCACTTGGATTTTCTTAATACTTGGCTTGCTAGGATTGACCTTTAACACGAGGGTCTGTTTCATTCTCGAATATCCATTCCTTGACACAAAGTTTGGAAGCGAAAGAGCACAATAGGCTACTTGAGGCTGTTAGACAATATAGTAATCTATAACTTTTTTCATGCTTTTTGGCGCGTCTTGCGTAGCCGCAAAGCTTTTCAGTAGTTTTATAAGCGCGGGTTGGCAGCGAACAATATCTGTTAAGCTAACTAAGCCTAAAAGTTTACCTTCACGGATCACAGGCAATTTCTTTATCTTCTTCTTAAACATCAACTGCACAGCATCTTCTAAACTTGTGTCTGAAGAAACAACTTCTAACGGACTTGACATGATTTCTTTTACTTTGGTTGCGTTAGCATCCTTTCCTTCAACTATCACATGTTTCAACAAGTCTCTTTCGGTTAATATACCAACAGCTTCGCCTTTCCTCACTACAATCACGCAGCCTATTTCATGCTGGTTCATGGCCTCTGCGGCTTCTTTAACCGAAGCATGTTCATCCACAGTTACAACATCTTCAGTCATTATATCCTTAACTGAAAGGGAAACTTTGCGATTGCCACCGGCTTCTTGTGTCATTCAAAACCCCACGGTATAAGCAGCTAATTCGGGTATATAAAAACTAACCAACCTCAATAAATGCTAACTATCAAGCCTAACGGATCATCCGAAACCTATGTTGCCGCTGTCTCCTTTTCATGTTCCATGCTAACAACTTTCTCCAGTAATTTCATTAAAAAGGCCTGCGCCTGCAACTCAGTTAGTTTATCCAAATACACGGAAACCAATGCAATTTTTCCCTTCTTAGAGGAAACATACTCAGCGAACATGCGCGCCAAAATGGCATTTTTGTCACCCAAAAGTACCGAAGAAGTGGCTGGCCCCAGCAAGCCTTTTGGTTTTGGAACAGCTATTGCTAGCGTGCCTAATTTATCTTCTTGCTCGCTTAGCAGGACTAGGCAAGAGTTTTTTGCCTCCACATAGACAGCTAAAAAACGTGCATCTTGCGCTACTAATTCTTCTTTTATCACTTTAGCGCGCTCCATTGCCCTCCCATCTACTATTTATAGGTTAATTCACTATTTAGCGTTTCCAAAAAAGAGGCAAAGTAATGGTGGAAAAACGCGCGGACGCCGTCTTAAAAGTGTTGCAACAAATTTACAGTATGCCGAAGTGGTCTGGAGCACGGCGCAACGCATTTGAAACTTTGATTGCAACGATTATATCGCAGAACACTTCGGACAGAAACACTGCAAGAGCTTTCGAACGCCTCTCGAACCGCTTCGAAATCAAGCCCGAAGTGTTGGCAAATGCTGAAATCAGCCAGATAGAAGAAGCCGTGCGCGCTGCGGGACTATACAGAAACAAAGCTAAAACAATAAAGGCTGTTTCGAAGATAATCCTTGATAAATTTCACGGTTCCATGCAGCCAATCTTATCGTTGCCCTTTGAAGAATCAAGGAAAACGCTCATGACACTCCCAGGAGTAGGCCCAAAAACAGCAGATGTTGTCCTGCTCTTTTCTGCAGCGCAACCCACAATACCAGTTGATACACACGTTAAGCGCGTGGCGCAACGGCTAGGTTTTGCGCCTGCAACTGGCAACTACGAGGACGTGCGCTCCTCTCTACAAGCGCTTTATAACCCACAAGATTATTTGACTGTTCATGTGTTGCTAATCGCGCATGGGAGAAGATATTGTAAAGCTAAACGGCCGTTATGCAAGCAATGCCCGATAAGCATGTATTGCCCTTCAAAAGGTATGATGATATGATAATGAATAATTTGCCTCAAGCTGTCAAAGAATATTTCCCTTACGCAAATGTGCGGCCCCATCAGGATAAGTTTATAGAAACGGTTTATGCCGCTGTTAGAGAGAAACGGTCTGTCCTAATTGAAGGAAGTAACGGCTTAGGCAAAACCGTTTCGGCGCTTTCTGCCTGTCTTCCAGCAGCAGTTGAAAATGATTTGAAGATTTTATACGTAGCACGAACTCACCGACAGCATGAACGCGTGATAGAGGAGCTGAAAGCCATATGCAAGAAGCAACAGATCTCTGGCGTATCCCTCCGCGGTCGCAATCAAATGTGTCTTAACACTTTCGCAGCAAAAAACGCTACTGACGCACGATCGCTTATGGAAGTTTGCGAGCTCTTAAAGGCTAAAGATAGCTGCCCATACCATAGAGCCCCAGAAGAGCAAAACTACGAGTATCTACAGCTCCAGCATTATATCACAACACACCCTTGCAAAGCCTCTGAAATTCAGCGGAT
The DNA here is from genome assembly GCA_026414525.1 of Candidatus Bathyarchaeota archaeon. Classification (GTDB taxonomy): domain Archaea; phylum Thermoproteota; class Bathyarchaeia; order Bathyarchaeales; family Bathycorpusculaceae; genus JAOAIV01. Next base: position 17,981 of record JAOAIV010000011.1, on the reverse strand, counting down.
ATGCCGAAAAAAGGGAATTTGTCCCTACGAACTTGTTAAAACAGCATTGCCTGATGTAAACGTTATAGCGTTAAGTTATCTTTACGTCTTTGACCCCGTCATCCGCACTGCCTTCTTTAAGAATCTTGATTCACAACTGGAGCAGATTATTTTGATCGTGGATGAAGCGCACAATTTGCCTGAAACAGCCATTGAGATAGCAAGCAGTAGCATGTCACTTTTTGTTTTGCGGCAAGCGGAGCTTGAAGCAGAAAAGTATGAGAATAAGGATGCGGCTGATTTCGTGAGGTTTTTTAGGAAAGAAATCGAGAGATTGACAGAAAAAATAGGCCAAGAAGAGATAATATCGCCTGAATCTATATTGGAAATTATACAGAAATATGGTGGCACATCTAGTCCGCGAGAGCTCGTCGAGCAAATGCATGACACTGGTTGCTCTATTAGACGCTGCTTGCTTGCAGAAGGGAAGAATCCTAGATCTTATATTCATGGTATGAGCGAATTTCTGCTAAGATGGCTGGAAACCATAGGCGATAATTCATACATTAATGTTGCAAGCAGATATACCACACGAGAAAAAACAAAGACGGCCAAGCTGGAGATAGTTGCGTTAGATCCAGCCAAAGTCACTGAGCCAGTTTTCTCAGCAACATATGCTAACGTCGTCATGTCAGGCACACTGCAACCTTTGCAAGCCTACGCAAAGTTAACAAAGCTTCCTGAAGATACGTTTCATTGCGTTTTGCCTTCGCCTTTCCCAAAGGAGCATGTTCTTGCGGTTGTTTGTCTCGGTGTAACTACGGCTATGGATAAAAGAACACCGGAAATGTATCATCTAATTATAAAGCGCATAATCGAAGTGGTGCATAATACTCCGGCTAACACTGGAATTTTCGCCGCTTCATTCGATGTGCTAAACACGCTGCTCGCGACGGGATTAGAGAAGGCGTTGAACAAACCGCTTTTTTACGAGCAAAAAGGGATGAGCTCAAAGGCGAATGAAAAATTGGTGGCTGAGTTCAAAGCTTGCGGTAAAGGCGACGGAGCCGTATTCTTGGGGGTTCAAGGAGGACGCACCTCAGAGGGCGTTGACTTTCCAGGCAATGAGATGAATTCTGTTATCATCGTAGGCGTGCCATACGCAGAGCCAACGCCAAGAGTTAAAGCTCAAATAGCCTATTACGAAAGATGCTTCCCTAAGCTGGGCAGAGAATACGGTTACGTGCTGCCTGCAATGAAAAAAGCTGTTCAAGCCGCGGGACGACCAATACGAACTCTTGAAGACCGCGGCGCCCTAGTTTTTTTAGACTACCGATTCGCTACGAAATATTGCCGTGGCTTTTTACCTTCATGGATAAATGATGGATTGAAAGTCTTGCCATGCAAAGAAGAAGTTTTAGCTCGGGAAATCCGGACTTTCTTCAAACTTTAACTTCTGTCCGCCGCTACGTTGCTTCCTGAAAAGTGTGTTTCCTTAAAGTTTTCATTTAATCGTATTTTACCAAAAACCACACTCACTGGAGTAGCTGAAACGGAAGTGAGAATCTTCAAAGTCCTCCTTTTTTGATCTATGTTCTGCAGAACGCCAATCCCCAAAAATTTCCGATGAGTACCATACAAACCTAATAACAAGCCTTTTCCAGCATCTTGCTTGGCTTGCCAAACCAATTTTTCTTCAAGCTTCAGCTGATTTAAAGGCAGAGACCTAACTTTTGCACCTACTAAATACTTGGAGTAGTTCATTTCCCGCAGAAGACGGCGTTTTTCTGGGCTCCGCTGCTTAACCGCGAATGAAGATTCCACCACTATTTTCTTGGAGGGTATAGTTTCAAGTAGAGGCGATAGATCATTCCTCTGCTGAATACAGAAAATTATGTCTGGCTCAAGCTTCTCCGCCAATTGCGCTTTATACTGTACTGCACCTTCTCCTTCAACCCAGCCGTCTGTATTAACAACTATAAAATCAACCGGTTTACTCATGATTTCTGCTTTCATTAAAGCTAGACCTTCAATCATCTTGTCCACAGCTTCACTTGGAGAAGTTACACCTACAAAAAACGCGTTTTCCGCCTTCAACTCGTACAGTTCTATTAACGGCTTAGTTACACATGCATAGGCGACAGTACAGGGTGGCCCCACATCAGATTGCCCTAAATCACCGTCTAAAATTGCAACACGCTGTTTTACACTAACTAAATTATTAACGAGATACGTGCAGAAACTTGTTTTCCCGGTATCAGCCCTGCCTATAACCATGGCAACGGTGGGCCTCTTATGGAAGCCCTTAAGCAGTTCAGCAGCATCTGTCCATGAATCTGGAATGGTATTGCCTTCTACTTCTTCAAAACTTGCGTTTTCGCTTAAGGATATGTCAAAAACAGCTTTTTCGGTAATAAAGAAGGGCAGCTGCTTTCCTTCGCGAACCACGACGCGACGTTTATCATTGACAGGAAAACCTAGAACTTCTGCTTTCCCAGAAATAACCGATACAGCCGCTGGTCCTACAACCAGCAACGTCTTACCCTGTTCAACTATCTGATTCAAGACTTCGCCTCCTTGGATAAATATGCCCTGCTCTTCCAGCTATACGTATAGCTGAAGCTATATCCTTAATGCTCCGTCTATGAGTGTCCTCTCTGAAGGCACGGGTTGTTCCAGCCTCGCTAACCACTTCCAAAACTGCTTCAAGTGGCAAGCATGCATCCAACAATTCCATAAGCTCTTTGTACGCGGGCACGCCGGATCCAACTTTTATTGTTACTGCGGTTGAAGATAAATCAACGGTTCTGATTATTGACTTAATCTTAGTCATCACTTCATAGGCGCTGTAGCAATTGCCGGTTTCATTGACTGCCCCATCAGCTATGACTGCAAGACCGAAAACCTCGCCTGGATCCACACCTATGACTATTTTTTCATAGACTTCTTTGCCCTGCAGAAGTTTCCTCACCTCATCCGCTATGATGTCTGGCTCGGTGTCGGCATCATAGACTAATATTTTTCCATGGTTTATGCAACGTTTTTCTTTAGCAGTAGTGAGAACAACTGAAACTTCAGCGGGCACGGGTTCGCCTGGAATCAAACTTATAAAGGGAATATTCTTTTCCTTCAACTTATTCACTATAAAAAAGTAAGCTTTCCCCGAAACTGTGGCCACTGCAACCTTTGCTTTCATATGAACTTTCCTATTTTCTCAAGATAACTGGGGCGATCGTGTTTGTGACAGCGGTCTGTCATGTTTATTTTTATTTTCCACTATATGTCCCTTTTTGTTGATTCAGCGCCTGACTCGTCTTTAAAAGGTTCAGCATCTTGGCCGGTTTCGCCAAATATGCGTTTTAACTCTCTTTTCATTGTTGAGACATCGTGACTTAGACCAAAGTAGTCCGCAAAATAATCGGTCGTCCTAAGTGTCATTGAGCGGGCACTACGTTCAGTTGCAACAAGCCCCATTTCTTTTAGGAGCTTTATGTGGCTATAGGCGTGCTGCCCGCGCACTTGTATTACTCGTTTCTGAGTAACCGGTTGTCGATAAGCTATGTAGGCGAGAGTTTTCAGCGGCCCTGATGAAAGCAAGGGTTTGTTGACAAGCTTCTTTACTAATGGTGTAAATTCTGCTTTTAACTGTAAGACGTAACGTTCATCCTTTAGCTCCAATATTTCGAGGGCCGTACTACGAGATGAATAATCCTGCATGAGCGTTTTAACATATTTCTTGGTTTTTTGCTGAGAACGCGTATTCAAAACTGAAGATAACTCGGTAAGGCTCAAGGGACGACCGGCAACGTATAGCGCCGCCTCAAGCAGTTTCAAGCAGCGCTGTGTCTTCTCTGACTCCTGCGCCGATTTATCCTCGGCTTTTGAGCTAGCTACTTGTTCTTTCGTCTCCTGCAAGATTCAGCTTCCCCATTGCTATGTATATTTCTTCTGTGGCTTCATCCTGCCATAGACTTATCTTTCCTTCTTGCGCCAGAAACAGCAGTAAAATGAAGGTGCGAATTGATTCTAGTCGTGTTGCCCCTTTTATAAGTGATGAAAACTCGATTATTCCGGTGCCTTTAACCTTCTCGCAAAGAAGCGCATACAGCTTCGCCATCTGCGCCTCGATTTCCATAAGGAAAATGTCTATCTGTGGCATTAAATCAGAGACAGATGGAAGGACAGGTTGCGCAACCACCTTGTCTAAACTCGGCAGTTTTTCTCCTTTAAGCACTTCGTTTAAAACCTCGATCAGATGTTGAATTGTCGTTGACGTTAACTCATGTCTCAAGGGAAGGAACAGCGGGGGTGGGACAAAATCTTGCGGTGATTTTGGCGGTGCAGGAGGCTCTTGAAGCGTTAGAAGAAGCTTGGACTTCATTAGATAAATAAGCGCTGATGAATCTAAGGCTACCCCTGAGGCGCGAAAGTCGACTTTACCTGTCCGCTCCATCTCCAAAAGAAAGGTAGAAAGCAAATAAGCGATATTCACGTTCCATGGTGTGAGCTTTTCGAGTTTGCTTATTTCGAAAAGAATATTCCATGGAGGGCGCAAATAAAACGGCTTCATTTCCGTGGACATTTAAGCAGCCGCCTCCAAGAACTTTGCAGAAATAACGTTTGAAACTCCGTTTTGCCCATATACGCCGTAAACTTTTTGGGCTTTATTCACAAGTTCTGGCTTTAAAGTGATCACTATAAATTGTGTTCTTGAGGACTCTTCCAAGAGCACTTCAGCAAGTTTTGAAACGTGGAAGGCATCTAAGTGCGCATCTATTTCATCAAGAATGTAGAATGAGGCAGGCGTGAACTCTTTTAGGGCGAATATGAAGGCAACAGCGGAAAGAGAACGTTCGCCTCCGCTTGCACCGCTAACCACAATAGAGGGCTTAGTTGGAAATTGCACGATCATGTCGATCCCGCCTTGGAAGGGATCATCAGGATTTTCAAGTTTCAGGTAGGCAGAGCCACCGCCGCTAAGCTTTGAGAAGTAAGTCTGCAGGTTTAGGTTAATTTTTTCGAAGGCATCCATGAAAACCTTACGCTTTTTAGCTTCAATTTCCTCCATGAACTTTATGATTGCTTGTTTTTCTCTTTCAAGCTCATTAAGGCGTACAGAGAGCTCGCGATACCTCGAAATCTGCTCTTCATAGTGTGATAGAGCGAGCTGGTTCACAGCTCCAATTCGTTCAAGTTCAAAACGCATCATCCTAATTGTTGTCTCTGCCTCTTCAACTTGCTTCTCACTAACCGCCAAAGGCTGCTCGTAGCCGAATTGTCGAAGCTGGCTTTGATATTGCTGCAGTTGCAGCTGACATGTTTGAATACTAAGCTGCAACTGGTTCAAAAGTCGATCAGCTTGCTCATACTCAGCATCTAATACTCGAAGTTCGTTGTCAATAGCATCTATTTGTGCAGTGAATTTTTGTGCTTCCTCTTTTGCAGAGAAAACCGCCTTAGATAGCTCAAAACGGCTTTTTTCCAGCTCCGAAATTTCCTGTTTAAGCGCCTCACGCTCTTGCAAAGCTTCCGCCACTTCTTTTTCGACTCTCTTCTGCTGCTGCTCAATCTTTGACAGTTGAATTTTAACGTTTTTATAAGCAACACGCAAAACATTTTCGAATTGAGACTGAAGCGTAGAAATCTCTGTTTGCACTGCACTTGACTTCTGCCTTAAACCATTTATTTCCTCGGCAAGTTTCTCGCGTTTTACTTCCAATGCTTGAATGTGACTGATATCTGTTTTCTTTCTTAAAACTGCAAGCTCTACCCGAAGCTTTCGAATTTCCTTCTGAATAGTATTCCTCTCAGATTTATACAGCGCCATCTGGGTTTTGCCATTTTCTACGTCTTTCCCAAGCTTTTCGCAGTACTTCTCGATTTGCTGAACATTTTTTTCCGTCCTAACCACATTTCTTTTTACCCGATCTATCTCCCTATCGAGAGTAACTATTGATTCAGAAAGTCGGGCAATCTCAATTTTGGTTCGCTCAATTTCCTCTTCAAAAACAGCGATGTCACTATCCCTTTTTGAAAGATGCTGTTGGAGAGCTTTCACCGCTTCATCGAGGCTTTTAATGGCGTTTTCGCTGGGAATTATCTTTGAAAAATCTATAGGCGCCCTGTAGTAGCCGCTTTCAAAGGCGCCTCCAGCCTCGTAAAGGTTTCCGTTAATGGTTACGGCACGGTACCCTTCGCTTGCAAGAGCAACGCCGGTCTTATCGTTAGAAACTATTAATGTATCGCCAAACACATAGTTAACTGCGGGCTCATAAGCCCGGGCGCACTTCACAAAGGCGGCGGCAACGCCATTTACGCCTTGTCGTTCAGGTATTTTTATGGATTTGGGAACAATAGAGCCTTCAAGTGGAATAATCTTTATTCGACCGAGTTTCATTCTCTTCAGCGTTTCTGTGCATGTAAACGCTACGTCAACGTCTTTGACAACCAGAGCATTCATCCAGCCAGCGGCTGCCGCTGCTATTGCCCTTTTGTAGTTGTTGTCAACTTTAATTAGATTGCGTAGTCTGCCGAAGATACCCGGGATTGCGCCTAGCTCGCCTAATTCTTCTATAGTTCGTAATGCTTTCTCTTCTGCAGCGATGGTTTCTGCTAGTTCACGCTGAGTAACGAATTCTATTACTGCCTCTTTGGCTGAGCTTGCTATCTTATCTGCTTCTGAAATTTCCTTTAGAATAGCTTCTTTTTGAGCAATTTTCCGCTCAAGTGCTTGCTCAAGGCTCCTGAGTTGCGCCTTCTGCTCCTGTTGAACTTTATCAAGTTCAACCAGCGAATGCTCAATTTCGGATAGTGTTGCAAGGAATCTTTCTTTTCGCTCGTTTAGCTCCTTGAGTCTTCGAATGGTTAATTGAACAGCAGTTTTTTCTTTTAGATACTCTGACCTTAAAAGTGCAAGCTTTTTGAATCGGGCATCAATTTGTATTTCAATCTCGCGGATTTTCTTGCTGTTTTCGTCTAATCCTCCCCAAAGTTGAGCAGTTTCCCTAGCTAAAGCTTCATGTTCGGTCTCTTTTGCTTTAATCTCTGCTTCAAGTCGTTCATACTCGGCACGTGTCTTCCTTATTTTTAAGCGGTTTTCTCGAATTTCATTTCCAATAGACTGATGCTGTTCCACATTGTTTTCTCTTATGCGCTTTAAGCTTTCAAGGTTTGCTTGTCCAGAGCTTATTTTTGTCGTAAGTTCCGTAAGTTTAGATCGGAGTTCGCCGATTCTTATTTGCACTTTTAGTACTTGGGAGCCGCCTTCCTCAACTATTTCGGCACTTAGCTTACGCCATTCTCCCTCAACATTTCTTCGTTTAGATCTTTGCACATCGCGTAGTTCTCGAAGCTTCTCAACTTTGCTTCTTACTTTCTCGATTTGCTCTGAGGTTGCAGCGATTTTTTTGTTTAGCTGGTGAATTTCATGTGAAATTTTGATTGCTTCAAACTTTTTTATTTCATTTTGGATGAAATTGTAACGTAAAAGTTGGTTGCGCTCACGTTCTAAATCGTCAACTCGCCGTTGCACCTCATCTATCCTGCCCATCGCTGTGCGAATTGAAATGTCTGCGGCCCGCAGTTTCTCTTCTGCCTCAGCTTTTTCTGCGTCATACTGCGCTATTCCAATTAAGTCTTCAATAATTTTTCTACGTTCAAAAGGGTTAATGTCGGTTAAGCGTGTTATGGTTCCTTGCGGGATTATGTTTTGGCTAACGCTGCTTATTCCTGCTACAGAAAGTATCTCCATTATCTGCGTCCTAGAGACCCGCCGGCCATTAAGTCTGTAAACACTTTGTCCGTTTCTGTAAACTTCACGTGAAACTGTAACTGTGGTGGTGTCAACAGGCATTGCCCCATCCGAGTTATCAAATTGAAGCGTCACCTTGGCCATCTTTGCTCGTTCTAATCCGGCTTTTTCTGAACCGTGAAAAATCAATTTTGTTGCGCTTTCTGCACGAAGCCTCCGTGTGCTTAACTCGCCGAGCGCAAATAAAACAGCATCCATTATGTTAGTTTTTCCGCTTCCGTTTGGACCTGTTATTGCTGTGAAACCCTTATCTAGCACTACTTTAACTGTTTGCGGCCCGAAGGACTTGAAGCCTTTTAACTCTATCTTTTTAATGTAGGGCATTTAACCTAAGCCCTCACATGCGGAAGCGGGGTTGCATTTCATAATCATTTCTCCACTATTCTTATAAAAAAGCTTATTTATAATACGTAGCATAGCCAAGCACATTTATTTTAAATTAAAAGTCTCCTCAGCACACTAAATCCAAAGGTTGTAATATCAATTATGGCAGGTGTATTAAGGAGACCATCATTAATTCTTTTATCAAGAATTTTAAAGCAATAAAAGAATTTCAATGGTTAACACTGAGCAAGCAGCGATTAATGTTAGCGGCATTATTAAGAAGCCATATTTTGAGAATTCTTTAAATGAAATTTTCACGCCTTTATCTCTTAGAAGTTTACTCCACATTAATCCGGCAAGCGAGCCGATCAGCGTAAAGTTTGCAGCAAAGTTACTTCCAAGTATAAGCGCATACAAACCAGCCGTTTCTGCACTGGCGGCCCCGGAAAAATCGAGACCTTGTAATATCTTAGTTAACAGAATAGTCATCGGTTGGTTGCTCATTAAATTAGCTAAAAAACACGAGAGCGCCGCGATACCAAAACAAGCTAAAACCACATTTGACTTGATAAAATTCAGATTTTGAGTAAAAATCTTAAGGTAGTCCGATGCCAAAAGGCTCTCAACCAAAACGAACATTCCTATTATGAAAGGTATTATCTTCCAGGGCATTCTTTTCAAATTTTGAAATAGCACCCCATTTGCCAATTCAGGCTTTCCGCGCTTAAAGTCTTTTTTGCTTAAAAGTGCATCACGCGAGGCCACAATGGATGCAAAAACCAATGTTATCTGCCATATGGGTATATGCAATACCGAAGCAAAGTTTAAACATGCAAGACAAGTGCCAAGGCATATAGTGCCAAAAATTGCGCCGTTCTTGTCTTTCAATACAGTGGCAGGATTAACTGTGGCTGGCACGGTTTTTGCTGGGATCTTCCTTCTAAAAATGACCCATAAGATTGCAAGGCACATAGCGCCAGCAGCAATCGTGGGAAGTATCATCCATTTAGAATATTCAATAAACGAAAGGGTGTATGCTTGAGCAACAATTATATTTGTTGGGTTTCCGGTATAAAGGGCAATGCTCCAAATGTTGGCAGCGAAGAATTGTGCTATAAGAAACGGAACCGGATCGATTTTCGTGTTTTTCGCAAAATAATAGATTATTGGTGTTATAGTTAGAATGACTATGTCATTTGAGGTGAACATCGTAAGAAAACTGCTTAACAGGAAAAAATATAGAAATAGTTTCCTGCCAGAATTTCCTGCAGCAAAAGTAGCGCGTACTGCTAAATAAGCGAATAAACCCGTAGAGTCAAGCGAGATACAGATGTAAGCAAGCGCCATGAAAAGAACTAAAATTGCATATGGTTGTACTGTCGAGTTTCCAACTATTCCGTTTATGATTGATTCTTGATTTATCGAGAATGTAGCCAAGAGGATTAGGACACCCAGGACAGGCGCAGTTCCATAATCCACTCTTAATGCCTTGTTTATGAAGGGCAATTTAAATGCTGGTTGTTTAAATATCAGTATAACCACAAGAGCGAATGTTACAAGCGAGGCGATGGCAAGCGCCAAATCGGTCCCCATTTTTTATGCCGTGTTCATTTCTGGACGCTGGTTGTTGCTAAAGAAGTTTTTGCAGTAAAATCTACATTTTTTAGCTATAAACGCTAAAATCTGGGCCTTCATATGAACATGAGGGTTGTTTTAAGGAGAAAATTAATATGGAGCCAATGCTGCTAATGCAGTATTCGTGAGGAAAATGGCCTTTCGATTAGGCGTAAAAAACTTGAGTGGAGTGCAAGAAGCTTTAGTTCTAACGCTCATGCTTGTGTCCATTTTAGCTATTCTACACGCCGACTTCGAAGTTGCATACAAAATTTGCATTGCCGCATTATCCTTCAGCATTATCTTTCTAGCAACACTCGCGACGCAAATACTAGAGCAACAAAAAGACACCTTTCAAACATAGATCCTTATACAAAAGTGAGATAACATAGCAGTTTAACCAATAAATTTGGTGCTCCGGCCGGGATTTGAACCCGGGTCCACGGCTCGAGAGGCCGTTATACTTGACCGGACTATACTACCGGAGCGCAGATGCAATTACGTTGCCTACCGTAAGAAACTTTTATTTAATAAAAATAGCGCTACCGCAGTAGCATATTTAGAGGCTAAGAGGCGAAGAATAAACCTTAAGGGTTAATTATGCCATCTTTAGTACTTTCAATAAAATTATAAAGACTTTAATTTTTCACTACGAGGATTAATCTTATATTTGCCATATGTTATATTACTAATATAATTACGGAGGGAAAATTTTGAAACTTGTAACAGTGCTGTTACCTGAAGCTTACCTTGAAGGGTTAGACGAGCTTGTCAGAGCGAACATGTATCCAAGCAGAAGCTCAGTGATTCGCTCCGCGGTGCGTGACTTGCTGAGGAAGGAACTCTGGGAAAAACGCGGAAGATAAAGAAGCTCTTTTTCTGCTTAACTCGTTTGTTTGTTCTCTCCGCTTCTAACTTTTTCATGAAGTCTTTTGGCTACTTCTTCAGGATTATTGGAGAGAGTTATTTCGCGCCCGATAATAATGTAACGTGCACCCGCTTGAAGTGCCTCTTCAGCTGCTCCGCCTTGAGCACCTATGCCTGGCGAGTATATTGGCACTTTTTCGCCTAATATTGCATGGATTTCCCTTATCTTTTCAGGGTATGTAGCACCTACTATCGCGCCATCAGCGTTCCATTTTAGGGCTTTTTCGGCGAAAGAAAGATATTGCATGGTTAACCTGCCTGTTTCCTCTTCGTATATTTTTTGCCCGTAACCGTCCTTTGCTCCTTTATGGCTCATATACGTTAGCAATATCACACCACGTTGCATTTCATGTGCAATCGCGAAAATTGGCTCTAAGCCTTCGCTCCACCCCACAAAGGGGTTAGCTATTAAAGCGTCGAACCCTGCGGCAAAATAATATTTTGCCATTACCTCATTAGTTGAGCCTATATCGTTTACTTTGCAGTCCATTATGGCCAGAAGTCCCCTTTCATGTATTTGCTTTACAAGTTTTTGCACACCGTCAAAAGTGCCGAGAGGAAGAACTAAATGATGATTAATTTTTACTGCACAGACATATGGATGGACTGCATCCAGAACCTTTTGTGCCTTTGCATAAAGCCGAGTTATTTCTTCAGGCGTATGAAATGGGAAATCAAGTGCTAAAACAACAGGGGATTGTCTTTCTTTTGAAACTACTTCCATTCTAACCTTAAACGACAATGTGCATCCTCAACCTTTATCGCCGGAACATATCCATAACCTTTACTGTTGTGGTTATTTGGTTATATATTAGAAACATTTTACATGAGAGAAAACTCAGCATTGCTACGTGAAATTTAAATTTCCGCTTCTTCATGAATTCTTCGGAGTTGGAAACCGGTTTCTCCAATCAAAGTTAAAGGAGAAAAGACAAAATGGGGCAAAGTCTTGCCGAGAAAATAATCGCAGCACACTTAGTTGAAGGAAAGATGCAGTCTGGCGAACAAATTGGCCTGCGTATAGATCACACTCTCACACAGGATTCCACGGGCACGCTGGCTTACCTCGAGTTCGAAGCTATGGGCGCGTCAAGTGTCAAAACCGAACTAAGTTTAAGCTTCGTTGACCACAATATGCTACAGAATGATTACAGAAACGCAGATGATCACCGCTATTTACAGGATGTGGCAGCTAAATACGGCATTGTTTTTTCGCGGCCAGGAAACGGCATATGCCACCAGCTTTATCTCGAGCGCTTCGCTAAACCCGGCTACACGCTGCTTGGAAGTGACAGTCATACGCCCACTGCAGGCGGCGTAGGCATGATTGCCATAGGCGCCGGTGGACTTGACGTGGCTGCTGCCATGGCTGGTGAACCATTCTACTTGGACATGCCTAGTGTCATGGGTGTTAAGTTAACCGGTGCACTTTCTCCTTTTGTTTCAGCCAAAGACGTTATACTGGCAGTTTTAAAGAAGTTAACTGTTAAAGGTGGTCTCAACAAAATCCTAGAGTATTACGGCCCGGGCGTTAAAACCCTGAGTGTTCCTGAACGCGGCACAATAGCTAACATGGGAACCGAAACGGGTGCTACCACCTCGATTTTCCCTTCTGACGAAGTTACAAGAGCCTTTCTGAAGAGTCAGAAAAGAGAAGACCAGTGGGTTGAGCTTAAGGCGGATGATGATGCGCAATACAGCGAAGTTCTCGAATTAAACCTTGGTGAAATCGAGCCCCTAATAGCTTTGCCTCACAGCCCAGACAACGTGAAAACTGTAAGCGAGCTTGAGGGCACGCCTATAGACCAGGTTTGCATTGGTAGCTGCACGAATTCTTCGCTTCGCGACTTGAAAATGGTGGCAGCCCTTTTGCGTGGGCGGAAAATCAGCGATCGTGTAAGCCTCACCATCTCGCCTGGCTCAAGGCAGGTGCTGCAAAATCTCGCGGCAACTGGCGAACTTTTTGATATTATTCGTGCAGGTGCCAGAATCTTGGAAAACGCTTGCGGACCATGCATCGGCATCGGCCAAGCTCCGCCGACGGATGGTGTATCCCTTAGAACTTTTAACCGTAATTTTAAGGGAAGATCGGGAACGCAGAGCGCCAAAGTGTATCTGGTAAGCCCTGAAACAGCCGTAGCCTCGGCTATATATGGCGAAATAACTGATCCTAGGAAACTTGGGGTTTATCCGAAAATAGTTTTGCCTGAAGAAATCATAATCGATGACAGCATGTTCATCTTTCCCCGAAAGGGCTTCACGGGCGAAATTAGACGTGGCCCCAACATCAGGCCCTTGCCCAACTTTACGCCTATCCCTGATAAGCTGACTGGTGAAGTGTTGCTAAAGCTGGGGGATAATGTTTCGACGGACGATATTTTGCCAGGCGGCTCCGAAATCATGTCGCTGAGAAGCAACATACCCGAGATAAGCAAATACGTTTTCTGCAACATTGACTCGCAATTCGCAGATAGAGCCCTCAAGAAGGGCGGTGGCTTCATCGTTGGCGGCGAAAATTATGGCCAAGGCTCCTCGAGAGAGCATGCTGCGTTAGCGCCCAAGTACCTCGGCGTCAAAGCCGTCATCGCCAAGTCGTTTGCGCGCATTCATCTCGCCAATCTCGTAAACTTCGGGATTGTACCCTTAACCTTCGTGGACACGCATGATTACAGGCGGATTACTCAAGGGGATATCTTGGAGCTAGAGCTTACAGACTTAAATAGGCGCCTCTGCGTTAGGAACGTTTCAAAAGGCGGAGAATTCGAGGTTGAGCTTGACCTAAGCGAGCGCGAAAAAAGTGTACTAAAAGCAGGAGGAAAACTTGCAGCCATTAAAGCCAAGCAAATAAAAGCCTAATTTCAAAATTTACTTCAAATTTGGAGCGGGAAAAGTTTATTCATTTGTTCACTTAATTTTCTATTTTGACCGAGAAACGCTATTTTACATGGATTTATCTTGTTTCCTACCGCACTCTTCGCAGACCACAGATAGATCGATGCGCTGTTGTATCGGTGTTAAGCCTGTTTCCGCAATTATCTGTTCTATGAACTTTTTGACGCTCGTTGACTCGTAGTCGTAGATTTTGCCGCATACGGGACAGATAATATTAATATGAGGAGAAGTGTTAGGGTCATATCTTGAGCTTCTATCGCTGAATCCAAGTTCTTGCANCATACCTATCTTCTTGAGGGCGTCTAGCGTTATGTAAATGGTGGCTAAGCTGATTGTGGGAAATGTTGCTTTCACTTCGTGATATATTTGCTCTGCTGAGGGATGGTTTTTGCTGGAGAGCAACAGTTTGCAAATTGCTAAACGTTGGGGTGTGACTTTGTAGCCTGCACTTCGAAGTTTAGCTGCAATTTGCTGTTCGTTCATGGCATCACAGATTAGAGTGTATATGCTTCATTTTTGGCTTAAATTATTTTCTGGTTTAGCATAACTCTTAAATAATAACAATTATTAACTAATAATCGATATTGTTTTTTAGGTAAACCATGTATAGAGGAGGTGAAAATGTATGAGTCAGAAATATTCGACAAATGTAGGCAGAGAAATGGTGGAGAAAGCAGGAATTAATGTTGACACATTAATAGACAAACTGAAAAAGGCTGCTGCCGCTGAATTCACAACATATTACTATTACACGCTCCTAAGAATGCATTGCACAGGCATAGAAGGCGAGTCAGTCAAAGAAATCGTAGAAGATGCAAGGCTTGAAGATAGACTTCACTTTGAAACACTAGTTCCCAGAATTTACGAATTAGGCGGAGAACTTTACAAAGATCTACGCGATCTACATGATGATGCCGCATGCTCTGCAGCTTATCTGCCAAAAGACCCAAGTGACTTGAAAGCTATCCTTAAAGTTTTGCTTGAAGCTGAACGCTGCGCAGTGCGCGTTTACACGGAGATTTGCAACATGACATTTGGAAAGGATCCAAGAACCTATGAACTGTCCTTGGCAATACTACACGAAGAAGTTGAGCATGAAGCCTGGTTCCAAGAACTGCTAGAAGGGCGACCTTCCGGGCACTTCAGGCGAAGATCTCCTGGGGAAGGGCCTTACACGCAGAAATTCCGCCACATCGAATAACACTGTAAAGCAAACAATATTGACAACCCCTACTTTTAGGATTTGATAGCTTAATAAATTAAATACGATGAGTACAGAATGTGTGATCATGTCTGTGGAGATTATTTGGATTGGCTTATCGGCCAGTTTGCTTGCGGGATTGGCAACAGGCGCTGGTGCATTGCCGATACTGCTTATGAAGCAGGTTTCAGACAGGTTTATGGATATCATGCTTGGTTTTTCAGCTGGAGTGATGTTGGCAGCTTCAGCTTTTAGTTTAATAATTCCCGCCATCGAATTAAGCGGGCCTTATGTAGCTTTTTTAGGCCTCATTTTGGGCGCGTTGGTGCTACATTTAATAGATCGCTATATTCCACATCTTCATCCAGCGCTAGGCGCGGAGGGGCCAAGTTCGCATTTGCCAAAGGTTTGGCTTTTCGTTCTTGCCATAACAATCCATAATTTTCCTGAAGGCTTAGCGGTCGGCATCAGTTTCGGTAGCGGCAACGCGGCTACAGCCCTTGTGATAGCCATGGCCATCGCACTGCAAAATATGCCTGAAGGGTTAGCAGTGGCATTACCCCTAGTTAGAGAAGGGTATAGTCGACAAAAGTCTATACTGTATGGAACGTTGACTGGATTGGTTGAGCCTATAGGCGGTTTACTTGGTTTAGTCCTAGTTTCCATTTTTCATCCGCTCCTTCCATGGGGGCTTGCCTTTGCTGCCGGCGCAATGCTCTTCGTAGTGAGCGATGAAATGATTCCTGAAAGTCACAGGAAGGGTTTTGAACGAGAAGCCACCTTCGGTTTGATCGCTGGATTTGTCGTTATGATGCTGCTGGATACGCTATTCGCCTAAAAACACTCATTCAAGCTGTTTACTAGAAAAAGGGTGATTGAGCTGAGAAAATTCGTGAAAATTGCAGAAATCAACCATGTTTTAAAGAATCAAATGCAAGTCTTCATTGTGAAAAACAAGGAGATACTTTTAGTTAATGTTGATGGAGAGTTTTACGCTCTCGATAACAAGTGCCCTCACATGGGTTATCCTCTTTTCTTTGGGAAACTCGAAGGCAGCACAATAATATGCGGCTTTCACAACGCCAAGTTTAACATTAAAACAGGGCAACCCTTAGCGTCGGTTACAGATAAACCTTTGAAAACTTTCCCCGTTAAAATCAAAAAAGCCGCTATATACATTGAAATTGAATCTTCAGAGCAGCATTAACAAGCGTGCAAACACACGAATGCTAACTTGAGGAGGCATTTATATAATCGGCAGCCTTCTTGTAGAGAAACGCAAAAACAAGACAGCGAGTTAATTAAAGGGGGGAAGAAGATTAGCTGACAAGAAAGAGAAGCAATCGTTGGCGTTTGGAGGGCAAGCGCTTATCGAAGGCGTGATGATGCGTTCACGCCGGCATATGGTAATGTGTGTTAGAAAATCAAGTAATGAAATTGTAACAAGCGTGGAGGAAATACGCTCTTTCTGTGATAAGTACCGTGTCTTGGGATTGCCGTTCCTGAGAGGTATGGTTGCGCTGTTTGAAACGCTTTATCTTGGCTTCAAGGCACTCTTGTTCTCTGCAAACGCCGTTGCCGAAGAAGAAGGCGTCAAGTTCACTTACAAGGAGCTCGCCGTGGTCGTGGCATTGGCTGCCGGTCTGCTATCCATCTTTTTTGTGGTTCCATTTCTCTTAACCTCGTTGCTCAATTTAACAGGAGCGCTCTTCAACATTGCTGAAGCCCTAATCCGCCTCGCCATATTCATCTTCTACCTACTACTGGTGGGCATGTGGGGCGAGTTTAGGCGCGTGTTGCAATACCATGGCGCAGAGCACAAAACAATTAACGCTTACGAAGCTGGCGCGCCATTAGACGTTGCTAACGTAAAGAATTATTCGCGACTGCACCCACGCTGCGGCACATCTTTCCTATTCATCACCGTTATTGTAAGCATAATATTATTCTCGATTATGCCGGACTGGGGCTTCGCCGTAAGACTCTCCTACAGGCTGCTACTGATTCCGGTTATTGGCGGCGTATCCTATGAGCTGTTGAGGCTCAGCGGTAGATACAGAGATTCCTTTGTTATGCGAATTGTTACTTGGCCTGGCTTAGTCTTTCAGAGGCTAACGACTAGGGAGCCAAGCGAAGACATGATCGAAGTAGCAATCAAAGCCGCAGAAGAAACAATCAAACTAAACGAATAGTCTGAAGGATATTCTTAAAAAAGCGAAGCTTTAAACTCTGAAAATAAATTCATAACCATAAATTGTGGAAGCGTTGGCAAATGCAGGTGCTTATTCGCGGGATGCATCCAGATGAGAAAGTGGCTGTGGAGAAACTCTTCACGCGTAGCCTTGGCCTCATTGATAGAATAGTCTTCAAGCTCGCATTTGAGGGCGCACAGAAGAACGCTTTGAATCAAAGCGGCGGCACCTTGGTTGCAGAGCATGATGGCAAGATAGTTGGTGCAGTTTCCATGCGAATTCAGCGCATAAAGACTACGCAGGCAGGCTTCATCGACGCTTTGGTTGTGGCTAAGGAGCTTCGGGGAAGAGCGATTGGCAAATTGCTGGTAGATGGCGCTGCATCGTGGCTGGAGGAACGTGGCTGCACGGTCATTTACGCTACAGCTGACCGGTATAATTCTCCTTCATGGAACATCTTTATTCACAGAGGCTTTCATCCTTACGAGGTTCCGCAGCAGTTCAGAGACTATGGGCTTAATTTTCTACGGTTGTGGCTTGTGGAATTTCATTTCATAGGCTATGGCACATTCTTTCTCAAACGCGACAAGAACCAAAATACACCAAGGCCAACAGGCGGCGCGTGGCATTGGCTGGCTGCTCTGTTGGGTGTATCAACGGTTTGGTGGATACAAATTCTGCGTAGCCAAGGACAATTAACTCTAGTGCCAGCAGTCTTCGCTATTGTATCCCTAAGCCTCATGGCCCACGAGTTTTCCCAGAAGCTTGTGGCGCGCAAGCTGGGGTTTGCAGCGGAATTCAAAGCATGGGGTTCAGGAATACTTTTCAGCTTGCTTTTAGCGTTGGCAGGCTGTTTCTTTCCAGCCTACGGCTCAACATACCTGAAACAACTGGATTGGAAGTATGACCCACAAAAGGATAAAAATGGCATCTTTTTCGCCATCGGACCACTTGTCAGTTTAATCCTTGGCTTTGTATTCTGGGCAACACTAAAACTCACAGTAGACAGTTTGCTATCGGACGCGACGCGAGTGGGCTACGT
>JAOAIV010000119.1 GCA_026414525.1 Candidatus Bathyarchaeota archaeon | reverse complement strand
CTCTTGTCCACGGGGTTGCAGTGTGTGACTGGCGAAGCTTCGGTTAAGCCGTAGCCTTCAGCGAGGAAGCCGCCTGTTACCTCCATAAATAGCTTCTGAACCCGCGGCGGAAGCGGCGAGGCACCTGAGATGCAGACACGGATACTGGTTAAGTCGAAGCTGCTTAGCGCTGGATTAGCAAGCAGCAGAGAGTACATAGTGGGGACGCCGCAGAAAACCGTGACCCTATGCCGCTGAATTGTTTCTAGGGCTGCGGTTGGCTCAAAGCGGGGCATCAGCACCATTTTGGCGGCTAAATAAACGGGCACGTTCATGCTCGTGGTCATGCCGTAAATGTGGAACAGCGGCAAAGCAGCCAGAAAAGTGTCTCCCACTGTGCCCTTTATCCACGCTGCAAACGCGATGGCGTTGGAAACCAAATTCAAGTGTGTCAACATGGCGCCTTTTGGAGTGCCCGTCGTGCCGCCTGTGTACTGCAACGCAGCCAAATCCTCTTCAGGGTCTATGCGCAGCGTCGGCGGCTTAACCTCTTTACTTTTTTCAAGTAATTCTTGGAAACGGTAAACGTTTGGCTTCTCTTCAATCCTGATTGGTGCTGTGGATGTTTTAGCTGCATACTCTTCTGCGCTGGCAAGTATGATGTTCTTCAGTTTGGTTTTGCGCCGAATACTCTCCACGATTGGATACAAGGTGTCCAAGGCAACTATGGTTTCAGCCTCTGCATCATTCAGCTGATATTCCACTTCCCGTTCTTTATGCAGTGGGCTTATGGCAGTTAAAATTGCGCCAGCCCTGAGCGTGCCATAATACGAGATTACAAACTGAGGCATGTTGGGCATAAAAACCGCTACTCTGTCGCCTTTCTTTACACCTAACACTGCAAGCGCCGCAGCAAACTGGTTTGACAGCGCATCTAACTCGGCGTAGGTGATTTCTCTTCCCGCAAAGGCTACGGCTGCTTTTTCAGGATAAGCTTTTGCTGCTTTCTCAAGAAGTCCTTGCAGCGGCACCTTTGGATACTTGAGTTTTCTGGGCACATCAGGCGGCCATGAGCGAAGCCACGGTTGGTTCTCTATTTGCATTGTAAACACGTGCTTTATCAATCAAATTGCAAAAATACGTAATAACATTTACCAAAAGCCATGGTGTGCCTAAAAGAAGACCAGTTTTATCAGAAACAGGACTGCCAGATGCAAAGGATAGAAAGCGTAGAACGCGTATTTCCTAAATGAATACGTGAACGAGTTTTCATGAATAAATGTTTCCTTTTTCAGCACGCCTTTTATGTGGAGAATGATTAGTGGCACCGCAAAAAGCGACAGCACCTGTGTGTCTGCGGCGAGTAGGAATTGACTGTTCAAGGCGAGCAATGCGAGGAAACCAAGCAAGGGCTTATCTTGCAAAAGTTTCATACATGCCACCGTCAGCACCACGTAAATGCTTCCTTCCACGTTGAAGAATATCGAAAGCAAGGCGGGAACAATAGTTAACAAGCTTCGCTTGTTAAAGAGGTAGATGGTCAACGCGCCAAACAGCAGCGAGAAGAGTATGTTGAAACGTTCAAATGGCTGAATTCTAAAAGCAAGAAAATAAGGAAACTGCGAAATCACAGCGAAAATGAAAAGGGTTGCAAAGTATTTTTTCGGTTTCGCTGTGCTTTCAACTCCTAAGGCCACAAGATATGCGAATAATGGAAAAGCAAGCCTGCCAATGATGTGAAGCACAAGCGAGTCAGGATAAAAGATGTCCCCTACATGGTCTATTGCCATGGCTACAATCGCTATCAACTTAAGCAAGTCTCGTCCATAATCAAACTTTCTAACAGCCAAAGACACGTTCAAACCACACTATGTTCCCTCACTGTAATCTAATCCATGTTTCGTAGAAGCATAATAATATACACTTTAAAATCATGCTATTTGCACTTCGCCGGAAAAGCGCGAAAGCTTTACAACTTATATGCAGGAGGTACGTTTCCCCGCATCATTTTTAAGCGATCAACGAAACCGTACGGGGTCAGTGTCAATATCTACTATAACCGCCTTGTTTGAGGCAAGTGCTTGCTCAACCGCACTTTCAAGTTTCTCCGGCTCAGTAACCTTTATTCCAATGCCCCCGGCATTTTTGGCAAAGTCAGCAAAATTAAAACCATATAACTCAGTTTGCCACCTTTCATAGCCCTCAACTTTCTGTTCCTGCTGTATCATACCCAAGCTCTGGTTATTCAAAACAAACACTTTCACAGGCATCCCATACTTCAGCACCGTCAAAAAGTCCTCCATAACCATTGAGAACCCTCCATCACCTGTTATGCAGACAATCTGCCTGCTTGGGTACGCAAGCGCCGCAGCCATAGCACCGGGCAAGCCGAAGCCCATAGAAGCTAAGTAGCCGCTCATTACCATCTTCTGCGTACGCTTCATCTGAAAGTTTCTGCCGAACCACCAGCAGTTTTCACCTACATCCAGCGAAATCACCGCGTCATCAGCAATTTTCTCATTTAAAACCTTCATAATGTATGGAGGACGAATTGGTTTTAAGGAAGGATCCGCCTCACGCCGCAACTGCTCCCTCCATTCCAGCTTTAACCGTGCAATTTCCGCTAAATATGCCGAATTCTGCTTCTCCCGCACCTTCTCCGCTTTCACCCCGGTGGCCGTGCACACCGTCGCCAACGCCACGCCCGGCTGCCCCTTCAACAACGGCAACAACACGCCCTGACCATAGTTACCGGCCCCAATCATTCCCAACACCACCGGCC
>JAOAIV010000118.1 GCA_026414525.1 Candidatus Bathyarchaeota archaeon | reverse complement strand
TTGTGGGGTCTTTCATGGTTACGACGCCGCCGACTTCGCCGAGCAAGCGCTGAATAACGCGGTTTAAGGGTTTGACGTCGCTTCTTATTTCGCTCCCAAAATTCAGCCCCTGCTGCGCCGAGAGCACAGCTAAACCATGATCGCCTATAGTGCCCGACACGATTATCTTGTCGCCCACGCAGAGATTCGCGTCTAGCACCCAACGAGCCGCAAAGCCGCTGCGATGCTGCCTAACCGCTTCCAGGTTGCTTTCCAGCGCTTTAGTTCGGCGTCCTATGCCTGAAATATTCATGACGCAGCCGCCAAGGCTGCCCTTCTCAACAACCTTTGTATCGCCAGTTACCACGCCCACGCCTGCCTCAATGCAGGTTTGCCGCATACTCGCTAAAATCTTCTCCAAATCCGCAAGCGGCAAGCCTTCCTCCAAAACCAAGCCGCACGCCAAAGCATAAGGCTCTGCCCCCAAGCAGGAAATATCATTAACAGTGCCCGAGACTGCCAAGCGGCCGATGTCGCCGCCTGGAAAGAATATCGGCTTAACAGCATGCGAATCGCTTTTGAAAACGATGTCGCCGATGGCTGCCGCGTCGTCTAAGGCCTCAAGCGGAACATCCGTGTTAACTAGGCCGCTGAAGTACTTAACAATATAATCCCTAACCAAAGCGTGCATAACGCTGCCGCCAGCACCATGCAACATAGTAATCGCATATTTACTGTCCATTATCAGTCGCCTACTTAGTTAAGTAACCTCGAGGGTTAAACATAAACACATCGCACAAAAAGAAATTACTACTCGCCTATCCCGCAATATTTTAAACAAAAGTCGAAGCTCTATGAAGAGTGGATTGAATCGCTCTGAGCGCACAGGCTTACTCAAGTTCACCCATGAGATGCGTGAAAAAGGCTTTTGTAATCTTAACCCGCAAGGTCTTACCCAGCAAGTTTTCCTGACTTTTGATAACTACTGGTTTATAGGCGAAGTTTCTGCCTATCCAAGAGCCAGGAACCTTGCCCTTTTCGTCTACGAGTACTTCTCCAGCCCAGCCGATCCAACGCTGATTCTGCTCCAACGCGATGCGCTTAACCAGTTTAGCCGCTTCAGCACTTCGCCATTTAACTTCCGCGGCATCCACAAAGGCATCCTGCATTGCAGCCGCCGCCGTTCGCGGTCTAGGGAAAAATTTTGAAACGTTAACTACGTCGGGTTTTACGTCAGCAATCAGCTTTAGCGTGTTTTCAAAGGCATCACGCGTTTCGCCAGGAAACCCGCATATCACGTCAGTGGCAAGGGTAATCTCTGGAAACGTAGCCCTAAAAGCCGCGACTAGCTCCTTGAAATCTTCGACGGTGTACAACCGCCGCATCCGTCGCAAAACCTCGTCGTCGCCGCTTTGCACTGGCAAGTGCAAGAACTTGAATACTTTAGGATTTTTGAAAGCCTCAATTAGCTCGGCTAAGATGTCAGTAACCCTGTTTGGAGTCATCATGCCAACGCGAACCCGAAAATCGCCGTCTACCGCGCATACCTCTTTAAGTAATTCTGCAAGGTTTGTGCCGATGTCTCTTCCGTAGCATGCGGTGTCTTGGGATGTAATCCAGAACTCTTTAATTCCCGTTGACACATCCCGCTGTATTCTCTTCACAAGCGGACTAACAGAATAGCTTCTCAGACGCCCTCTCGCAAACACAACACAGCAATAGGCACACGCACCCAAGCAACCATAATTAATCGGCACCATGCCTATCACGCTGCTTGATTTCACGCGTGGAAGGTCCAGCGATGGCATGCCCTCAGCGGCTTCAGTTAAACTGACAATTTTTTTGCCTTCCAACACAAGCTTCACAATCTCAACTATTCTCCTTCCCGTAGCAGGTCCAGCTGCGCCATCAAAACGTACCTCACGCTGCAGCCGTTCAAAATTAATGAGCGGCAAACAACCAGCAACAATTACCTTCTTTTCAGCGGGAACACGCCGCAGAATCTCAATCATCCGGTTCTCCGTAGGCGCCTTAACTGCACAAGTATTATAGATCACAACATCTGCCTCTGAAACAGAACGCGCCAGCTTGTATCCAGCTTCCGCTAAGCAGCCCGCCAGAACTTCGCCATCAGCCAGATTTGTCGAGCAACCGTAACTTTTCACGAAAACACGCATAACTTCACATCGCAACATCCTATGATGCTTTAACAATAAATAAAAACATAGAGGTTTCTCCGGACGAGAATTTACATGAAACTGCAACATGCCCTATGAAATATTTATAAAGTAAAGAACAAACATATTTAGTACATATTTAAATCATAATATATAGAAGTATAACTAAAAAACACGATTTGATACCTTACCAAAGGGAGAGGAAAACCGTATGAAACTAATCACCCTATACCTACCAGAAACTTACATAAAAGCTTTAGATCAACTTGTGGATGAAAGGTTTTATCCCAACAGAGCAGAAGCAATCCGCGTAGCCATCCGCGATTTGATTAGCGCTGAAGTCTGGCGGAGGAAATCAGTTGACTAAACATCCGCATGAAGAGCTTGCTTCGAAGTGCCCCGTTGACCTAGACGGCGCAATTAAGTTACGTTCCGAAGCTGCAGGTTTAATAGAGAAGAATGATCTGGCGTTTTGCGACATGGACTCAGCGTTTGCTAAGACCGACATTGCAGCGATTGGAGTTAAAGTACATGTTGACCGATGTGAATTGGCCAAAGTGCTTTCCAAGCTATATGACTTAGAGGATTACATCTGTCTCTTATACACATCTGACGCTGCCGACGAGCGA
>JAOAIV010000117.1 GCA_026414525.1 Candidatus Bathyarchaeota archaeon | reverse complement strand
GCTTTTAGGCTTCAATGGCGTAGCCGAAAACTCGATTGACGCTGTGGGCAGCCGAGACTTCATCACTGAAACCCTTGCCGTGCTCGCGCTTATTGCCGTTAACCTAAGCCGCTTCGCTGAGGACCTAATAATCTGGAGCTCACCTGACTTTGGCATGGTAGAACTTCCTGACGAGTTCACCAGCACAAGTAGCATAATGCCGCAGAAGAAGAACCCCGAAGTACTCGAGGTTATTCGCGCAAGAGCCAGCCACGTGCTCGGCGATTTTGTAGCCGCAACAGCCACAGTGAAAAGTTTGCCTTCCACCTATAATCTTGACTTCCAAGAAATAACGCCTAAGCTTTGGGCGTCCATAGAAACTGTTCGCGCCTCGCTGGATATGCTCCATAAGCTGCTACCCAAACTGAAAGTTACTCGGAACATTACTGATAAGGCAAATGCAAGTTTTGTAGCGGCAACCGAACTGGCCAACTTGCTTGTGCGCAAATATGATGTGCCATTCAGAACAGCGCATAAGATAGTTGGCGCCTTTGTTAAATCGCTGATAGAGGCACGGCTGACGTTTGCAGAAGCCACACCTGGAATGCTTCAAAAAGTAGCAGAAACCGTGGCAAACCTCAGACTGACAATTAAGCTTGAAGAGCTAAAAGCACTTGCTGATCCATTTGTGCTGGTTGAGGAATGCAAAGTCAAGGGTGGTCCTGCGCCGGTAGTTGTTGAGAAAGCTTTGGGTGAATGGAAGAATAAGCTGCTTCGTACCAAATCCCATATATTGCAGTTAGATAAGCTGCTTGAGAAAGCCGAAAATAGCTTGGAAGCAGCTGTTGCCTCATATTCCACTGAAAAACGTAAAACTTAAAAATTCACAATGGTAGGTAGTATAGGGCTTTGGTACCCGAACAAACATCCAGCAAAAACAAAAAAGCGGTTCTATTATTAGAGGACGGCACTGTCTTCATCGGCAAAGGTTTTGGCGCAACCCGTAAAGTTTCAGGCGAAGTAGTTTTCTCCACCTCAATGGTGGGCTACCCAGAATCGCTTACAGACCCATCCTATAAAGGGCAAATCTTAACACTAACCTATCCGCTTGTGGGCAATTATGGCGTTCCACCATACGACCTCAAATTCGGCTTACCCCTTTACTTCGAGTCAGACCGCATCCAAGTGCAAGGATTAGTTATCCACGAGTTATGTCATGAACCATACCACTGGGCATCAACAAGAACACTAGACAAATGGCTACAGGACGAGAGTGTGCCAGGCATTTACGGGGTTGACACCCGCCGTTTAACCAAAAAACTGAGAACATATGGCGTGATGCTGGGCATTCTTCAAGTTTACGAAGCAGGCGAAGAGCCTAATTTAGAAAGTCTTCTTCAGGAAGCGAAAGGGGGAATCCCCGATCCAAACCTAACTGATTTGGTCAAGGAAGTAACCGTGAGGGAGCCAGTTCACTATAATGTTGATGGAAAATACACAGTCGTTCTAATCGACTGCGGTGTCAAATATAATATTCTACGGAATCTACTTAAACGCGGCATAAACGTGATAAGAGTACCTTATGACTTTTCAGCGAAGGAAATCATGGAGTATCATCCTAATGGTGTTTTCCTAAGCAATGGTCCAGGCGACCCGAAAAAATGTGTTAGTACCATAAAATGCGTTAGCGAACTTGTTGATAAAGTCCCAATGATGGGTATCTGCTTGGGCGCTCAGGTACTTGCGCTGGCAGTGGGAGGCGACACTTACAAGCTAAAGTATGGTCATCGATCCCAAAACCAGCCTGCACTGGATTTGAAGACTAACCGTTGTTACATAACCACGCAAAATCACGGCTACGCTATCGACACAGAGTGTTTCTGCAGGATACCATTGGAGCCATGGTTCATAAACGCCAACGATAAAACTATCGAGGGCGTAAGGCACAAGTCTAAGCCTGCTTTTGCTGTGCAGTGGCACCCCGAGGCCGCGCCTGGACCATACGATACTGAGTTCCTTTTTGATGAGTTCAAGAAATCAATGGAGGCTGCGTGAAGTGCCAAAGTTTGATTGGATACGCAAAGTGCTGGTGCTTGGAAGTGGAGCTATAAAAATAGGTGAAGCAGCCGAGTTCGATTATTCTGGAAGCCAGTGCCTCAAGGCTCTGCGGGAAGAGGGCATAGAAACTGTTTTGGTAAATCCCAACATCGCTACAATTCAAACTGATCCGCGGCTTTCAGGTAAGGTGTATCTACTACCAGTGACGCCGGAATACGTGGAAAAAGTGATTCAGAAAGAGCGACCTGATGGCGTACTATTGGGGTTTGGAGGGCAAACTGCGCTGAACTGTGGCAGCGAACTTGCTCAGAGAGGTGTTTTCGAAAAATATGGTGTGAAGGTTTTGGGGACTCCTGTTGAAGCAATAGAACGTGCTTCAGATAGAGAGCTTTTCAAGCAAACAATGATTAAGGCAGACATACCTGTGTTGAAAAGTAGAGCTGCCAAAACAGTTAAAGATGCAATTACAGCGGCTAATGAAATTGGTTACCCTGTTATAGTCCGTGTCGCCTATACGCTTGGTGGGAAAGGCGCGGGTGTTGCTCACAATGATGCCGAATTAAAAGAAATAGCGACACGCGGCTTAGTGCAGAGCAGAATAACACAAGTGCTCGTTGAGGAGTATGTAGGCCACTGGAAGGAACTTGAGTACGAAATCATGCGTGACTACGCGGATAACTGCCTCATTGTCTGTAACCTGTCTCTTATACACATCT
>JAOAIV010000116.1 GCA_026414525.1 Candidatus Bathyarchaeota archaeon | reverse complement strand
AACTATTTTCTGCTTACCTCTTCGATATATGCTTGGGCTATTAGAAACTGCTATTCCGAAATTACTGCGCCTTTAGTTTTAGGTGATTGTTGCTTTCTATTTTACTTAATGTTTAGTAAATTTTCGCGGATAACGATGTGTATGTTTAGCTTTATCTAAATAAATGAGAGCGTTATTGTTTCCAAGGTTTGTAAATTCACTACCGGCACTTTTCCAGGTGTTGGGTTTAGCCCAAGTTTTTGCATGTACTCTGTCTGTTCTTGCCAGCAACCCGAGTTGACAACTAATACTCCGCGGTAATTGCAATGGCCGACAACGTGGACATGCCCTGCATGAAAAACGTCTGGAACGCGCTCTATTACAAGAAAATCTTTGCTTTCTGGTGATAAGAGTGTTTTGCCGCCGTACACGGGTGCTAAATGGCGACTTTGAAGAAGCAATTTCATAGCTTTCTCAGGACGTTCATGACTTAAACCTGGCGCTGTAGCTATTATATCGTCTAAACTGCGGCCGTGGTACATTAAAACTTCAACGTTATGAATGCTAACCCAACAGGGACTGCCAAGAGAATGTAGCCTTTTAGAGTTTTGCAGAATTTCTAAAAATTCTCCTGATATCGCTGGTTGCGGTAAAGCCTTTCGTGGTGTGTCATGGTTCCCGGGCGAAATGATAACTTCTATATAGTCTGGTATTCGCTCAATTAGCTTTGAGGCAAACTTGTACTGATTGTACACGTCTCTTATTACCAGTTCCTTCATTTGATTGGGATATATTCCGATTCCATCAATTATGTCGCCAGCAACTAGCAGGTATTTTACATGTCCAGCTATCTCCTTCATTCTGTCATTTCCATATTTGCCGTTGAGCCATAGAATGAAGCGTTTGAAGGCTTCGCGATTAAACTTTGCACTACCCACATGAAGGTCTGAAGTAAGCACTGCGTAGACGGGTTCTGGCGCCCTGCGCCTAGGTTTCTGGTCTACCTCTGGAAAAATTATGTCTTCAGCCAAAAAAAACTTGCTTCGTGTTTTTACAACAGCTAAACATACAACTTGGTCTGGAAGAAGCTGCTGGGCTTTTTCATGTAGTTCTTCCGATGCTTGACGAGGAACTAAAACAGTGGCAAACGCCTCTATATCTTCGACAGTCAAAATTATGTTCTGCTTTGCCTCTCTTTTTTCAGTCACCATGCCAATGATTTTAAGTTTGGTTTTAACTGGTGACTTCAAAGCTTCTAATATAGGCGTTGCAGCCTTAACATCGAGCCTTTGCCTCAATAAGCGTTCAATTCGTTTAAATCTATCCTGAAAATATTTAAGGTAATCTTCAACGGTTCCATTAGCGCTAAGCTTGCTTGTAGGGTCCTCTATAACTTTAATAGATGCTTCTACATCCTTTGCATAAGGCTGGAAAGTGCTTCCGCCCTCGGTCAGATACTGCTGCTGTGGCAGCTCAAATTTTTCGCTCTGCCTTCCGTTTTGTTCCAACTTTGTAATCTCTGGCTGTTTAAGCAGTGTTTCTAAAAAGCTTCTGTCGATGAATAATGGTTTTTCAGGCAATTCTTCTAATCTTTGTAATACTCTGTTTATTATGATAGCGGGGTCGTCCATGGCAGAGGCGTGGTGTAAATAATCAAAAGCGTCACTACTTAACTGATACCCTGCTGCAATTGTTGCTTCAACTGCTCTTTGCAGTTTTTCCTGCTCGCTCATAATAGTTCTCTCCAATTTCTTTTGTTAGGCACGATTATGTATCCTTCCTCGCGGTCACCTAACCTTTCCGTTTGCTTCTTCAAATGGAGAACTGCTGTTAAAGCTGCAGTGGCGGCATCGAGCTCGTGGGAAATTAAGGTACGTGTTTCCAATTCGCCTTTCAAGCCAAGATTTTTCAGTATTGCTTGTATCGCTTTCCAATCTTTTGATGGCATTTCTAAGGCTTTTCGAGTTGATGTTGGGTGCACTTCAATTGTTTTATACTTTTTCTCTCCTATTAGCCTATTCACCTTTATTGCCCTTAAAGTGAGTTTTTGCATGGCTGGAAGTTTAGGGGAAAATACTTTGTAGCCTTTTCTTATCATTTCTTTATCTGCGTTTCTGAAAAAGTTGGCTTTTTTTGGAAGGTGCAAGGGCGCGTCGATGGCTATAAGTGCTGGGTTGTTCATTACTATGTTTTCTAAAATTTCGCTATCTGTGTATATTAACGCTGTTCTAAGCGTTTTTCCTCTCAGCAGTGCCCAGCCAGTAGGGTTTTTGCTTGATGCAGCCAAATCTATGCCGATTACACATTTATCTTTGAATTCCAACATTTCATTTCAAGTTTATATATACGTTTTCTTATTTAGATGTGTTATCTTTAAAGCGTGATTTATGAAGGAGATCTTTAATGGGTGAATTACGTAAAGTGCAATGCACGCGCACCGGCACGTTTTTTGTTTGTTTACCAAGGTCTTGGGCTGAGCAACATGGCTTACGGAAAGGAACGTTGGTTTCTTTGAATGAGACAAGCGAGGGTAAACTCCTCGTTGATGCCAAGTATGATGCTGAACAGTTGCCGAAAGTTGCGAATTTAAATGTTGGACCGTATTTAAGCCGTGAAATTATCAGCCGTTATCTTCTAGGTTTCGATGTAATCACTATCCAAGCAACGACTGGCATCGACTTTGACGTTAGAAATGTGGTTAAGGCAACTGCGAGCGCGTTAATTGGTTTGGAGATAATTGAGGAAAGTTACTCTCAAATAGTTCTTCAATGTTTGCTGGAGCCTTCTGGGTTTCCGCCTGAAAAAATTTTGAGGCGAAATTATGCTATAGTTGCGGGTATGAACCGTGATGCTGTTGCTTCCTTCGTCAATGGAGATTTGCAACTTGCTAAAAGCGTTGTTGCACGTGATGATGAGAGTAATAGGCTCTATTTCCTGCTGGTTCGAAT
>JAOAIV010000115.1 GCA_026414525.1 Candidatus Bathyarchaeota archaeon | reverse complement strand
ACTAGCCACGAAAAACAAGCAATGGTGTTGAAATATGCCTTGCGAATGCTGTGGAAAACCAGTAAAAGCATATGAGGACTTCATTTTGATTGGCAAATACCCCACCCGTGGGCAAATGTGGAAATGGTCAGAAGCCAATCAGTATATTACGCCTGAAAACTATGGTAGAGTTTACCACAAAGACTGCTTTGTAGCCGCACTAAAGAAGGATGAAATTAAGTTATAATTTAGCTTAGCTCTGATGAACTAAGCTGCATATCCTTTGCATTTAGAGTATTGTTACTTTAACTTCAGATATTTGCTTGTTAGCTTTCAAAGCTTGAATAAGCGACTTTAGCACCTCAGTGTTTTCGCGGGCCACGATTATTTCTATACAGGAATCTGCGTCGACATGAGTGTGAAGAAATGTCAAGACCGCATTGCTGTAGTTGTGTTGCAAGTCTGATATCTGATTTCTTTTTGCCTCGCGTTTGTAAATGAGTGTAATGACGACTGTGATTCTGCCTTGAAGCTCATCCAAGCGTTTGCTTTCCGACATGTAAGCGCGTAATGCTTGTCGTACGACCTCGGAGCGGTTTGCGAAGCCCTGTTGCTGAATATACGCGTCAACTTTATCAAGTAGCGTTTTCGGTAAAGATAAACTTATGATGCTCATACAGAGTTATTAAGAATAGGCTGGCAAATATATAAGATTTTATTAAAAAATGGGAAAAAATTAATAAATTCGGCTTGTCCTCAAATGTTCACGGTAACCCATAATGTTGCCGGAACTACTTGGTTTACTAAGCGTTCTCGTTATAAGTTTGATTTCTCTGGCTGGAGCCTTAACACTAATGTTTAATGATAAACATCTTGCAAAAATACTCCTATATCTCGTCAGCTTCGCAGCTGGAAGCCTCTTCGGAGACGCCTTCATTCACCTTATCCCAGACGCAATGGAAAACACCAGCCCAACCCTTCTAGCCTCTATACTCATCATATTCGGCATACTGGTCTCTTTAACCGTGGAGCGTCTGCTTCAGTGGCGACACTGCCACATACCAACATCAAACGAGCATCCACACCCATTTGCATACATGAACCTCTTCGGAGATGCCGTCCACAACCTAATCGACGGCATGATAATCGCAGGCAGCTACATGGCAAGCATCCCCATAGGCATAGCCTCAACCCTTGCCGTGCTCTTCCACGAAATTCCTCAAGAAATCGGAGACTTCGGTGTCCTAATTTACGGCGGCTTCAGCAAAAAACGTGCCATACGGCTTAATTTATTAACCGCAATGGCTACAGTTGCTGGAGCCATAATAGCAATCGCGTTAAGCGCTGTCATAGACGGTTTCATTCCACTACTAATTCCCTTCGCAGCAGGCAACTTCATTTACGTCGCCGCTTCCGATTTAATTCCCGAACTCCGCAAAGACGCTTGCGCCCCAAGAAAAGCTACCGCACAAATGATAGCAATCATTCTAGGAATTGTTGTAATGGCGCTGCTGCTTCTATTGGAGTGATAATCAATTAACGCAGTTTTCAAACAGCCATTGTAAAAACGTCGTTACATAGTCGCTGTCTATCGTTCACAAATCAATCCCTAAATCATGTGAGAAAATTATAGTCAACACGGGTAAAGACGGTTAACATATACTTCCCCTTTTTTCCTGCCAAAATTTCATAAAAAGCAACTACTCTAATGTAAAGTGCGCTAATTTTTCATCGTTAATGATGAAATTCATAATTTTTACTATTAGATTAGTTGAATCTTTAAATCCCTTTATCAATACTTCTCGTTTACTAGCGAATATGGTGCGGGGGATGGGATTTAAGCGGTAATTTACTAGTAAAATTTTAATCAAAAATTGATAATTATAACTAAGTCACACAGTTTTAAATCAGATATTCTCCATCGCTTTTGGCCATAGCATCTCGAAATGATCTGCCGCCATTGCAACAAGACTACGATTATTCGACCAAAGCGCTGGCGAACTAGGCAAATCCATCTCTGGAAAAACAATAATAAAAACCTCTTTTTTATCGTAAACACCAAAAATCGTCCTAGGATAATAAGGTAAAAATCTTATTTGACAAAACGGCTTCCCCAAGCAATACTGTATCAATTGATCTGCCGTCTTATTTTTCAAAGGTTTCTCTATTATGAATCGGAATTTCACGTTTTTTGCCCAAGCAGATTCCACATTTTCAGCAAATACGTTAGTTATGCCATGAGAAAACCTCTTCCAAGAGAGCACAAGATCGACACTTGATCGTGCCTTTCCAAGTGCGGTCCTAATTTTTTCAATAACTTGTTTCCCATGAGGAATTAAAATGAATTGTGGAGATTCCAACCTTTCCTTTTCATTATGTTTTATAGGTAATTCCATATTAAGAAGCATTTGAGCTGAGGCACTTATTTTCTTGTATTGCTCAGTTCTAATTTGAAGCAAAAACGTAAGCGCCTCATTCAATGGCGTAGCTTTGTACTCAACAGGCTTTTTGCAAACTTCCTCGATCAATCCCAGCTGCCTAAGCGCAGAGATAACGCGATAAACGTCGGGCCGTGCAACTTTAGAGAATTTTGCTATTTCAGCCACCTTCAACGGTCCAGACTCAACAAGCGCCAGATAAACTTTAGCCTGTTTTAGGGTCAGCCCCAGCTCAATTAAAACTTGAAGTTCTGAAGGGTAAGGATCCAAGAAACGCTCCCATATAGAATTACGCGCTTCATACCTTTAAATCGTTTATGTTTGTTGATAGCGGCACTTTACACTAGTGCATTTAAGGTTTTGTAAATAAAGATATTTACCTGCGCATTCTTGCGCATTAAATTAATGGAGAATAGGAGAATGGAGAAAAACAAAATATATACAGTAGTTACTTTGTTTCTTGTATGTATTGTTGCTATATTGCTTGTTGCGCTACCTGATGCTATTGCTCATTATCCGCCATGGCAGATCCCCACATATGCGTACATAAATGTCTCGCCTAACCCTGTAGGAGTTGGCCAGCAAGTTGCAGTTACTGGCTGGATTGACAAAGTGCCGCCAGGCGCGTCAGGACCTTGGGGAACAAGATGGTACAACATGACGGTGACCGTTACAAAGCCTG
>JAOAIV010000114.1 GCA_026414525.1 Candidatus Bathyarchaeota archaeon | reverse complement strand
GATTTGGGCTGTCAAGCACCGTGGGAACTGTGGACAGAATAAAGGCGATGTTGGCGAGCGCTATTAGGGCAACAATGGCTGCTGCTAAACGTGGGGACTTTTTTCCGCTTAGATAGACAAAGGGAACACCCAAGGTGGGTAGGAGGAAAACTGGCAATAGCAGGTATGACATTGTGTTATACTCCTACGGTTATTATCAGCAATATTATAATCAATATGAAGCCGAGTAATGCGGCAGCGATATAATGCTGCAGAGACGAGGAAGGCACCTTCCGCATATGCGCGGCGCCCCGCAGGGTATGATGTGCGATGAGGGTAAGCAGGTTATCAGCCAAAATATCAAGGTATCTGTGCACCGCATTCGCCAAAACAATAACTGACCACGCAACTATCTGCGGAAATTTGTTGAAAACAACTTTTTCAACAAAACGGACACCATTTGAGAAGCTTACTATGGCTTTGGCTGTAACCTTCTCGTAAAGGTCGTCGAAGAAATAGCCATGACTCAGAACCGTTTTCAACGGATTTGAACTGCTGCGTAATTTACTCATAATCTCAGAGTTCTTGTAGTAAGTCAGATATATAATTAAGCCAGCTGGCGCAATTATGGCAAAGAAAACAGGGGTTTCTAAGCTGAAAAAGGCGCCTAGTAGGCTTGCTTCCGCTTCTACCTGCATAAAGCTTTTCAGCCATGGCTCAACGAAACCCCAAGCAACACATAAAACGGCCAGTATCGCGGCGGGGAAAAGCATTATTTTCGGAGCTTCATGCACATGAAGCTTCTTCAAGTGATCGGCTTCTTTGCCCATGAAAACAAGCGTCATGAACCGAAGGCTATAGGTAAACGTGAGAGCGGCAGTGACATAGATTAAAAGGACCTGCCAGATGTTTCCGGCTTCTGTCAAGCTTGTTATAATGAGGCCTTTGCTGAAGAAAGCGGCGAAAGGCGGCAATCCACTGGTTGTTAAAACCATTATTATGCTTAACCCGAAGGTTATCGGCATGGCTTTTCTTAAGCCGCCCATAAGCCTCATGTCGCGTGTTCCAAGTGCGTGGATTATGCCGCCTGCCAGGAGGAAGCCCAAGCGCTCGAAGAAGGCGTGGCTTATCATGTGGAACAGGCTGGCGAACAGGCCCAGGTCTGAGTGCTGAGAAACCGTGCCCAAAGCGGCCATCATGAAGCCCAATTGGCTAATGGTAGAGTAGGCTAGCACGCCTTTGATGTCCGGGGTGTATAAGGCTAATGTTGCCCCGATGAAGGCGGTTAAGACGCCGATCCAGGCGACCGTGGGCAGCCACATGGGTATGGAAAAGGCTGATGGTCCTAAGATGAGAATTAATCTTGCAATTAGATAGATGCCTGCCTTAACCATGGTTGCAGCATGCAGCAGCGCGCTTACGGAGGTAGGTGCTTCCATGGCGCTGTACAGCCACGTGTGCAGAGGAAGCTGCGCAGATTTGGCGATGGCACCGCCCAGCGTTAAGAACGCTATTGCCGTTAGAGTGGGTGCAGGTATCGCTGCTATGTTGGCGATGGTGTATCTGAAGGAAAATGAGCCTAAACTTGCGTAGAGAAGGCCGATAGCGCCTAGTAGGCTTATGTCGCCTATGCGGGTCATGAGGAAAACTTTGGCGCCTGCACGGACTGATTCGGGACGCTTGTACCAGAAGGAGATCAGCGAGTAGGAGCAGAGGCCCACCATTTCCCAGAAGATAAACATTTGAAGGAAATTGTCGGAGATCACGAGGCCAATCATTGAGCCTATGAAAAGCAGGAGGAAGAAGTAGTATCGTGTTAATCCTTCTTCGCCTTTCATGTAGCCCAAAGAGTAGATGGCGATTATCACGCCGAAGAAGGCGACTAGAGCCGCGAACAAAACGCTCAGCGGGTCGATGAAAACGCCAGCGTTTATTCCTGAGGATATCCACGCTGTGGATGAGCTGAAGGCTTCAGTTTCGCCGTTATAGGCGGCTGGGATCAGCGAAAAGGCTAATGCTGCAGTTACGAGGCTTATTGCAACTACAAAGTAGTTTCTTGGTTTTTCGCCGAGCCGTGCGATTAGCGGCACGAATATGCTGGAAATTAAAGGAAGCAGCCAAACAAGCCATGAAGAAACTTCAGGTAACAATTACACTTCACGCTCTCCTTCTTTTTTGTCTTGTTCTATACGCATTATTTCGCCAATGTCGCTTGTCCCATATTTCTTGTATGCGATTAGCAGTAGTGCCAAAACCAAGGCGCCTACGGCGGTGTCTGTGGCGAAAGCTAAAACAAGAAATGCTTGACCTAATCCGTTGCCTGCGGATGTCAGCATTACAAAATTTAGTGTTGCCGCCGTGGCGATTAACTCCACCGACACGAACACTTTTAACAGGTCACGCTTTGTGAGTAAGCCGTAAATGCCGATGACAAGCATCACTATCGATAAGATGACAAAGTCCATTTCATTCTTCACCTTTCTTCTTTTCATGTAGAAAAATAGCTATGCCAACTGATACAGTAAGCACAACTAATCCTTGCAGCAGCACATCGCCAGCCCTCAAGCGCCACAAAGCTTCTTCAAACTGGACATCGGAGAAAACGTTCATGGGACTTGACACTGAGAGGAAAAGCATAGGCAACGATAAAAGCGCGCCTACGGCGACAAGCGAGAGCAAGCGTTCCTTAGGAATTTTCGGCGGCTTTTTACTCAACATTTCTCCTGACAAGAACAGAATCGCCAGCGTTCCAACGCCCATAGCGAACTGGAAAATCGCCGCGAAAAGCGCGCCGCTCAATGCGTACAATAGTGCGGTTAACAGGAACGTGCCTGTTAAGGCGAGAACAGAGTAGACTGCTTCGTCAAGGAAAATGGTTAAACAAGCGGATATTACAAGCCCGATTGAGATAAGCTCCAAAATCATTGCTGCTCACCTGCCTCTTTTTGAGGACTTTTCTCAGGTTTTACTACTAAATCAGATTTGTCGGTTGTGGCTAACTCGAAAAATCTGGAACTCTTTATGGCGTTTCTAGGGCAGCTTTCAGCGCATTGATAGCAGAATACACAGAGATCAAGATGAAACAAAGGCCTCCTTTTCCCGTCGACTTCGATCATCTCGATGGCTTTTGCAGGGCAGTCCCTAGCGCATAAACCGCAGCTAATAC
>JAOAIV010000113.1 GCA_026414525.1 Candidatus Bathyarchaeota archaeon | reverse complement strand
CTATTTTAACTTTGGATAGCCGTGTCTCTGACCTAAATAGCAGGCTTAGAAGCAGTAGAGCAACAACTGTTATAGTTATTGACTTCATGCTTCTTGTCTTCGGCAAGACCATTTGTCTTGCAGCTATATATTTGATGTAACTATTATTTAATTCTACATTTGGATACAACCGTACTAAAATTTAGAACACCCAAAGATTCAATTACATTGGCAATTAGTTACTTCAAGCAGGCGCCAAGGGCATAAGCAGTAGCTATTGTTCAAGCCCCGCTTTGTTTTGAAGTGAAATGGTTTAAATCGTTGAACTCCGTAACCCCTTTAAAATGGGGGTTATCCCCAACCGTAAGCGGAGTGTCTGAAAGGCTTGAAGAGGTTTCCAGCAGAGGAATATGCGCTCAAGTTCTTTAAGGAAGAAGGATTCGTTAGAAAGCTTTGCCCAAGTTGTGGAGAATATTTTTGGACGCAAAATGCTAATCAGGCGACTTGTGGCGAATCATCCTCCGACGGATGCGCATGCTACACTTTTCTGAAGAATCCGCCGACAAGGAAACGCTACAGTCTCCCTGAGATGCGTGAGGCTTTTCTATCCTTCTTCGAAAAGCACAATCACACACGCGTCAAGCCCTATCCGGTTGTTGCGAGATGGCGAAACGACATTTATCTGACACATGCCAGCATAATCGATTTTCAGCCATACGTCACCGAGGGGATTGCGCCGCCGCCTGCTAATCCGCTGGTTATCGCGCAACCATGCATCCGGCTGGTGGATATTGGAAACACGGGCCCCACGTTCGGTAGGCACCTAACCATCTTTGAGATGGGCGGCGCACATGCCTTTAACTACCCTGACTTGGAGGTTTACTGGAAAGACGACACAGTGCGGTATCATCACGAGTTTGTCACGGAAGTTTTAGGCGTGAAATCCGAAGATGTCACGTACAAGGAGGACGTGTGGGTTGGCGGCGGAAATGCAGGTCCAGACGTAGAATGCGTTATCGGCGGGTTAGAAGTTGCGACGCTTGTTTTTATGCAGTATAAAGTGGTTAACGGCGAGTTCATTAAGCTACCCATACGTACTGTGGACACTGGCTATGGGCTTGACCGTTTCGCGTGGCTCTCGCAGGGGGTGCCAAGCTGTTTCCACGCCGTTTATGGCAGTATGCTTGACAAGATCTTCGCCATGGCTGGGTTAAAGCCTGATAATGAGCTGCTGTATTCCGTGGCGAAATACTCTGGTTTAGTGAGCATCGATAAGACCGCGAATAGAATGAGCGCGCGGAGACAAGTAGCTGAACTCGTTGGCTTCCACGTGGATGAGTTGGATAAGGTGCTGGTTCCCATCGAAAATGCCTTTGCAGTTGTTGATCACACTAAGTGCCTAAGCTTCATGCTTTCAGAAGGCATCGTGCCATCAAACATTCACGAAGGCTATTTAGCGAGGCTTCTGTTTCGCCGAGTTTATCGACTGCTAAAGATGCTGGGCATCTCAGAGAGGCTTTATGACATCGTGGATCTGCAGGTTGACTATTGGTCAAAGGATTACCCCCACATTAAAGCTATGCGCAACGAGATCATGGAGCTACTGCAGGCGGAAGAGGAGAAGTTCACTGATACGCTTAAGCGGGGCGAAGGCATGGTGAAGCGGATCGCCGCGGAGCTGAAAGCCAAAGGCGCCAACCGCATGCCAGATGCCACGCTCTCGGAATTGTATGATTCGCATGGGCTTCCGCCTGAAATCGTTAAAGAAGTGGCCGCGTCAGAAGGCATAGCGGTGGAGGTTTCTGAAGACTTCTACTCTCTAATTGCGAAGAGGCACATGCAAGCAGAAAAGCCGACGGAAGAGGAAAAGGCGAAAGTGGCAGCTAATTTGGAAGTTGCCGTGGCAAATTTGCCTTCCACTGAACAGATGTATTATGTTGACGCATACGTGAGAGAGTTCGAGGCGAAAGTTCTCAAAATAGTCGGCGGGCAGTATGTTGTCTTGGATCGCACTTACTTTTATCCTGAAGGCGGAGGGCAACCTGCAGACCAAGGTTTCCTTATGCTTGGCGACGTCAAGGTAGAGGTTGTGGATGTGCAGAAGGCAGGCAGAGTCATTCTGCACAAAGTTAAGAATGCCTTTGCGCTTAAGGAGGGCACCGTTGTAAAGGGCGTGCTTGATTGGGAGAAGCGTTATGCGCTTATGAAGGCGCATACGGCTACGCACCTGGTTAATGGCGCTGCGAGGCGCGTGTTAGGCGAGCATGTTTGGCAGCATGGTACTCAAAAGGGTGTGGAGAGCACGCGACTGGACATTTCACATTATCGCCGTCTAACGCCTGATGAGATACATAAAATTGAAACTCTCGCGAACCAAGCAGTTTTGGCTGATATGCCTGTTGCTACTGCGTGGATGCCGAGAAACCTGGCTGAAGCGGAGTATGGCTTTAGGCTTTATCAGGGCGGCGCTGTGCCTGGCAAAGACATTCGCGTGGTTAAAACAGGAGACTGGGATGTGGAAGCCTGCGCGGGAACACACTTGAAGCGCACAGGTGAGATAGGCTTTCTCAAAATCCTCTATACAGAACGTATCCAAGACGGTGTGGAGCGGCTTGTGTATGCGGTTGGCCTTCACGCTTTGAAGGCGGTGCAGCAACAGGAACGTTTGCTGTGGAAGGTTTCGGAGACGTTAGGCGCGCCGTTGGAGAAGCTGGATAAAACCGCTGAGAAACTTGTGAAGGAGTTGAAGGACGTCACCGCAGAAAATCGGCGGCTAATTAAGGAGTTGGCGGCCAGAGATAGTGCAGTGCTGGAGCAAACTAGAGCCAATGAGCAAGCAGAGGAAATTAACGGTGTAATAATTGTTGAGCGAGGCTTCCATGGTGTGGATGTTAATCGTATGGTGGAAACTGCAAATGAAATAATAAAGCGAAATGAAGCGGCGGTTGCATTGTTTTATGCGGTTGATGAGAAAAACGCGCGGGTTCTCGTGATGGCTGGAAAAACCGCTGTGGAAAAAGGCGTCAATGCAGGTGAAGTCGTTAAGGCTGCTGCAACTATAATTGGCGGGGGCGGCGGTGGAAAACCTAACTTTGCGCAGGGCGGCGGAACCCAACCGGGAAAGCTGCATGAAGCAGTGAAAACCGCAAAAGAAATAATCAAGAGCCAGCTGCGATAGCGAAGGCTCCTCTCGTGGCGGCTTTTACGGTGGCTAGTTTCTGCTACACTCTTCTTCGGTCATACTCTCTATAGGTT
>JAOAIV010000112.1 GCA_026414525.1 Candidatus Bathyarchaeota archaeon | reverse complement strand
TGCCGTGAATCCTTTTGTCATAATAGGCGTTCTCGCCGTGACCATAGCAGTAATAGGTATTTTCTCATACCAGAGGAGTAAAAAATGAGTAAAAAAGACTACTTGGAAAAAGTCAAAGGGGAACGTACCCTTCTCGAGAAAATTATGAGCTACATTCCAGGATACCGTGGCTACAAGGAGAAGGAGCTGCGAAGGGAAAGCGATCGACTGATCAGAATGGAAGTTGTTAATAGACTTAAAGCTGCAAAAATGGATTTCAGAAGAGCCTTAGCGAATCTTTCGACGACGCAGAAGCTTGTAGGCGACGATGCATACCGTCTTGAAGCATTCAACGCCAGAATTGACAGAGTTACTCAGCGTATTGATAAGGCTGTCGCCGGCTACGCAGGCATGTTTGACGCAGTGAAAGTCAAGGAAGACAAACTTGACGCAGTTATTCGGCACGACTTAAGCCTTATAGAAAAGGCAGAGGCCATAAAAGCTGGTGTTAAAAACAGTAATCAGATTGAAGCTGGAACAGAGGAGTGGCGCGCTGCAGTTGATGCGGTTATAGCTGAAATTGAGGCGCTTGATAAGCTTGTTGATGAACGTGCAAACATTCTCAGAGGAATTGGAGGTGAAGCGTAAATGCCGAGAGTCATTGAATGGGTAGGCGCAAGAGAAAATGACATTGTTTGGAGATACCCAAACGAAGAAATCGCATGGGGCGACAACCTTATTGTCCACGAATACGAAGCAGCGGTTTTCTTCAGAGACGGAAAAGCCTATGACGTGTTCAGAGCAGGCCGCCATGTGCTGTCGACGGCGAATTTGCCGTTGCTTACAAAGATTCTCGCCAAGCTTGCAGGTTTCGACAAAGTTCCCTTCAGAGCTACTATCATCTTTATTTCACTAAAACAGTTCCAGGGTAAATTCGGCGCGCAAGGACAAACTAAAGAGCTTGCACCCTTGAAGTTCTTTGGCGGCTTCTGGTTCAGGGTTGAGGAGCCTAATCTCTTTGTAAACGAAGTTGTAGGCAGCCAAGGCGCATACACAACCGATGGACTGCAAAACTTTTTAAGAGGCTACCTTAACGAGCGCCTAATCGATACATTGAGCCAGTACACGCTCACGGACGTTTATGGCAAACTTGATGAGACAAGCCTGCTTGCAAAGAATACACTTTACGATGCCTTCTCACGTATCGGGCTTGAACTGATAGACGTCAAGTTTGAAGGTATAGATACAACACCTGAATGGCGCGACAGACTATTCTACATAAAAACTGGAGTAAGTGGAACCGAAGTTCTCAGAATGGAAACTGTGCAGAAATCAAGCGAAAGCCTCTCGAAAAGCTCAGGCGCAGCCGTAGGCGCCGGCGCAGTTATTCTGCCGCAAATATTTCAGCAGCCGCCTGCTGGGCAAACCCAAGTGATGGTGCTATGCCCAAAATGTGGATACCAGAATCCGCAGACAAGCAAATTCTGCGGCAACTGCGGTTCACCGTTACAAGCGCAACAGGCGCCGGCTGGTGTGAACTGCCCGAAGTGCGGTGCAGCAAACGTTACAGGCGCAAAGTTCTGCTCAAACTGTGGTGCGCCATTACAGGCCACAGTCAAATGTCCAAAATGCAGCGCTGAAAACCAGGCCAGCGCGAAATTCTGCTCCAACTGCGGAGCTAGACTATAATCGCGCCTTTTTATTTTTCATTCAACGTTTTTGAAATCCCGCTGAAAACAAAGCAAGCCAATGTATTTGAGGATTCTTTTTGTAACGTTTTTATTTCCATTTGGTTTATGCTATGGCAGAGTTAGGATCTGAAATGAGCAAGGAAACAATTGGTCGCGGCACATGGTATGACAAGATGGCGCAAAAGATAATTAGCCGAGAGCAGAAGCTGGGCAGAAGCCTAAGCAAAATTCGCACGGAGATGGGGCTCGGCGCCTCAGGGTTTCCCCATATAGGCAGCCTCGGCGATGCCGCGCGCTCCTACGCCGTAACGCTGGCTTTACGAGAGATGGGCTACAATTCTGAGCTCATCGCGTTCTGCGATGACAAGGATGGACTGCGCAAAGTTCCCGCAGGACTGCCGAAGTCACTAGAGAAGTATCTGGGCTTTCCCGTGTCCAGCATCCC
>JAOAIV010000111.1 GCA_026414525.1 Candidatus Bathyarchaeota archaeon | reverse complement strand
AGATGTGTATAAGAGACAGCTTATACCTGAAACTGCGCCACGCTCATCCTCTGCAACTATGCCCATTATCATTGACTGCGAAAGTGGGCTTGCCATATTCATAAGCAACGCTCTTAAGGTGTAGACAAAACCAGCTAAGGCATAGTTGGGTGAGAAAGGTACAAGGGACATGAAAAACGTTGATGACAACTGCGTGATTACGATAGCTTTTACGAGCCCAAATTTTTTGGCAATAAGTGGCGACGCAAGCGTGGCAAACCCTATAAGAACACTTGAAATTGCCAAGATAGTTGCGCTTATTTTATCTGAGATGCCATAATGCAAATTAAACCAGAGGGTCATAAGTGGAACGACCATGCCAGCGCCAAAAGCAAGTATGGCGCCGCTTAAAACATACTTAATCAAAATTCCTTTCGACTTTCTTGGAAGGAAACCTGTTTCGCCTGCTTTTGGCCGTTTTAGTTTTTGTGACTCACTGACCTTTAACATTAAAAGCGTGGAAAATGCACTGAGAATAGCAATTAGGACATAAAGCAATATATGGCTACCTTGCTCAGACAACCCGAGAAGCTCAAAGAATATAACGAATGGCACAGCGAAACTTCCTAAGGCGTAAGCAAGATTCTGGACGAAACCGTAAAGTGAAAATAGGCTAGTTCTTTTTTCAGGTTCCACTTTATCTGCAAGCAAGGCGCTACTTGACGCAGTCGCAGCAGCTTCAGAGATACCCTCGCCGATTGCGGCGGTTAACAGTATTGCGGGATCTGTTGTTAAAGCAAAGACAGCAAGCATTGCGCTTGCCAGCAAGTTGCCTATAATGAGCATTTTCTTTCTTCCATAAAGGTCGGCGGCAATTCCGAGAAAAATACTCGCAACAAAGGTTGAGATTCCCATGGCGGAAATCACTAAGCCTGTGAACTCTGCGGGCACGCCTTGAACGATTGTAAGAAAATAGGATACGTCAGTAAATATTAATCCGTAAGCAATTCCCGGCAGTATAGAGGCATAGATAAGGTACTTAGCTTCTGCAGGCATACCCGAATAATTGTTGAACAGCTTTCCAAAGTGCATGTGGTTGAGACCTTTATGATTGCCTACATAATTAGTTTTTTATTATTAAACAAAAAGAAACACGTAAATAAATATCCAAATGGCCTTTTTTAGGATCAGCAATACACTAACGCTGTAGTAAGGCTCTATCGACTATGCCCGATATCACTATGGGGAATATTCTGCAATGAAAATATTACAAAAGCACCTTTACAAAGTTATAGAATCTGCGATTGAAACCGCAACACCCTATTACCTAGTAGAAGGAGAAGTTCGCTAACTACTAAGCAGAGTACAAGACACACAATCGACTAAGCCTCCGCCTGTTTCTTGCAGGGTTTTTAAAGATTTTTCATCTGCATATTGA
Organism: Candidatus Bathyarchaeota archaeon; assembly: GCA_026414525.1. Taxonomy (GTDB): domain Archaea; phylum Thermoproteota; class Bathyarchaeia; order Bathyarchaeales; family Bathycorpusculaceae; genus JAOAIV01. Next base: position 1,843 of record JAOAIV010000111.1, on the reverse strand, counting down.
ATTCCTGAAAAATTAATTATACAATAAAATACTATAGCATGCAACGGGGTAAATAGAAAAGCTTTTTTTCGGCAACTGCTGTTCTTTATGCAGTAGAATTAACCAAAAAATATGAAGACTGAAAAGGAATGTTTCCCAAGGTAGTCCTACTAGCTCTGCTTGCACGAGGTACACTTTACTCTTTAATAATCACAGTAATAGACATTTCACTTCTTTTTCTCATCCACGAGAGCATAAACCAGATAACTTTTGCACTCTCACTTCTAATGCTGCTAGAAGGAGGTGTGGGACTCACAATAGGCGGGATTGTTGCATTTTATTCCCCTATATGCACTAAAATAAGCGAAATTCTGTTTCACACTAAACCGTGGACCGCACAGCGCCAGAAAGAAGCAGAGAAACAAGCACGAACATGGATTATTACCGGATTGATCCTTATGTTTGCCGCTTTTGTTATCTCGGCGTTTTAGCCACTTAGAAATGATGTCCAAGTTAACCGATGATAATTATTTAGCAAAAACAAAAAAAGTAAAAAGGGAGATGTTAATGCTTAGTTGCTCAACGTTTCTTTTTAAGCGCGACGACAGCAACTACTACAACTACCACCACAACAACCGCTATGATGTAAAGTCCATATTGCTGCAGGAAATCTCCTGCAGGCGGGGGTACTCCTGTTTCATAGCCAGCAGCGGCTAGCAGTGATTTCGCCAATTCAACATCATATTCATATGGCTTTAGGGATTTATCGAAACCGGCAGTCAGTGTTGTAATGGGCGTGGTGACGCCTGGGGTTCCATAGCCACTAAGTATAGTGTCGATTATCTGTTGTCTAGGTATCAAGTGGCTAATTGCTTGCCTAACGTAACGTGCAGCTTCAGCGGCTCTTGATGGGTCTTTCTTGCCGAGTGGCGTGTCAACACCTGTTCCGAAAACTGGGTGCTTCATGTTAAAGCCAAGTTCTTGAACCCCAAAGGCATCGTAAGCAGCATAGTCGCCCCACGGCTTCTCAATGCTTGTAAGCTTTGTTTCCAAATGATACTGAGAGTCCAATACGTCAACAGCACCTGATTTCAGCGCAGAGATTGCTGCATCCGAAGACTCTATATGCTGAACATAGAACGTTTCTATCTGGAATGAGCCAGCTGCTTCTAACGCAGCCTTGTTCCAATAGTTGGCGTTTTTGGTCATTATGTTAGCGGCGGTTGTGGGATCATAAGCTGCGTAAACATATGGACCAGTTCCTATCGGCCCATAAGCAGTATAGGCGCCAACCTTATAGCTGCCAGAGGCAGTGTTGAATGGATGCGAAGCCCAATCTGACGGCGGAACATTCTCTAGCACGTGCTTCGGAATTATATACGACGCCAAGATGGTTTCAACGAAATATGCGTATGGCTTTGGAAGTCTGAACACAACAGTATATTTGTCAACTACTTCAATGTTATCAGGGCTGCCCAAAATTTCTTTAACGAAAGCGCCCGTTGGCGAGGCTATTTCTTCGTTCATTGCGGAATCAAATGTGAATTTAACATCGTCAGCGGTGAATTCAACACCGTCATGCCACTTCACACCCTGCCTAAGATGTACTGTCCAGGTCTTTTGGTCGGATGCTACTTCCCAGCTTGTTGCGAGTGCTGGCACCATTTCCATATCGATTAAGTCCCATCTTTCTGCAAGACTATCGAAAATATTATCGTAAACTGTCAAATCATAGTATGAAGTAGTTAACAGCGGGTTCAAGCCTTCTTCTGGCGCAGGTCCTGTTTGGGCCAAAACTATGGTTGTTTGAGTGCTGCCAGCAGCTAGCTTCCAGTTCTTTACCCTCGGCCATGCGGGATAGTGA
>JAOAIV010000110.1 GCA_026414525.1 Candidatus Bathyarchaeota archaeon | reverse complement strand
TTATTACATGAGCCTTATTGATGGCGATAACCGCTTCGGCCAGCCGCAGGTCATCCTTCATTGAGGAAGTAAAATTGGCAACGTCTTCGCGAACTGCTGATAAGCGCCCGCCACGCAGCAGCTTTGACATTACTCGCCTCCCTTGTTTCCTTTTTGGCTCCCAGCTTTTCTTTTTAGAATATTAGCCATTCTCGTTTGTAGACCCCAAAGCTCGATGAAACCCTTCGAGTAAGCAGGATTAAAGCCCGTTTTAATGTTATAGTTAACCAAGTTTTTGTCGTAAAGCGACATCGGTGATGAGCGGCCAACTACTTGGAGCCCGCCCTTGTAGAGTTTTACACGTACTTCGCCGTTCACTTTCTCTTGGGTTTTGTTTATGAATGCTTCAAGGTCCTCTCTTAGAGGCTCCACCCACAAGCCAGCATAAGCTAGAAACGTCCATTGTGCATCAATTTGCTGTTTAAACAAGACTTCATGCCGCGTCAGCACCATCTTTTCCAAGTCTTTGTGCGCTTCCAAGATGACGGTGGCCGCTGGGCACTCGTAGATTTCTCTGGATTTGATGCCGACCATTCGGTCTTCTATATGGTCTATGCGGCCTACGCCATGTTTCCCCGCTATTTTATTTAATGTTTCGATAAGCGTTAGAGGATCAAGCTTCTTGCCATTCAATCCAACTGGAACGCCAGATTGGAATTGGATGGTTACGTATTCCGGCTTGTCTGGCGCTTTTTCTGGCGAAACTGTCCATTCGAAGGCGTCTTCTGGCGGTTCCTTGCTAGCGTCTTCTAGAACACCGCATTCTATGGATCTGCCCCATATGCTTTGATCTATGCTGTATTTCTTTGCTGCAGTGGAAACTGGAATACCCCTTGCCTTTGCATACTCAATTTCTTCTTCTCGCGTCATGTTCCATTCGCGAACAGGCGCGATTATTTTCAAGTCAGGAGCCAACGCACCTAATGTTACGTCAAAGCGTACTTGATCGTTGCCTTTGCCTGTGCACCCATGTGCTGCGCCAGTTGCCCCTTCTTTCTCAGCTATTTCTACCATCTTCTTGGCTATAAGAGGTCTAGATAGGCTGGTGCTTATTGGATACTTGCCTTCATAGAGTGCGTTGGCTTTTATGGCTGGGAAAACGTAATCTTTGGCGAATTCCTCTTTGGCGTCTATTGAGTAATGCTTTAAGACGCCGAGTTTTTTGGCTTTTTCCTCGATTTCTTTTAGGTCTTCTGGTTGGCCGACGTTGACGGTTACGGTTATTACGTCGGCGTTGTATTTTTCTTGGAGCCACTTTATCATGACGGATGTGTCTAGTCCGCCTGAGTAGGCTAGTACGATTTTTTCGGTCGTTTTGCTCCCCCGCTTTTAGAGTGAAATTTATTTCCCTTACCTTCCAGGGGGGAATTTTTAAATGTTGCGACTTTTTTGTGACTTGATAAGCTTTAAATGTCTCATTTGATACATTTATGCATCATGCCAATAGCTAAAACTGTCAGAAGTCACCTCCAAAACAAGCCTTACCTGCTGGAGGCTCTGGAAAAAGGCATAGTTAATCTCAGCGAGTTAGCCCGCCAAATCCAGAAAGAATTAAAAATAGAGAACACTAGCGCCATAAAAGCTGCCTTGCGAAGATTCGCAGAAGACCTGCAAAAGCACAAGCAGAAGAGAGAAGAGAAAGTTCTGCAGGTCTTAAAGCGGAGCAACATAGCAGTTTACGACAGAAAAGCAGTCATGATAACAAGCAAGGAAGTAAATATCAAAAATGGGATGAAGGTGGATTTGCTTGGCAAGTTTGTTTACCTTCTCGACAGAAGCGACATGCCTGACAGAATCAGTACACTTGTTAAGCATGATAACTGCACAATGATAGTCATCCACTCGCCTGAAGAGCTAGAAGCAACGCCGGGAGTGGTTGCCTTTTTAACCGCATTGCTGGCAGAGCAGAACGTGAACATCATAGAGTTCATCTCCTGCTGGACTGAAACCATAATTGTCGTGGAGAAAAAAGACAGCCTCAAAGCTTATGAAGTCCTGTCCAACCTCGTCGGGTGATGATGTGGAACTGGCTTTTCAGCGGCAAAGAGCGCTAAGCACCAGCAATAGGATTAATACTTACAATTTAATACTCTATGCCACTCATGCTAAAAGCGCTAAGCGTGGAAAGTTCAACCTAAAGAGGTGTATGTAATGGCTAATCAGGTTTGCATTAACTGCGGTAGCAAATATGATGTAAATGAGATTGTGTATTTCTGCAGAAAATGCGGCGACATACTGGAAATAAAATATGACCACAAAGAATTTGCGAAAGCACTTAGCCGAAGCGAGTGGCGGAATGCGCCGCTTTCAGTTTGGCGCTACCTCGACTTCATGCCAATAAATGACCCATCAAAAATTGTTTCATTAAACGAGGGGGGCACAGGTCTTCATCCATGCTCGCGCTTGGCAAAGCATCTGGGGCTCAGAGAGCTTTATGTGAAAAATGAAGGAGAGAATCCCACGGGCTCCTTCAAGGATAGAGGTATGACCGTCGGCGTCACCAAAGCCGTTGAGCTCGGCGTTAAATCCGTTATCTGCGCATCCACTGGCAACACTTCGGCGTCGCTGGCGGCTTACGCGGCGAAAGCGGGATTGCAATGTGCAGTGTTGATACCTACTGGTAAAATTGCATATGGAAAGCTTTCGCAAGCAATGATTTACGGCGCAAAGGTCATTCAAGTGCGCGGCAACTTTGACCAAGCCTTAGAGATTGTGCTTAAGCTTTCAGAGGAGCACCGAACCGTTTACTTGCTTAACTCGGTTAATCCCTTCAGAATTGAAGGTCAAAAATCGCTGGGCTACGAAATCTGCGACCAGCTAAACCAGGAAGCACCAGACAGAGTTATCGTGCCAGTGGGAAACGCTGGAAACATAAGCGCCATATGGAAAGGCTTCAAAGAGTTCCACGCGCTTGGTCTCGTGAAGGGTCTTCCGAAGATGACGGGTATACAGGCGGCTGGTGCAGCGCCAATAGCGCATGCCGTAAAGACTGGAAGCGACACCATAGTGCCCGTCGCTGCACCTGAAACCATCGCGACCGCCATAAGAATTGGTGCGCCGGTAAGCTGGAAGAAAGCATTAAATGCTATCTACGAATCAAAGGGCACAGCGGAAACCGTGACAGACGAAGAAATTCTTAACGCGCAGAAGTTGCTTGCTAGAATTGAGGGCTTGTTTGTTGAGCCAGCAAGTGCTTCGTCAATTGCAGGTTTAATAAAGCTGGTTGAAAATGGCGTGATAGATGGGGATGAGCGCGTAGTCTGCGTTACCACAGGCCACGGGCTTAAAG
>JAOAIV010000010.1:21788-22101 GCA_026414525.1 Candidatus Bathyarchaeota archaeon | reverse complement strand
ATATTAAGAAATCTGAAAAATAAGCAGGACTAAAAATTTGTTTTTTTGAGCTCTTGAAGGATCTCTCTGGCACGATCAATTCGGATTTTTCGTTCTCTCACCATTCTTTCTGCCACGTAGTCAATTAGTTCGCCTTCTGCGCCGGCTGCTACAGCAATGTTTCTAGCATGAAGCGACATGTGACCGCGCTGTATTCCCTCATGCGCCAATGCTCGAAGCGCAGCAAGGTTTTGGGCTAAACCCACGGCAGCCAACACTTCAGCTAATTCATTAGCAGTTTTCACGCCAAGTATCTTCACGGCTATTTTTGCTA
>JAOAIV010000010.1:0-21778 GCA_026414525.1 Candidatus Bathyarchaeota archaeon | reverse complement strand
CCTATAAGGCCCACCGCCAATGGTAGTTCAATGAAGCCTTTAAGGTCGCCATTTTCAGTTTTCTCCCATCTTGAGAGTGATGTGTATCTGCCATTCAACGCTGCATATGCATGGGCACCAGCTTCAACAGCTCTATGATCGTTGCCTGTAGCGAGGACGACGGCTATTATGCCGTTTAAGGCGCCTTTATTATGCGTTGCAGCACGATATGGATCAGCGGCAGCGAACGCCGAAGCGTAAACGATACCATCCACTACTTCCTCGCCACCTACTGCTTCTTTCGGAACAGTACACCATGCGCGCGCAAGCCGTTTTGTAGCCAAGTTACTAATTATCCTTAGGTAAACGCGACCACCTGTCAAACGTCCAATAATTGGTGCGACAGCCTCGGCCATTGTGTTAACAGCGTTCGCGCCCATAGCGTCTCGGCAATCAACATGCAACTCTACGATAAGCATTGACCCGAGAGTGGTGTGGACGATTTTTGCGTCAAGATCTTTTGCTCCGCCACCAGCCGCCACTAGAACTGGGTCTTGCTCGTTGGCTTTTTTTAATATCTCTTCTTTTGCTTCTAAAACGCACTGTTTGGCAGTTTCTGGGTCTTTAATACCGACGGTTTGTATCTGCCCAATCATTATTGGCGGGGTGCTGCTAGTGTGGAAGCCTCCGCCTTCCCGCACCATTTTAGCCGCGTAGCTAGCCGCAGCGACCACAGAAGGCTCCTCAATGGCCATGGGAACCAGATAGTCTTTTCCGTTGATGAGGAAGTTAACGGCGATGCCTAAGGGCAACGGGAAGGCTCCTACCACATTTTCTATCATGCGATCCGCTACGTCCAAAGGCAAAGAGCCTGTATTAAGTAATAAAGCGCATTCTTCATCGGATAATCCAGCAAATTCTTTAACAAGAGCTAAGCGTTCTTTCGGACGGAGCTTATAGAAACCTGAAATTGCGGATGATTTACTCATATTTATTTCACGCCTTGAACAAGTGAAATACATTCTTTTTAAGGGTTTAGCTGTCGGCCAGCGCATTCGAGTTTTATGGATTAACTTTAAATGAACATTGGATGGTATGAAGTTTATTTCGGCTGAGAGCGAAGATGCATTTTGATTATTGCTATTTTCCCGGCATGGCAACTGCAGGGATTCCCAAGCGCCGAGTGATCTCCTTCGCCAATGTTGCACCGTGGCTTACACGGTAGTTGTCTGTTATAACTTGTTTGGGCTTGCATCTTTTAACGTATTCAAGCAAGCCTTGAAAATCCGAGTGGTCGCTAAATGCTATCAAATACTCTCTTTCGCCAATTCGTCTATAAGGCGAATGAAATTCCCATCCGCTGACACATATACGAGAGGCATGCAGACCTACGCTGCCCCGCGCGTTCATGTGATAAAACGCTACACATGGCAGGTTTCCGCCCAATAATTCGCGGCCTTCATTAGTGCTTGCAAGTGTCAAATTGCCTAGGTGCATGCCGTGGCGCTCGCATACTTTAGAAACTTGATAAACACGTTCGGGCATAACAAAGGGCACGCTTACATCAGCCTCATGTAATATCTGCATTATTTCTTGTAGTTTACCGTAATAGCCGAAAATATACACTGTACCATGACGGAGATTTTTCTCGACAAGCGAAACCAGTAGCTCTTTTAAATCCAGCCCGAAAGAACGTTTAAAAGCCGGATTGCCATAGGTTGCCTCTAAGACAATAACATCGCAGTCCAATAGTGGCTCTGTGCCGTCCACGCGAAAATCACCGGTATATGCAACTCTTAGATCTGAATTTTCCACAAGCACTTGGGCTGCACCTAAAATGTGATCTGCCTTAACAAGGGTAACCCGCTCGTTCTCCTGTTCCACAGTTGTTCCATACTCAATTACTTCAACAGAGCATCCATTATGCGGCAGTGGCCCATAGATAATTTCAGCGAGATCACGTGTAGCTGCAGTCATCAAAACTCTTTTGCCGCTTCGTATGCTTTTTTTTAAACCGCTTAAATGATCAGCATGCGCATGAGTAACCGCATGTAGAACTCTGTCAGCGTCAAAAGCGTCGCATGCCACGTGGTTACCTAGTAAAATTGCGCCGCGTTCGCTTATGGAAGCTTTAGCCCGCAAGATGTTTTCCTCTAAGTGGTTTTCGGCGCAAGCCAATCAATAAGCTGCCGTGGATTATTGCATTTGATGGTAACTTTGATTGGGCCTAGGGGGGATTCTGCTTCGGCTTCAGAGAAGGAAACGTGCCCTGCGAAGGCTGCTTGCTTGTTAAGGTAAAAGCTGATGGACTGTCCCTGTATGGATTCTAAAAGTGCTTTTCTTGCTGCGTCGCGGATGCGGTCTTGGCGAAGGAGATCACGAAATTTGATAAGCGCTTCTTGCCCATTTCCTAGTGCTTTCAGCCGGCTTCCATATGTGGAAAACTGAATTTCGATTGCAAAATTGTTAAAAAGGTTAACAACCGCTTTCCTCACTTTTTCTTCGCTTTCTGTGGGATTAACATCTGCTTCTACAATAACTGTTACTTCTTCCATTTCTCCTCAATCATCCTCAACGTCTCTGTTATCTTAGCTATCGTTTCCTCTTTCTTAGCTTCGTTTACTATGATATGCTCAGCCATAGCTATTGCGCTCCCTAAGCCTACACCGAGTTCGCGCATATCCCTCTCATGAAATGCAGCCCACCCGTTGGGATCGTCGCTTCGACGCCGATTGAAGAGGCGAGTAAAACGTGTTTCAGGTGAAGCGTGAACGGCGATGAGGCTAAATTTGGCGAAATGCGCTTTGAAAGTGTTAACTTCGCTTAGGCTTCTAATGCCGTCTATAATAACTTTGCTGCTTCTCTGTTGCTCAATTTTAGGAATACATTTGTCCGCTATCACGCTTGGTCCGCCTCTTTCTCGTAGTTCAAGCATAACTTTGCCGACATTCTCAGGCGTTAAGGGCAGACCAAGCAATCGTGTTTCTTCCCGCACAACATCGCCCATAACGACAACCGCATAGCCCAACGCTCGCGCGGTGTCTACAACCAGCGATTTTCCAGCTCCTGGCATGCCGGTTAATCCAACAACTATTTTGTCCGCGTTCATGCTCCACCCGTTTGTTTGATACAATAGTAGCGTAGAGAATTAAAAAGCATTTATGCGAGTAAAATGTAAAACGTAAGATTGGGCAAAATAAAAATGTCTGAATCTGTAAGAAGTTTCATAGCCTTTGATGTAGAAAGCAGCACGGTTCTAAACCGAATCTCATCAGTGCAAAACAGATTGCTCCAGACCGGCGCGGATTTGAAGCTCGTTGAGCCGCAGAACATTCACATCACGCTTCGCTTCCTCGGCAATCTACCCTTCTCAATGATCGAGAAAGTTTTTGAAGAAATGAAACATGTCAAGTTTACACCATTTACCATGCAACTTAAAGGCATAGGCGCCTTTCCAGACCTGCGATATCCACGAGTTATTTGGATTGGAATAACCGAAGGCGCCGACCAGCTGAAAGCAATTGTCAGTCAATTGGAACCACGCATGCGCAGGTTAGGCTTCGCGCCAGATTCTAAAGGCTTCAGCCCGCACTTAACAATCGCTCGTGTACGCTCGGGAAAGAACAAAGTGCAGTTGGCTAACTTCATAGTTGAAAACGCGAATTATGAGTTCGGCGCGGTCTCCGCAGAACGCTTGCGGCTTAAAAAGAGCGATTTAACTCCTAAAGGGCCCATTTACTCAACGCTTAAAGAGGTTGGCCCTCAACAGTAAGGAATAGACCATGCAAAAGTTGGATGCAGTCGTTCAAGAAGTTTTAAGTCTAATCACGCCTACGTTGCAGGATAGAGAAAAAATAAACGCGTTAGCCAAAGCACTGATGCAAAGAGCTATCGACACATGCGAAGCTTACGGAGTAAAAGCCAACGTGAGAATTGAAGGCTCAGTTGCAAAAGATACATGGCTGAGGGAAGAACCGGAAATTGACATTTTTCTACGCTTGCCCACTTCGATGCCGCGCAGTGAATTAGGCGAAGTAGGCTTGAAAATAGCTCGTAAAGCCACTGAAGGCGCAAAACAGGTTGAGCGATTCGCGGAGCACCCGTATCTGGAAGCATACATTGATGATGTGCGAATAAATATTGTGCCTTGCTATGATGTGCGGATAGGCGAATGGAGAAGCGCAACTGACCGAACTCCCTTCCACACAGACTACGTGCGAAAGCACTTGCCTGAAAGCTGGCGGAGCGAAGTGCGTTTGCTCAAAAAATTTTTCAAAGGTGTTGGCGTATATGGAGCTGAGATAAAAACAGGAGGCTTCAGCGGCTACCTTTGCGAGCTTCTAATACTGCATTACGGCTCTTTCATTGAGGCTCTACGCGCCTTTGCCGCTTACAGACACCACTTACAAATAGACATTGAAGGCTACTATAAGGACAGAGAGAAAGAGCTGCACCGGCTTTTTACAGAGCCTTTGGTGGTAGTTGATCCAGTAGATAAAGGCCGGAATGTGGCGTCGGCTGTTCAGCCGCAACGGCTCTTTATGTTGGTTGCTGCTGCACGTGCATTCCTAAAAGCGCCATGCAGAGAATTCTTTTATCCACCAGAAAACAGCGCCTTGCCAGTTGAAGCGTTAAAAGGCAGCCTGGAAAACAGGGGGTCAGCGCTCATTTTCATAACGATTGAGGGAATTGAAGCAGTTCCAGACGTTTTATGGGGTCAACTTTACAGAACGCAACGGGCGCTCTGCAAGCTACTGGAGCTTAACGATTTTAGAGTCATCCGCCAAGCATGTTGGAGCGATGAGAAAACCCTTAGCGTGCTCGTTTTTGAGCTTGAGCAACGTTTTCTTTCAGGCGCCAAAAAGCATGTTGGGCCTCCTCTGGAGCGCATTAAAGAATGCGATAACTTCCTCGCCAAATATGCATACGCCAGCAACGTGGTTTCTGGGCCTTATGTAGAAGGCGACCGATGGGTTGTGCTTCTGCAACGCAAGTTCATAGACGCGGTTGGGTTGCTAAAAGAAAAATTAAAAGATGGAGGACGAAGGATAGGCGTCGCAGAACGAATAGCATGCTTGTTCAGGGAAAAACTGGAAATACTTGTTAACAACGAAGTAATCGATGTTTATCAACGTAGCAGCAACTTCGCTAAGTTCTTAACTGCTTTTCTTTCAGGCAAGCCTTCTTGGCTAGAAACCGCCGAGGCCAAGCGCGAATATCATGACACTGAAAAACCAGCAGTAAAAAGCGAAGAAATAAAATTTTCTGCGAACAACAATCCGCCTAAGACTACTCAGCGCTAAATAGCCAACGATCATTGAGGTGACTACGCCGGCTAGAAGTTCTATCCATGTTGCGCTTGTAAGCGCCAACGCTGCGTGCTGCTCATACATCGTTAATCCTAAAGCACCGATTATAGCGGGAACTGAGAGAAAGAAAGAAAAATTGAAAGCTTTCTCGCGTTTTATTCCCAATAGAAGCGCCACGGCGATGGTTAATCCGCTTCTTGAAACTCCTGGAATTATAGCTATACCCTGCATGGTACCAATTACCGCCGCTTTCCAGAGGCCTATGTCAGCGCTTCGTTCCTGCCCGAATCTTGAAATGTAGAGGAAAAAGCCGCAAACTATGAAGGCGCCTGCTATTGGAAGAAGTTGACTAAAGGCAGTCTCAATGGCGTCGCCGAAAAATAGGCCTATCAATACGGTGGGCACCGTCCCCACTATGATTGGGATAATTAGCCTTCCTTCTTCTGATTTGAAATCCATTTTCCCAAGTGCTATGAGAAGCGCCTTTATCTCCATGCGAAAGAAAAAAAGTGTTATTACAATCGTGCCAAGATGCAGTAAACCATCAAAAACAATAGGCACTCGCAAGCCTAAAAGACGCTCAGCCACACGTAAGTGGCCTGTGCTTGATATGGGAAGCCACTCGGTTAAGCCTTGAATTATACCGAGCATAACTGTTTGCAGCAGATCCATGGATACTCAATTACTCATTTGTGTATTAAGAATTTAAAGCAGTAGGCTAATTCTCTGCTTTATTTGCAATACACAAAGACAAAATAAAGGATTAAATCTTGCTATTGCGTTACCGAGTGATACCAACTGATTATATACTCTGGAAGCTTCAGTCCTCTTTGGCCAAGTCTTTCAGCGAGTTTAACAGGCAATGGGCTTAGAACATAGGCAGCACGAGTATAGAAACGGCGCGGAGTTCCAGGCTTCACATCTTCCTCCAAGATTATTTTCAAGTCTGCTTTTTTAGCTAATGTTGAGTCGTTTTTGCCTGTTATCGCGAGTACGGTGCCATTAAATTTCTGCATAACTTCAGCCCAGTTTATAACAGGTTTGGTTTCGCCAGTATAGGATATTAAAATTTCGAGGTCGCCGGCTCTTGGATGAGGCGTATTGACCCCACGCGTTACGAAAACATTATCCCCTAAGAAGCTTTTAATATGGAAAAGTCTTATGCCCGTCATCTTAGCGATTTCGTTCGCGGTGCCTTTCCCGCCTAAAAACACATTGGTTCTTTTCTCTAGAAGATCCACTAGCTGCGTGTAAGTTTCTGATTGCACGTTTGAATCGATGATGGCACCTACTTTTTCAAATTCTTCCTCGCAAAGTTTCAGCACATCTTCAGCTTCCAAGTTCCTAAAAATCGCCTCAATCATCATACACAGAAGCAAAAGAGTACCTAACTCAAATATGTCGCCCATCATGCCCGTTTCACTATACTCGAAAGAGGGTTTTGATTTCCCACGTCCCTTAACCTGCACTACATGACCATACTGTCTTGCCACCTGCGCCAAAGGCGACTCTAAATTAGAGGTCAACAGGCCGATTGTGAATTTAGAGGACTTCGTCTCTTCAATATAACGTGCTAGGTCTTGCGCCATTACAAGTGGATCATCAGAATAGCCGCTACCGGAATTTATAAGAAGCAAAGTTTTTTTGTAGCGGCGCTCAAGATCTGCTGCTGCATCATACATGCTTTTCCCGGGAAAACCTGGGTCATCTGGAGTTAGCACTACCTTATTTCGCCAACCTAATTGGCTGAGGGCGATTTGGCTCATAGCTGCGTTTAATGAATGCAATGACCTGCCTGATCCTGCGCAGACTACGCAATCCGCTGCTTTCAAGGCTTCATATAGAGGAGAAAGACTTTTCGTGGAAATGCTAAGTATGTTATCTCGGATTTTGTTAACGTAACCTATATTGCTGATTTTGCTTTTGATGTTGACGGCACCCAGCTTAACAAGTTCAAATGCCCGTATATTATCTTTTACTCATGCTTCGCTGCTTTTGATTAAAGCGGCGTTTGAATCGAAACTGCCTTGCAGCCAAAGCTTTACAGATATAATATTGGCTTTTGCCGTTTTCGTTGGTAAATGTTTATATCAATTTAAGGGAATCAACGAGGAGAGCTGGTGAAGAGAGATGGACGCCCAAAATGAGTTTGAGCAATTTGAGTTTCTCAGGAAAACGGCGTTAGAAAAAGGCGCGGTTGACGCAAAGATAATCACTACTGATAAAATTGTGGTAGAGGATAGAGTTGTTCTAAAATGTAAAGTGGGTTGCCCAAATTATGGTAAAACATTGATGTGCCCGCCTTATACGCCTACTGCTGAGGAGTTCCGAAAAATCGTGAAAGAATATCGCTATGCGCTGTTCATGAAATTTAGGTCATGCGCAACAGCCAACCCAGAGTTATCAAAATATTTTTCAAAGCCTGAGACAGACCCCACTATTCCCCCGGAAATTAAAGAGAAGCTTCAAAAGTTTTGGGCAGACTGGAAAGAGGACAAGCTTAAGATTCTGTCATTAGTGCTTGATCTTGAAAGGGCAGCCATGAATAAAGGCTTTCCTTTAGCGGTAGGTTTAATCTCAGGCTATTGCCAGCTATGTGAAAAATGTACACTGGACAGAAGCACATGTATTCACCCCACAAAAGCGCGTTATTCTGAGGACGCCGTCGGCGTAAATGTTAGAGCAACAGCGAAAAACGCAGGCATAGAAGTAACGTTTCCATTCGAAAAGAATCCAGAGACATTTGCGTTGTTGCTTATAGATTAAGCCAAAGAAAAACTATGGGCTAAGCAAATTCGAGTTTCACATTGTCTATGTAATATGTCATGCAAGTTTCCCATCTGACTGAAATACCGAAGGCAACCCAAATCTCGATAGCGGAGTCCAAGTTCAAATCAAAAGTGTAGGCGTAATTCCTCCATCCTGCAACCTCATTAGCCACGCCTATAACGGCGAAGTCATCTTCAACAGCTGGCTCCGCAACGCCAGCGTAAGCAACCACAGCCGCGATGGTGTTAAAGCTTTCCTGCTCACTGTAAAGCCAAAAAGATAAGGTAACACGAAGATTATTGCCGCTTGGAACCCTTATTTTCCGCTCCAACCATATTGTGCCATCGTCTTGTGTACCGTCAAGGAAGAATTCGGCCGAGTATTTGCCTGAGCGGAAAACGTTTGATACACGCCTTATATGCCATTGCACAGGATTTCCTGGATTATTCGGATCCAAGGGCACATAAGCCTTTGCAGACCATTCGCCGAGGTTGCTTTCTCCCTGAAGTTGCTCAAAATCCTCCATTATAACTATGCGTGATTGGAGAGCGTAAAACGCATTTATAAATCCGATGGCCAGCGAAATCACAACCGCCAAAACGATAAATAGGCACGTTTTATTCACAGCGTTACACCACCCACTGGAATATGCGCTATATAAAGATATATTGCTATTTTTTAGAACAAACTGTTCTAATCTTTAGAACAACGTTGTACAAATCGGAGAATAAACAGCTAAATATTTGAGACTTCAAAAATAAGCCCTCAAAAGGGTTATGCTAAATGAAACTACTGCTTGATGAAATGTACGCGGGCTTAAAAGAATACTTTGAAACGCTTGGTTACGAGGTTTTAACAGCGCAGGAAGTTGGCTTAAGGGCCGCAAAAGACAAGGACATCGTAGAATACGCTGGAAAACATGGCTTGATTCTTGTGACTCAAGATCAGAAGCCTGCTGAATTGGCAGAACTAACAGGCGTCAAGTATGTTTTAATCTCTAATGCGTTGATTGCTAAAATAGCGGATGAAAAAATAAAAGAGAAATATAAGCAATAAATTCATTTAAACTGCTGAACTAAATGTTTTGGTTCTTTGCTGTATCTTTTGTTGTTAAATATTGTGGTGCATATTGCTTGTAAACCCATGAAGGAAGCGATTTCGGGACGGCTCTTGTTCTAATTATAGTTAGCTTGGTCTTTTTTGGGTCTATCATCAAAGCCCTCGCATGCCACTTTGCTACGGCACTGACTTTCTTCCGAAAGAACTTCATAAGGAGAGCATGCTCCTCCCTTCTGCTGTTGTGTAAAACGAGTGCTTATTCTAAAAAAGGGTATTTCAAACATTGAAATATGTCACCCAAACTTGCGCATTTACACGGACGCTATGCATTGTTTACGCTAAGGCTTTTAGGTTCTTCAAGTATTTGTTCCAAAGGTAGGCTGCAGCGTATCCCGCTGAGATGCCGCTGCCAGCGCCCAAAAATATCATAAGCGCCGCCCACATAGCGTCTAGCGGAAGCCACTGAAATAGTAGGGTGCTTATGTAATAGCTTAAGAACGCGATAATCGCTGTGTCCACTGCCATCGCAAGCACTGTTCTATTGCGGTTTACTTCCGCAGAGTAGGATGAAACTTTGAAGATATGAAAGGTGGTATCAACTAAGAAGCCGAAGAGAAATGTGAAGAAGAACGTAAGGGGGCCTAAAGCGGGCCTTGCCAGCGAGGATAGAAGGCCGCCTACGATGCCAACGTAAGTGGCGCCCAATGTTCGGATGAAGAATGCTGCTAAGGCTAGTAGGACTGCTTGGACTACAATTAGTAAATTGTCCCATGGAGGGTTAAAGAAGACTTTAGTCACGAACAAAATAGAACCGAAGAGCGAAACTATGAACAATTGCTGAGCTCTTTGCACCGTTACACCCATTATGCTAAACATTGCATGCTACCATTTAAAAAAGCTTGACGCAAGGACGCATGCATTAGGCTACGCGGCAATTGAACTTTATGTTTTTTAACAGAAAATATAAATTAGCAATCTATCATAAGAGGTAAAGGTTTTAGTATTTGACGCGTCTGTGTTTAAACGGTTAGAAGGGGGAAATGGATGAGCACACACGCAGAAAATCTAAAGCTGCGCTTAATGACCATAGAGCTTTTGAGGACTGCAAAGTATAAACGGGGCATTACTTATCGTGAACTCGCGTCTAAAACAGGCTTACCCGTCACGGTTTTAAGCAGATACGCCAAAGGCCACGTACTGCCGAATACAACTCGGGCTAAGCAGCTTTGGCGTGTGTTGACTAAGATTGTTGGGCTTGAGCCGGAGCTTCGCAGTAGAATAAAATTTGATGAGATGGGCTATTTTGATAACACTGAAATCATAGGGGACCATAACATACTCCAACAAGCCGCGAATTATGCTCTTGCAAATTTTGCTGGAAAACGTGTGACGAAAATTTTGACTGCGGCTGTTGACGGCGTGCCCCTCGCGACGATGGTTGGCAATGCCCTCGGAGTCAATCTAGTTGTAGCCAAGAGAAACAAGGAAGTCGGCGTCAGAGCTTTTTTGGAGGAAACATATATTCTCGGTAAAGATTCAGGAGTAACAATGACGCTGTATATTCCCAAAGAATCAATCAAGAAACGTGACAGCGTCCTAATAGTTGACGACATGATAAAAAGTGGCGAAACTCAAGAGGCGCTAGTAAATCTTGTCAAAAAGGCGCGTGCAGAGGTTTCAGGTATTTTCGCCCTTATTGCAGTAGGAGAAGAATGGAAAAAGCGGCTGAAATTAGGCAATGACGCACCTATTGAAGTAATAACCTCCTTAAAGTCACCTTTAGAGACAGAAACCCATACTTCCACTTAAGTTAACAGCTAAAATTAATTAAACCTTAAAGGGATGTGAATCTGGATGAGGATGATAGAATGGCGAGACGGCACTGTTATTACGATAGATCAGACGAAGCTACCTCATGAAACAGTAATCTTAGAGATCAAAAATGTAGATGAAATGGCGGAAGCAATAAAGAATCTGCGAATCCGAGGCGCACCATTGCTTGGCGCCGCTGCAGCCTTTGGCCTGGCATTAGCAGCTTTTTATTCAAAAGCAAAAAGCAATGAACAGTTGCTTGCTGACTTGGAGAAGGCGGCGAAAATCATAAAAAGCACAAGACCAACTGCAGTGAACCTCTTTTGGGCCTTAGATAGAATACTGACTAAAGTCAGAGGTTTCTCTGGAACCGACCATGAGCTTAAGACGCTGGTTCTTCAGGAAGCGCAACGAATAGCTGATGAAGATGCGGAGGCAAACCGGGCTATAGGCAAAAACGGCGCTGAGCTAATCAACAGTGGAGACGTAATTTTAACACATTGTAACGCTGGAGAATTAGCCACAGTTGAATATGGCACAGCTTTAGGCGTAATACGTGCAGCGTGGAGTCAAGGCAAAAAAATTAGGGTCATCGCCACAGAAACTAGGCCTTTGCTTCAGGGCGCTAGGCTTACGGCTTACGAGCTTAAACGCGATGGCATACCAGTCACATTGATAACTGATAACATGGTTGGCTACGTCATGTACAGACGCATTGTCAACAAAGTGATAGTCGGCGCTGACCGCATTGTCCAAGACGCCGTGATTAACAAAATTGGCACTTTCACAGTGGCAGTTTTAGCTCACGAGCACGGATTACCCTTTTATGTTGCGGCGCCTAAGTCCACGTTTGACTTAACACGCAAAGCAGAAGAGGTTATAATAGAAGAAAGGAATCCGGATGAAGTTACGCATTTCAGCGCGCAGCTTGTTGCTGCTAAAGGCGTAGAAGTGCTTAATCCAGCGTTTGATATTACACCGTTAAAGTATGTGACGGCAATAATAGCGGAAGACGGCATTTACTATCAAAGGGACTTTGCGAAATTTGAAGAATAATACAACAGGAAGTCGCTTTAAAGTGTGGGTGGCATCGGCTTATTCCATGAATCGGGTTGCTGATACTTTACGATGGGCGCGCGTTGCTTCTTGTCCTTGCTCTTAACTAGCGTTCGTTTTACTTTTTCTATAAGCGCTCTATGCGTTTCTTCCTCTTGAATTATGCGTAGAAAAATGCTTTCAAAATTGCTTAAGTCGACACGATGCATTTGGTTTATTTCCTTAGCCATCATCTGCAAAGTTTTAAGCTCTACAAGCATGTAGTATTCCTCGCCAACAACACTTTCTAACGCTGCCAGTTTCTCGAGAAGGTCAGGCCAGTCAGCTTGGTTTATTCGAGCCTTTCGGGTTATCTCTCTACTTATCCGCTCAATTGTGCGCCATACTTCGCCAACATGCTTTTCGCAGTTTTTAGGATTTTTATGGGGTTTTCCTATTTTTTCAGCGACGCATTTAAGTGCCATGGAATGTTTATGGCTGTCAATTGCAATGTGTATGAAAATTGATTTTACTATAGGTAAGCCTATCTTTTCGGCGAGGTTTGTATATAATTCAAATGTGTTGTTCTCTAAAATGCTTAGGCAATTTATGAGGTTAGCAATTACCTGTGGGTCATTGCTTTTTTGCATATGAACGCTCTGCTCCAAAATAACATTAACCATTATTTTTAAATAGGTTTTATGAATTTGGAATTCACAACGTTTGCCTCATAAAGAAAGGAAATAGTTCTCCGTATTGTATAAAAAGGATAAAAGACTAACTTTTAAGAGTTAAGTTAAGGCTAACACAGTTGGTATTTGATGAGTGAAAAAGAAATAGCCGGTTCAGAAATTAGAACTATTGGCGTGCTCACGAAACAAGGCGTCAGAATCATTGAAAAAAGCAGTGTTGACGCGCTTTCCCAACGTGGATACGGCACCGCTGAAAATGGCGAGCTACGACTTGCATTTTACGAAGCACTTTATCTAATGGATAAGGGCTTACTTGAAGTTAAAGATGAAAATGGTGCCACAATGGATTTCCAAGGCGTCTTGCAACGTTACGAGAACGCGAATACAAACGCATGGGTCAACTATCTTATCTATAGGGATCTGCGCAGTAGAGGCTACGTGGTCCGTGAAGGCTTCGGCGTAGGCACCGAATTTCGTATGTACGAGCGAGGCGCCTATGGCAAGGACACCGCGACATACTTGGTGCTGGGCATTCAAGAGGGAAAACCCTTACCTATAAGCGAATTAGCAGCGGCGCTGCAACATTGCCAAAGCCAGAAGAAGGAGTTAATTTTGGCTGTGATGAACCGCAGAGGAGAAATAGTTTACTACTCAGTCTCACAATTAACCTTCAAATAGGGATTTTGCTATGCCTACGTTTCAAACGGTTCGAGGGATGCGCGATTTACTGCCTGGAGAAGCAGAGGCGCTGAACAACGTTATAGCCAGAACACGGGAAACCGCTCGGCTTTACGGGTACCGGGAAGTTATAACCCCGGTTGTTGAGTCGTATGAGCTGTTAAGCGCCAAGTCTGGTGAGGAAATTCGCCAACGCATGTTCACATTCAAAGATTTAGGCGACCGAATGGTTGCGTTGCGGCCTGAATTTACCGCTTCAATTGCGAGGTTGGCTACAACCGCCTTAAGGAACGAGCCGAAGCCTCTACGGGTTTTCAGCGTTGGCAGCGTTTACCGTTATGATGAGCCTCAGCGCGGTCGTTACCGAGAGTTTTGGCAGGCAAATTTTGAGCTTATCGGGTCAAGCACACCTGAAGCTGATGTGGAAATTTTACTGCTCACTAAAAAGGTAATGAACTCTATAGGCTTGCGTAACTTCTCTTTTAAAGTGGGTCATGTTGGGGTGATAAGGGGCATTCTAAGCCAAGAAGGCATTGATGAAAAAATTCAAAATTTAGTTTTGCAGCGTATGGACAAAAAAGAGTATAGCGAAGCGTTCAAACTAATAGAGCAAGATAAATGTCGCAAAGTTTTGCGTGGGTTGTTAGAGCTTAAGGGCGACACTCCCTTCGA
This sequence comes from Candidatus Bathyarchaeota archaeon, assembly GCA_026414525.1. Classification (GTDB taxonomy): domain Archaea; phylum Thermoproteota; class Bathyarchaeia; order Bathyarchaeales; family Bathycorpusculaceae; genus JAOAIV01. Next base: position 7,773 of record JAOAIV010000010.1, on the reverse strand, counting down.
GACTGCGGAGAAAATACAGCAATATGTTTCTGGCTATGAAATGGCTCAAGCGGCAGCAAGCAACCTCATAGCGATATTGCATTTGGCCACTGTAAGCGGCTGTCCCATCAAAACAGTGGAAACCGCTTTCGCCAGAGGACTTGAGTATTATACTGGAGTCATTTTTGAAGTTAACGTGCCCGAGTTGGATGTGGCTTTAGGCGGCGGCGGTCGATACGACAAGCTAATTGAGGTTTTTGGTGGTGAACCAACACCTGCAGTTGGCGTCGCTCACGGCTTAGACAGGATCGTTTTAGCACTGCAAGCACAGAAGATTAGCCCATTAACACAGCGCGGAAAGACTACGATGGTTATTCCTGTAAAACCAGAGTTGCGAGCTGAGGCGCTAAAGCTGGCACAGATGCTAAGAGAGTCAGGTATTTCAGTGGAGTTTGAAGTTATGGGGCGCAAAATGGCCAAGGCTTTGGAGGACGCAGACAAACGCAAAGTGGACTACGCGGTGATTGTAGGTGAGCAGGAACTTAAGGAAGGCATGGTGGTTGTTCGTGATTTGGCGAAACGTGAGCAAACAACCGTCGAAATTTCGAAGTTAACTGAAAAATTAAGGGCTTAAAAAATAGAAGTAGGTTGAGCGGCTAGAGGCGTCTAATGTATCTTTTTATTTCCCATTCGGTTACTTGTGTTCTGTAGAGATCCCATTCCTTGCGTTTCTCACGCAGAAAGTTTTCAAAGGCAACGTCACCCAGGGTTTCCCGCATCAGTTTACTGTTCTCCATCTCATCTAATGCTTCTTTTAATGATTCAGGAAGCGAGACTATGCCTCTTTTCTTGCGTTCTTCATAGCTCATTTCGTAAACGTTTAGTTCAACTGGTTCACCTGGATCTATCTTGTGTTTAACGCCATCTAATCCTGCGGCTAAGAGTACTGCGAACTGCAGGTAGGGATTTCCAGCTGGATCAGGACATCGGATTTCGCATCTAGCAGCGCGTTTTCTTCCTCCGAAGTTGGGAACTCTGATTAGCGGCGAGCGGTTCTTATGCGCCCATGCAAGATAAACAGGCGCTTCATATCCGGGCACCAGTCGCTTGTAAGAGTTAGGCCAAGAGGCAAGCACCGCACACATTTCGCGGCCGTGTGCAAGTTGTCCGCCTATGAAGTGAAGGGCAATTTCTGATAGGTAACCTGTTTTCGGATTGTCATCGTAGAACATGTTTTCAGTCATGTCTATGTTCCATAGGCTTTGGTGTGTGTGCATTCCTGAACCGTTGATTCCAAAGAATGGCTTTGGCATGTAAGTGGCTACATAGCCGTTTCTTGCAGCTACTACTTTTGTAATCATCCGCATGGTTATGGCTCGGTCCGCCGTGGCAAGAGCTTCATCGTATTTGAAATCTATTTCGTTCTGTCCCAGAGCTACTTCATGGTGGGAGATTTCGATTTCAATGCCGAACTGCTCAGCGGTATCCGCGATCTCACGCCGCAGAACGTCAGTGAGGTCGCCTGGATGAAAGTCAAAGTAGCCCGCTAGATCTATTGGTGTAGGTAATGCGGAATCGCTTTCTTTTACTATAAAGAATTCTTGTTCAGGAGCGCAGATGTAGGTGAAACCAGCTTCGCGGGCTTTTGCGAGTGCACGTTCAAGTATGTAACGAGGGTCACCTTCGAAGCGTTTGCCGTCGGGGGTATACACGTCACAGATAAGCCTGCAAGATGATTTTTCTTCTGGTCGCCAAGGAAGCACAGCAAAAGTTGTTGGATCGGGAAATAGCACCATATCTGATTCTTCGATTGGTCTATAGCCGGTTATGGATGAGCCGTCGAAGGATTGGCCGTTTTCGAAGATTGATTCGATGTTTTTAGATGAAACAGCTACGTTCTTTATTATGCCGTTGATGTCGGTGAATTGTAGCCTCACAAATTTTATGTTCTGCTCACGTATCTGCTTGACTACTTTATCAACGCTTTCTTTCCAGACTGAGTCTTTGAAGTTTTTCATTTTATATCTTCACTCCGTCTTTCACGTATTTGGTTTTCACGTGTTATGGAAAACACATTTCCCATAAACGTATATAAGCTTATCGCCTAAATCATTTAACAAATATTCACTTAGAACGATTTGTATTAAAAATTTGCCCAATAGTTGGAACATAGGTAGCCAACATTAAACAACCAATATACTTAAACATAAACTTCCCTGCGTAGAAAATCACCAACATCAAGAATATTCTTAACCACCACCTCAGCATCCCGAATGCCCCCATCTAAACTGCAGACGATCCTACCAAAGCCCAAACACTCACCAAACTCATTTAACACTAGCGTATGCGCCCCTTTCTTCCGCGAACCGTAAACAGCAACTATCCCTTTTTTGAAAATGTCTCTGCCGCAAGTAAACAACCAAGCCGCTTGCCTATCAACAATAACCTTGTTTGCGTCGCTCTTTGCAAGCATTGCCAGCAAATTAAAACTCGGAAAGAATTTCCCATTCTTAACTTTCCCCAAGTAAGTTCCAGCATAATAGAAGCCTTTACAGACAACCTTGCGTAGTGCTTCATTTAAAAGAAAATACCTGCCATCCCTATTCACCACAAACTCAGCATTCAAAGCAAATCTAGCACCAAGCTGCGAAGCAAACTTCATAATTGCCTTCAACGCTTTCCCACCCGCTTGAGCTTGCAAACGAAGAAGCCCTGCGTTTCACCCGGCCAAATCCGCCTGCACTTTGCCACAGAACCATCCAGTTTCTTGCCGAAAACATTGGTTAACCCTTCTTGACCGGGGCAGTTAATCTCCTCAATTTGAAGATGCAGATGCTTGACGGCCCAATCCATATTAACCTCGTTTTCCTCCGGCTCCAAAGAGCATGTCGAATAAACAATTTCGCCCTCATAGCTTAGGCATGTGGCGGCTTCAGCTAAAATTTCCCGCTGCAACTGCGCGTTTCGCTCCACATCCGCAATAGTCCGACGCTTAAACCAGTTTTTGTCTGCAGCAAAATTTCCCGAGCAAGGTGCATCCACGAGGATTCGGTCAAACTTTATTTTCAGCTTAGACGCTTGGCGTGCATCAAGCTGATAAACAATTGTGTTGCTGATGTGACACCGTTCCAGGTGATTCGCCAAAGCCGCAAGCCGCTTTCTATCGACATCCAAAGCAACTATCAAGCCGCTGTTACCCATCAAATCCGCCAACTGGACAGTTTTCCCACCAGGCGCTGCACAAGCGTCAAGCACCTTCTTGCCTTTCAAGTCTGCGAACAGTGTTGCTGGAATCTGCGCTGCCGCTTCCTGAATCGAATATAACCCCAGCAGGTATTCGGTTGTAGCGCCTACGGAAACCTGGGATTCGCTGACCCAATAGCCTGATTCAAGAAAAGGAATTTTCTCAAGGCTAACGCCAACTTTGCGGAGTCGCTCTTTAAGGTTTTTCCCCTTTGCATTAGTAAGGTTCATTCTAATGGCCTGTCTGGGTGTGGCGTCTACAAATTTCCAGCCTAACTTCTCATAGCGATTTACAAAAAACTCCTTACCAGACATCAGCCGTAAACTAACCTATATTGAAAATAAAAGCTTTTCAACTTAGGCGCAAAAGTTTCAACAGCGCTCGAGAGCTGTAGTTAACTCGCTTAGGCGTTTTATTGTCTGATCAGGGCAAGCTTGTGCTGCCTCTTTCTGCACTCGCCTTTCAATAAAAATTGTTTTCATTCCAACGCTTTTCGCGCCTTTGACATCTGCATCTACCGTATCGCCAACAAACACTGCTTCAGCGGCGTTAACGCCCAACTGTTCCAGCGCCTTTAGGAAGATTTCTGGGCTGGGTTTGCGCTTGTTAACTGCACCAGACACGATTACTACGTCAAAAAACTTGGATAGGCCGTGCAGCGCCAGTAGTTTAGTGACACATTCGGGGATGGCAAAGTTTGAGACTATTCCAAGTTTATATTTGCCATAAAGCTTCTGCAGAACTCCCGTGGTATGCTCGTCAATTCGCACATACTCCATGAAGCCTTCGCAGAAAGCGTTTGTTGCCCCAGCAACGACGTCACTGTTAACGTCAAAGTTGAAGCCCAAATGGCGCAACGCGTTTGAAATGCGAACATTAAAGTGCGGCTCCTCCAATTTCGCATCAGCCTCAGCATAAAGCGCATCGCGGGCTTTTAGATAGGCACCTTTGAATTCGCTGAAGCTGACTTTTACGCCGCTTTCGACAAGAAACTTGTGCATACGCTTTAAAGAAGGTTCATAAAATGCGTGATCATGTTCGATAAGCATCAGCGTGTCGAACATGTCGAAGAGTATAGCTTTGGTAGGCATAGCACTTGATCTTGCATACTAAATTACTTCAGGCTTTAAAATACTTCTGATTGCTACTGGCCTCTGTGAGATGCCATGACCCTTTGCTGCCAAGCATGTATGCAGCCATGCTACGTAACCGCGCGAACAGATTAATTAACCATAGAAACGGGAAAAACGGCGTGTACTTGAGCAGACGCCCATGCATTAATTTGCCGTAGGCGTACTTTAACGCAATTGCTTGGTTAATTATGCTAATTAGTAGACCATACGCTGCAAAAATGATTAGGTTATATGCAAAATTTAGTCTATCAGGTGCAAACCAGAAAAGCAGCGGAAACGCTGTAATAGCCGCTAAATCCACTAAAGCGCCAACATACTCGAAGATGAAACTGTACCATAGTAGCACGGAAAGCCAAGAGCGTTTACGGAAAAGGTCCACATGAATGCCGATGATGTTGTGCAGCCACCCTGTAAGCCACCGGAGGCGCTGATGCCACAAGGATTTAATCCGAGTAGGGGCGTCTGTCTCGCTACATGCTGCGCTTAGGTAACCCACTTTTCCGCCGCGCTTATAAAGCGCCAAAGTGATTTCGGAGTCCTCGGTTACGCTGCAAATACTCGATTCAGTCAAAATGTTTCGTAAAGTTTCTGCATTGTAGATGCCTATGGCGCCTGGGACAACAAGGACACAATTGCCGAGAGCTTGTGCGCATCTATCAATTCCTAAGCCTTGGCTATACTCCAGCTGCTGGAGGGCTACTAGAAAATTGCCTTTTGCGCCTTCGGTTTTGGGGTGAATGTATCCCGTAGCAGCGCTTTTCCCATTTGCAAGCATGTAATCTACCAGCTTTTGCAGCGTGTCCTGTTTCCATTCGGAATCTCCGTCGACAACAGCGATCAGTTGGCCTAATGCTTTGTTTACACCTGTTTTTAGCGCCTCAGCCTTGCCAAGGTTGACCATGTGCCTTGTGATTTTATAGCGGATGCGGGGGTTTTTGGCATGCAGCAACTTTGCGGTTGCCCAGGCTACTTCGTAGGTGTAGTCTGTGCTTCCATCATCAACTACGATAATTTCGCAGTTTCCATGGTAATTTTTTGCGCATCGGAAAAGGCTTGTTATACATTTTGCTATGTGTTTTTCTTCGTTGTAAGCTGGAACCAGAAAGCTGACCATTGGATAAAAGGCCTGTTTAGTTTCTGTGTATTTCCTTTTTGCGAAGAATGCCGCTATAATCCATATGCCAGCGATTCCTATGGCTAGAAATGTGTACCAAGTGTAGAAAAATCTGAGTAGCCAGTACCAAACTGGATTTACTGGTTGCGCCGTTGAAGTGTATCCAAATAAGTTAGTTATGAGCCACTGCGCGGCGAGAGGAAAGTAGAGCCAGGATATTAATGCAAAAATGAGTGGCATAATGAAGACTATGTAGTGTATTTTGAAGCGAATATGTATTTGCATTTTGCGCTGCAGCCTCAAAGCCTTTCTCCTTTCTTAAGGAGTGTTTGGTTTGGATTAAATAAAGCGTGTATTCCGAAGGGTGCAATATTTCAGGAGTGTCTGCGGCTTTCTTGTTTAGGAAAAAAAGCTTATATCATATAACACGACATAAGATTTAACTGTCAAGGCGGAATACGAAAATGAGAAATTCTCTCGACAAAGAAGAAATCCGCTGGCAAGTTGTAAAATCCATGCTTGACGAATTTCCCTCGCTACGCGAAAAAGTTAAAGAATATATCAAAAAACAGAAAAACGATTAAAGCACTTTTACACATCAACACTTGCCGCTGGTTTTGCTGCAAAAACAAACAGGACAGGCTAAATTAGTCATTAAACGTTTTTAAGTAGTCGGTCAGGCGGAATTTTAACACCATTCTTGCCGCTTACATTTTCCTTCAACAGTTCGGCCAATTCACAGTAGCGCCGCAAAAAATCTAATCCCTTTGAAGTAGCAGCATAAACCATTTTCCCCTTATCAGAAACCTGGGTGATCAAACCATTTTTCAACATAAAACCCAGGTACTCATTCAATTGCGTAAAACTAAGATTTGCCTTATACATTATTTGAGTTTTCAAAGTACCATCTTTAGCGATCTCCAAAATTTCAGCAATAATACCAAACTTATCTCTTCTTTTTGATTCAACATCAACTATTTCCATGCTAAAGCCGCCTTCTTTAGAAGTTTTTTCTATAACTGAGATTGAACTGGCGTATTTTAAGGGCTGTTTCACAGGACTACATATTACCATAACGGAATATTCTATAGTACTCTTCTATAACAAGAAACTTTAATTTGTGCATTGCTAAAAACAAAAGGCAGTGATAACATTGCTGGTTGGCATAATCTCTGATACACATGATAATCTGTCCATGATAGAGAAGGCTATTAAGAGGCTTAACGAAGAAAAAGCCCAATTGGTTCTTCACGCTGGAGACTACGTTTCACCCTTCGTCATCCCCAAGTTTAAAGCGTTAAACGCCAAGCTCGTAGGCGTTTTCGGCAACAACGATGGCGACCGCGAGTTGTTGAAGAAGCGGTGTAGCGAAACCGAGAACTGTGAAATACGCGGGAGATTCGCCGAAATCAACGTAGGAGACTTCAAAATTGCGTTATTGCATGGTGACGAAACTGAGCTTCTTAACGCTTTGGTCAATTGTGGCGGCTTTGACGCGGTGGTTTACGGCCATTTCCACGCTGATGTTAGCCGTGTGAATGGGAAGACTTTGGTTGTGAACCCTGGCGAAGTTTGTGGTTACATCACGGGCAAAACTACCTTGGCGCTGCTGGATACAAGCAAGCGAGAAGCGCGGATAATTCCGTTGTAGGCAAAAGCCTTTTTGTGTACTTAGACAAATGGCGCATGCATGGTTTGTGCTAAAAGGCTGGGTAAGGTTTAAGAGTTACAGTTAGCCTTAGTTCCTGCACAGGTGAATGAGACATGCCAACTCACGGGTCGCTTTCAAAAGCCGGAAAAGTCCGTTCGCAGACGCCGAAAATCCAAGCTGCAGAGAAAACCAAGCTTAACCCAAAGATTAGAAGCAGACGCAATTATGAGAAGCGTGTGATTCTGCAACGGAAAGCTGGGCAAAACTGGCTTTAACCGTTTTTTGGCGTAAGCTTTTTTTTAAAAGTTTTATCTTTCTGCGTCGCTTAGTTTTGGCTATAGCGTTTAAGCTGGTGTGAACGTTGGAGTCCGCTAATGCTGCACGGGAAGTCATCGATGCGCTGCTGCTTTTGCAATCGCCTACGTGTAAGGATGTGCATCGCGTAAAGACGCAGGTTGCCGCTAAACTCCAGCTCCAGCGGATACCCTCTAACGCGGAGATAATTGCGGCTTTGCGGCCGGAGGAAAAGCGCAGGCTGCTGCCTCTTTTGCGGCGGAAGGCGACGCGGACAATTTCGGGCGTTACGGTGGTGGCGGTTATGACGAAGCCGCAGCCGTGTCCGCAGTCTGCGCCGTGTGCCTACTGCCCAGGC
>JAOAIV010000109.1 GCA_026414525.1 Candidatus Bathyarchaeota archaeon | reverse complement strand
CTGGTCTCGTGGGCTCGGAGATGTGTATAAGAGACAGCTGCCTCATTGTCTGTAACATGGAAAACATTGATCCAATGGGTGTTCACACTGGAGACTCAATAGTCATTGCTCCTTCGCAGACGCTGACAAACCGCGAGTATCATATGTTAAGGTCAGCTGCGATAAGAGCTATAAGAGCTCTAGGTATAATTGGCGAATGCAACATACAGTGGGCACTTCATCCAAAATCTGAAGAATTTCGTGTTATCGAAGTTAACTCGCGCATGTCAAGGAGCTCAGCGCTCGCAAGCAAAGTAACAGGATATCCGCTGGCGTATATAGCCACAAAATTGTCCATCGGTTACCTTCTTCCAGAGCTTATAAACAAGGTTACTGCTGTAACCACCGCTTGCTTCGAGCCAGCGCTTGACTATGTTACGATTAAGATTCCAAGATGGGATCTGCAGAAATTTAGAAATGCTGATCGGCACATCGGCCCGCAAATGCGCTCAGTAGGGGAAGTGATGGCGATTGGGCGCTGTGTAGAAGAGGCGCTTCAGAAGGCAGTGCGGATGTTGGATCTTGGCAAAAAGGGGCTTGTCTGCAATGACGATGAAACTGACCCCGAACCCATTGAAAATATCAAAGATGTGCTTGCTAATCCAACAGACGAAAGACTTTTCAAAATAGTCAAAGCCTTAAAAATGGGTATCTCAATAGAGGAGATTTACCGCTTAAGCGGCATTGACCCCTTTTTCCTCTATAAAATTAAGAACATTATCGAAATGGAAAGAAAGCTCAGACAGTTAGAGCTAGATGATGCTCTTGCCCCAGAAATTTTACGGGAAGCTAAGCGGCTAGGCTTCTCTGATGAGCAGATAGCTATTTGCCTAAAAACAGACCAAACAACAATAAGAGACTTCAGAAAGAAAGCTGGTATTACTCCTGTTGTGAAACAAATAGACACCTTGGCTGCGGAATGGCCTGCTAAAACTAACTATTTATACATCACGTATGGCGGCGACGAAGATGATATCGAATTTAGCCATCACGAAAACAAAGTCATCGTTTTGGGCGCCGGTGTCTTCAGAATTGGCTCAAGCGTGGAATTCGACTGGTGTGGCGTTAACACGATTTGGGCGCTTAAGAAAAACGGCGTCCAAGAAGCCATTATGATTAACTATAACCCCGAAACTGTATCAACAGACTACGACATTTCTGACAAGCTTTATTTTGAAGAGTTGACTGTTGAGCGAATTCTGGACATTTATGAGAAAGAACAGCCCATGGGCGTAATAGCTAGCGTCGGCGGCCAAATTCCCAATAACTTGGCATTAAAACTGGCGAATGCCGGGGTAAAACTGATAGGCACCTCAGCTGAAAACATAGATTTAGCCGAAGACCGATCGAAGTTCAGCGCGCTTCTGGATGAATTGGGAATTCCACAGCCAAGCTGGAGCAAGCTCACGTCTATAGATGAGGCTAAGCGTTTCGCGGCGAAAATAGGTTATCCCGTGATCGTTCGCCCTAGCTATGTTCTCTCAGGCTCCGCTATGCGTGTGGCGTATGATGAAACCGCATTAGAGAACTTTCTCAAATTAGCCGCCAAGGTTTCCCGGGAGCATCCAGTGGTAATCTCCAAATTTATAGAAAAAGCAAAGGAAGTTGAGGTAGACGGTGTTTCTGACGGAGAAACCGTTTTGATCGGCGCCATAATGGAGCACGTCGAGAATGCAGGTGTCCACAGCGGCGACGCCACAATGAGTATTCCACCACATACGCTTTCGCCTGAAATCCAGAAGAAAATTGAAGAATCCACGCATAAAATTGTAAAAGCCCTAAACATCAAAGGTCCCTACAACATTCAATATCTTGTGAAAGACGGTGAGGTCCATGTTATTGAATGCAATCTGCGTGCATCAAGATCAATGCCTTTTGTAAGCAAAACACGTGGCGTAAACCTCATTGAGCTAGCAACACTAGCCATGCTGGGCAAAAAGATCGATTTCGTGAAGTTGCCGCCTCTTCTACATGTAGGTGTTAAGGTTCCTCAGTTCAGTTTCATGCGGCTAAGTGGGGCAGACCCTGTCTTAGGCGTCGAGATGCTCAGTACTGGCGAGGCAGCATGCTTAGGAGAAAACTTTGCTGATGCCTTTTCAAAAGCGTTGCAAGCAGCAGAATTCCGTATTCCGCCAAAAGGAGGCTCTGTTCTAATCACAGTTGGTGGTGACGAGCCGAAACGCCGTGTTGTTCCAATAGCGAAATCGCTTGAAGAGATGAATTTCAAGATTTACGCCACTGCACATACGGCTGAAGTTTTACGGGCGGGAGGCATAAAGAACGTTACCGTTCTGCACAAAGTTAAAGAAGCAAATGCAAGCCCGAACATTCTTGATTACTTGAGGGAACAAAAGATCGACTTAGTCATAAACGTTCCTATGCGGAGCAAAAATAATAGCTATTCAGACGTTTTGACGGATGGTTACATTATACGGAGGCAAGCAGTAGAGTTTAATGTTCCAGTAATTACAAATCTCGAGCTGGCTTCTGCGCTTGTAAAAGTTTTACAGGAGCAAGGTAATAATGGCGCTGCAATTCGCTCTTTGAATGAATACATGGCTGAATTACCGTGGAAGCTTTGGTAAAGCGTCATTTTCCTTTAATTTTCAACATGCTCTGTTTACGTTTGCTGTGAAATTAAAAGTTTAACCTTCTAAATGTATGGAAACTTCCAAAAGCCTTTAATACATGTTTTAGCATTTCCGTTGGGTTGTTGGTTGGAGGTAAATAAAACTCGACCCTAAACAGAATACCCGATCAATCGAAGAAATAAACGAAAAAATCCGAAAGGGCGACGTTCAAGTTTTAACCGCTGAAGAGATGAAACGTCTCGTTGAAAGCAGCGGCGTTGAAGTGGCTTTCCGCGAAGTTGATGTTGTAACCACAGGAACTTTTGGTGCAATGTGCTCTTCAGGGGCGATCATAAACCTTGGGCACGCAGATCCACCGATAAAAATCGAAAAAGCATGGATAAACGACGTGCCAATATGCCATCCCGGCGCAGCTGTGGACTTATATGTAGGCGCTACTGCCATGTCTGAGCGGCAGCCTTTCGAGTATGGCGGTGGGCACGTCATAGAGGATCTCGTAAGCGGAAAAGAAGTTGAGTTGAGAGCTACCGCCTACGGCACTGACTGCTATCCGAGAACGCACATTCGAACCCATTTGACAAAGGATGATCTGAACCAGTTTTATTTGCTGAATTTCCGTAACTGCTATCAACGATATGCATGTGCTGTAAACAGTCGCGATGAAACAATTTACACTTATATGGGGAAATTGCTGCCGAGGCTGAAAAATGCGACTTACTCTGGTGCGGGCGAGTTAAACCCGTTGATGAATGATCCTGACTATGAAACCATAGGCATTGGCACGCGGATCTTTCTCGGCGGAACACAGG
>JAOAIV010000108.1 GCA_026414525.1 Candidatus Bathyarchaeota archaeon | reverse complement strand
GTCTGTTAACTCTTCAAGGGTTCTGCGGGTCTTGCCTTCTGCGCCGATGATGCGGCCTTTCACGCGTTTGAGGTCGGACTCTGACCTGCCGAAGATGGCGCGCAGATCTATGAAGTCGAAAACGTCGTCAGCGTTGTTCAGCAAACGGAACGCGTGTTCAGGCGAGAATCCTCTGCCAATGGCTGTTACCACGTCCTTGGCTCTGAGCAGCAATGATGGGTCAGTGGCTTTCTCGGAAAGTGTTATGGTTACGCCGCCATATTCGCTTTCAACCTGAAGCTCCACCATGAGCCTTTCCTCGATTTCTCGTTTCACTTTGCCTTCGGGACCTACCAAAACGCCGATTCGCTCTTTAGGAATTCTGACAAACGCGCTGGGCTTTGCCATTTTTAACTCACAACCTGATTGTAAACTTCATTAATTGGAAGAACGCTAACGCCTAACCGACTAAAGAACCTATTTATGTTCGCCAAGTCTCGGTTTAGGAAAAACTGGGCCATAGGATGCGATGTTGGAACGGCCTGCGCCATGTCAAAAAGCACGGGTTTGCCTTTCCACATCATTAGGTTGTATTCGCTTAAGTCGCCGTGCACCAGCTCCGCTTTGCTGTAAAGCCTCTTCACATAGGTCAACAAAAGCTTGTAGACTTCCTCGGGATTGCTTGGAGGCTGCTCTTTAAGCGATGGCGCGTTGACGCCGTTTTTTCCAATGAACTCCATTAACAGCACATTGTCTTTAACGGCGATGGGTTTTGGCACGCGTACCTTTGCTTGGTATGCCTGCTCCAAATTTTTGTATTCTTTTTGTGCCCAAGCAAAAATTAGCGATCGAGTGTCGCGTTTGACACCCTTAAATCGGTAATCGCCTTCAATATATTTCAGCATGCCTTTGCGGAACTCCGCGGACGTCGTCAGATATATTTTTACAGCAACATCTTTTCCGTCTTTATCTTTGCCCCAGTAGACGCGGGCTTCTTTCCCCGCGTTCACTACGCCATGCATCTCATAGAGCAAACCACTGTTCAGGAAATCGTAAATAACCATGAGTGTGGCTTGATCGAAAACTTCTTCAAGTGTGGCTCTTTCAGATGAGAAGTCATGTTCGAGCATTCTGTCTCTTTTTTCTACGAGTTTTTCTTTACGCGCAAGTTTTTCATGAATTCTTTCAGGCATAACTGTTCAAAGAGCTATATGTCGCGTGGTATTTAAAGCACTTGAGCAGATAATAAGATTGACGCCACAGAAAGTTTTGATTTTACTGTGGTTATAAAGTAAAAATTGGCTGTGGCTATATTGTTAGTAAGCCTTTTCTGCGGAGTGTATCCGCTTGGGCATGCGTGTACCGCCAAATTACGTCGCCACGCTTGTCGCTTTGAAAGTCCCATGGCGAAACAAGAACAACGTCGCCTTCGCGAATCCATACGCGTCTTTTCATTTTGCCGCGGATTCTGCAGAGGCGCTCGTTGCCGTCTTGGCATTTGACTAGGATACGGTCGAATCCGAGTAGTTTCACTACTACGCCTAAAACTTCTCCTGGTGAGGGATATACCATCTCGCTGATTTCGCCTTCGCTTAACACTTTTTTCTTTCCCAAGCTTGAGCCTCACGGTTTTCTTTGTAAGAGAATGGCTTAGCTTCCTTAAAAGCGTGTTCATTTCAGAATGGGCAATTGCAAGGGTTAAGCGGCAAGTTGCTGCGGTTTCGTGTTACAGGCAGTAGCGAAATTTAAAAAGGTGATTGCTCGTAAAAGGGATATCGGAGTTTGTGGTCACTATTGCTATCGCTGTAATTCTTGGAACTTATCGCTTAAAGGTGGGAATGTGCCAAAAATTCGTTTCTTCATAAACTTCATGGCTCTTGACAAGCCATGGCTTTACCTTTTTGCCTTATTTGCTTTCTTCACGATCCTGCTTGTTTGGTTGGGCAATCCTTTGCTTCCTATGCAGGGGCTTCAGGAGTATGGTTTGGCTTGGCATCACATTCCCGAGATAATATCGTTTCTGTTATTTGGCATGTGGCTTGGGAGTTTGGGATACTTATCCACGGAAAGCTTAACTTACCTGGACTTTTTAACACTGGTGCTCACAGCTACAATCATCCTTGCCTACGCGAAGATTATATCATACCTCACAATGTTCCCTATTGTTCTGACAATAGCGCTTATTCCATCATTCCTTGGCTACTTCCTCGTGCGTCTGCATCAAATTCGCAAGGCTAAGGGTAACCGCTAAACTGTAGGCAAATTGATGGGCGTCAATGCTACTGTTTAGCTGCTCGAGGCTTTTGGCTAACGATAGGCGCGCGCATTTGTCGCTGAATGCTCTAAGGATAGGGGAGGAAGCTGAAATTTTTATGTAGAAGAGTAATGTACGTGTAAAGGGAGGTTTGCTGCATGTCGTACGTCTTTAACATTCCATTCCGCGACAACACAAAGCTGAAGCACATTATCGAAAAAGTTAGAGAGGATGTTAAGCTGCAAAGTTTTTGGAAATGCGCTAATGTCATGGCTATTGAGCGTTTGGGCTACACTGATCATGGCCCAACACACGTGAAAATAGTTGCCAATTTAGCGCTTAAGCTGCTGCGTATCCTCGTAGGCAAGCATGTTACACCGGGCGTCGTTAAAAACTATAGTATGCGGAACGAGGATGCGGAAGTTGTGGTGGTTCTCGGCGCAATTTTCCATGACTTAGGAATGATAGTTACACGGCAAGATCACGAAAAATACAGTGTGCTTATCGCGCTTGAGTTTCTTGAGAAGCTTTTAACGCCAGTTTATTCGGAGGAAGAACGTGCAATAATCATTAGCGAAGTGTTGCATGCTGTTGTTGCGCATGAGCAGCCGAACAAGCCGTTAACTGTGGAGGCAGGTGTTGTGGGGATTGCGGATGCGTTGGATATGGAAGCGGGCAGGGCAAGGATTCCCTTTAAGTCTGGGAAAATTGACATTCACGCGGTTTCCGCTTTATCCATAGAGAAAGTGGAGATTTTAGAGGGAAAAGAGAAACCTGTCACAATAAAGATAACAATGAGCAATTCTGCGGGTGTTTTTCAGATAGATGAGCTGCTGAAGCCTCGAATTGAAAAATCAGGGCTCCAAGAGTACTTTCATGTAGTAGCGGAGATAACAGGCGAAAAAGAAAGCAAAATAATAGAAAAATTCGAAATCTAACGGAAAACTGTTTTGTGCGATTTTTGACTTATGCACCGCTTATATCCAGGTTCAGTTGATGCTTAGACCGGTATTGGCTAACGCGTTTGGCGTTAGAAAGCTACACTATCGCTTAATTTACAAAGAAAAAAGAAGAAGAGAGGGAGCTTTAAGCTGCAGTAGCGGTTACGGTGTATGTTTGGAAGCCTTCGCCCATCAGTCTAATCGTGTAGTTGTTGCCCACTATGGGTGTCACGGTCCACAGCGGCTCTTGCTTCCAGCCTGTGTAAAGCGCAATAACGTCGTTGAAGGTTAAAGTGACGCTTTCGCCTGGATGTA
>JAOAIV010000107.1 GCA_026414525.1 Candidatus Bathyarchaeota archaeon | reverse complement strand
GGCAAGTACACGGTGATTGCGCGGTTCGCAGGCTCCAAGGCTTACTATGGCTCGAGCGCTGTGACGGCATTGGTTGTTGGCGAGGCAGCGCCTACCGCCACCGCCGAAGCCGCGTCTGTTGCTCAGGCTCCCGTTGAACTTTACATTGCCATCTCAACTGCCGCCATAATCGCCACAATCGTCATCATTGGACTACTAATGCTAAGGAAGCGGTAGTTATGCGGAGGCTAGAAAAGCTTCATTTTCTCCTTTTTTCATGAAGAAAAGTGGGCTGAGTGGGCTTTGGGTTACTGGTTTATCTGCAGCAGCAGATTGCCATTCTTCTCTTCTCCTATATCTCTCCTTTAATTTGGTGCCCAAAGCTCCAGCAAACCTTAAAATTATCATGCGTAGGTAATTTTGCATGGCTGCTTTTATAAAACAAGTTTTAGAGAATAAAAGCGCTAAAAAGGAGGGGGTTTGCCATTTTTATGAGCAAAAATGGTTATTAACAAGAAAATAAAAAGTAGGCTAAAGACTATATCTCCAAGGAGAATAAAGATGGTTATTACGGATATTCCTTTAGCTACGATTATTGTAATGCTCATAGCATTTGCTGTTTCCTTCATTAACATGGCAATTCACCGTTTGTTGATCAATCGTATGTGCGGCTGGGAAGAGTATAAGATAATGCGGAAAGAGACAGCGGAGTATCAATCACAGTTGTTGCAGGCCATGCGGGCTAATGATACGAAGCAGCTTGAAAAACTGAAAAAGAAAGAATCGCAAATAAGAAACATGCAAGCTAAGATGATGAAGCCGCAGACAGTGCTACTTCCAATATCATTTAGCTACGTAATAATATGGTGGCTTTTCCTAATTCCCGTTTATGGAGGAAATGCAGTAGCATATGTGCCTGGATTCGGCGGGATTCCTGTGCTCATCTGGTATATGCTTTGTTCCTTCTTTTTCGGGACTCTTGCTTCCCGCATAATAGGAATAACGCCCATAGAATAAAAATCACTGACCGGTTGAGTTGTCAATGAGCAGAAACGGAAGAATGACACCTACTGATGAGAAAAAAATTGTGATTTGCATTTCAGGCATGGCTGGAACTGGAAAGAGCACTTTAGCCAAAAAACTTGCGCAGAAATATAAGCTAAAGTATTATTCAGGCGGAGATGCCTTGAGAGAACTAGCAAAGGAAGAAGGGTGCAATTCATTCACCCGTGGATGGTGGGAGAGTCCTGAAGGCCTCAGCTTTTTAAAGAAACGAGAAAGCAACACTCAATTTGACAAGATTGTGGATGATAAACTCTTAAAGTACGCTGAGCAAGGAAATGTTATTTTAGACAGTTGGGCGATGCCTTGGCTGCTTCAAACGGGCTTTAAAATATGGTTGGCTGCTTCTGAAGAAAAACGCGCTCGAAGAATCGCCAAAAGAGACGGGATTTCCTTGGAAAAGGCCATGCAAGTGTTGCGGGAGAAGGAAGCGAGAACTAAAGCTATCTACGAGAAACTTTATGGTTTTAGGTTAGGCGAAGATTTTGAGCCCTTCCACCTAATTTTAGACACTGATAACCTGGATGCAAACGAAGTCTTCCAAGTTCTCTGCATGGTAATGGATAACATTATTCTCAAAAATGCAAATATGTAACACTATGAGGGTAGTCTTATTTAATTTTTAAGTGAAACTTCAGAAATACGCAAGTTTTAAAACTAAATCTCTAGCAAACAAATTAATTTTGGGAACAACCACTACAACCGTGCGCTGTGCAACAGAGGGGAGAAGACGTGAAATTTAATAGGATACTCGTAGCATTACTTTTGGAAGTAAACTTTTATATGTCTAATAGCTTCGTTCCGGTTTGTCAACGTGGAATCAACAATAGCACTTTTGATTTTTAATCTGCTTTTTCTTTCCATCAATTTCCAATTATTTGGGTCGCCCAGCAAAAAATGGGTATGCTGGCCTTAGGCAACCTCATAGGTTTAGCTTCGAATTTTTCATTAAATCTCTTTGCTACTACCGGCGTCATGTTTTTCGGAGAAATTTTCAATACAGTCTACGCGTTGCTGCTGCCTTTTTTCAATTTCATGCGGATCACATCTTTTTGGTCAGTCAGCTTATCCTTTTTTACGCCCAAAGGTTTACGTGAGCCGGTGAAAACCTGCTAATCGATTTTTCGAAAGCTATTTTTTTGCTTACCGTATTGCAGATAACGGCGTATCTTGTGAGGCATTACATTTTCACGCTAACCTTTTTAAGAAAAAGCAAAAACGCTATGCGAGCACGCCAAGTTCGAGATATGAGCCTTCTGTTTCTATATTAATCCCCGCGCATAACGAAGAAAACGTTATTGGTAGATTGCTGCAACGAATTACAGAACTCACGTATCCGCAGAGTAAACTCCAAATAATAGTCATCGATGACGCATCAAATGGCGATAAACGCTTACTTAACCTCTCATATTCCAAGTTTGGATGTTGGGAAAGCGCCTAAATTAGAGTCTTCATGTATGTCTTCGCTGGCACAGATTCTCGAGACAATACCGAATTTGGATGATTAGTGTCTTATTTTTTAAAGAGAAGTTTTGCATTCTTCCATTGATCCTTAGCTAACATTAAATGGCCATAGGGGCTTCCGTGTATGGAATAGAAGATGTAGCATAAGTAGGAGCATTGTGTGCATTTGCTATAGACTTCACGTAACGTGTTGAATTTTTGGCTACTCCACAATCTAGGCAAGTCAAATATGGTGCCTGCGAAATTGTGGACATGGCAACCTGCGATTCTTCCCAGATGGTCTACGACTAAAAAGTTCTGAAGCGCACGGCAACTCCATGTTCTTTTGCCCTCGGCGAATAGTGTTCTGAGCGTTTTCAACAATTCGTCTGTCATTAGAATTTTGTTGTTTTTCTTTTTCATCTCCAGAAGTGTGTCGCAAAGTTTTACCATCGCTTGTTCATCACGTATAATGAACTCATCGTTTGCTTTACCGATTCTAAAAAGCTGCTTCTTATCCTCACTCACATCATAGGAATAAAGGCAATACCAAACTGGGATTCCTTTATGGGTGAAGTAGTTTGTTATATCCAGTATTTCGTAAATGTTTAACTGCGAAATTGTAGGCGTAACGCTTACTTTTATTCCCTCTTTATGCAGCGCTTCAACGGTTTCCATAGCCCTCTTCCACGAGCCGGGAACACCTTTTATGTAATCGTTTTTACCTTCGTCTAAGCTGTCTATTGAAATCGCCACGAAATCCACGTTTCGCAACGCCTCAATTTTCTTCGCCGCCATGCTGCCGTTATCATATACCGTGGTTACAAAAAGCTTCGTGGCATAGTCAATTATTTCTGCGGCGTCATCTCTTAAAAGCGGATCTCCGCCTGAAATTACAAGCTCTATTATGCCGAGTTTCTTTAGTATGTCCATTCCGCGTTTTATTTCTTCGGTGGTCAATTCTTTTTGATCCTGTTCTTTCCAGACGTTGCAGCCTCTGCAGTGATAAT
>JAOAIV010000106.1 GCA_026414525.1 Candidatus Bathyarchaeota archaeon | reverse complement strand
GTTTCGGTAACAGCCTATGTTGGAGACTACGCGGTCAGGGATTCGGTCAGGCGGTAGCTCCGACTGCGCATCTGAGGGTTTGTAATCGTTGATTTTGTAGATGGCTGGGCGGAACATGTTTTCAGTATCATCGCTTATGGTGCACTGGAACTTTACTGGCGCGATTGAGGAAAAGCGTGCCATACCATAGAATGTATTTACCTCTTCTTGCTGGCGAGTGGCGTTATACATGAAGATTTTGCCTTTATAGCGGCCTTGAAATTTCCGTGCTGCCTCCAAGCGGTTGCCAACAATGTAGCTGAGTTTGCCCGCGTCGACGAGCCGCGCGATTGCGGCTTCAACTTTGCGGAAGTTCGCTGAGCCGTAGACAACGAAGTCTATATCAGACTCCGGCGCGTGCATGTTCAAAGCTATGGAGCCATGGATACCAAAATCCTCTAAGCCGACGCTGGACTCGGCGGAAAGCAAGTCAATTAGCTCTAACGCCAGTTTCTGCAGGCTGTCGGGCGCTTTTACTTGCCGTAGTATTTTGAGGCGTTCTCGAGGAACAAAAACTTGCTTGATGCGTTCCAGCGGCGCGGTTATCAGCTCTTTATTGCGAAGGTAACAGTAGTAAACGTAATCAGGGAAATTCTTTCTGAGCACGGAAATAAACGTCTTATAATTTTTGGCGGTGTAAAGTTTCTCTGCCCGGAAAAGTTGCTTGTTGCCGTACCGCCAAGTGCGCTCCAACATTTCAACGTCAAAGAGAGATTTGAATTCGGCTGGGATGTATTTGAGGAACGCGAAAACGCGGTCTTTCGGGTGCTCATACCCGAAAGTGTTGAATATGAAACCCTCTTTTGTTACGAATGTGTCTCCGTCAGCTGGAATCCAATCGGTTATCTCCGTTGTGGCACACCGTTGAAGACAGTAATGAAATAGCTTAAAAAAGCTATTGTGTTAAGAAACAACTATCTCTATGTCTAAGAACAATATTTAACATTAAATTTAAGCTGAAACTCCATGAACTATTGAGGAAGCATATTCTGAGATGGTAATGCACTCTTGTTTTTCACGGAAACTTTAAGAGCAAAAGTCATCTGCATCTCCATAGCAAACACTCAAGGAAAGGTTTCATGTTGAAAATTGGAATCGCAACCAGAAACATGGAGGCATGGAGTAGTACCCAACTTAGGGAAGCACTTGCGAGGCGAGATATCGCATACGAGTGCTTCACTTTTCCGAAGCTTGTCGCGCAGCTTGGGCAAAAACCCTATTTTAGGGTAAACAACTTAAATTTGCTGGAGGATTTGGACGCGCTTATCATCCGCCCAATCGGTCGCGGCTCTTTGGAAGAGATAGTTTTCCGCATGGACATGCTCTACAAACTTGAACGCCACGGCTTCCTCGTGATAAACCCCGCAGAGGCCATAGAACACTGCGTTGACAAATATGACATACTCGCCATCCTCGAGGACACCGGCATACCAGTGCCGCGCACGGTGGTGACAGAAAGTGTAAACGAAGCCTTGAAAGCCTTCCATGAGCTGGGCGGTGACGTCGTGGTTAAGCCGCTTTTCGGCTCAAGAGGCATAGGCGCAACACGCGTAGTAGACGCTGAAGTTGCAAACACGGTTTTCAAGGCCATAACCTTCCATCACGGCGTAATCTACATCCAAGAATTTGTGCCTCACGGAACCTCGGACATACGAGCATTCATTGTCGGTGGCCGCGTAATAGCCGCCATGCGGCGCATAGCAGATAGCTGGAAAACCAACTACAGCCAAGGCGCTAGGCCGGCGCCCATAAAGCTTACCCCAGCATTTGAAGAGCTAGCCATCAAAGTCGCTGACGCTATAGGGTGCAAAATCGCAGGCATAGATATCCTAGAAGGCCCAGACGGGCCAAAAATCTGCGACGTAAACAGTCAGCCAGGCTGGAAGGGACTGCAGATGGTAACGAAAGTCAACATAGCCGACGAAATTGTCAAGTATGTCTTGTCTGAAATAAAACGGTAAGAGTTGGCGATGATGCGGAAAGTGGAAATAACAAAATACGATTTGACCACAAAAACTTCAAAAAAGATGGAAGACCACGTGGCAGAAGAAAGACCGCTGCATATATTTATAAACACAACATACTGGGCAACAATTCTATGCTCACCATCAAATCTAAAGGAGATGGCTGTTGGGCACTTACTTGCTGAGGGTATTCTAAAATCAACTGAAGAAATTGTGGAAGTAGCCATAAACGAAAAAGAAGGCACATGCCACGTGAAACTTCAGCCTACCATAAACCTTGAGGAACGCTTAAGCCTCTCGAGGCTGCACCAGCGTGTAGTTACCTCTGCATGTGGCGGGCAATCAATCTATCAATACCAGCGAAAACCAGCACGGGTAACCTCGAATTTGATGGTCAAAGCGGACGTCCTCTTTAACGCGGTTAATCAGCTAAATTTTAAAGCAGAAGTTTTCAGACAAACCGGCGGCGTGCACGCAGCGGCGATCTACACTACTGATGGCGCTCTTGTGGCTATGGCTGAAGATGTGGGCAGACACAACGCGGTCGATAAAGTAATCGGCATGGCAGCGCTCAAGCAAACACGCTTCAGCGAGTGCTTTTTAGCGTCAACAGGCCGATTATCAGGCGACATTGTCTTTAAAGCAGCAAAAGTTGGCTTGCCGATTGTGGCATCTTTGGGCGCTGCACTGGACTCAGGCGTTGAGATGGCTGAAGCGGCAAACTTGACTTTAGTGGGGTTTGTGCGCGGAAAACGCATGAACATTTACACTTTTGCTGATAGAATTCTCTCGTAAGGGTCATCTGCAACTTGCGGAAAAGGCGTTGGCTTACCATTTATTGTTAGAACGCGGTTTTTGCTTTTAGTGAAAGTCCCTATAAAGGTGGCGGTTAAACCTTTTTCACGTAAAACCTTTTCCACAGGCGCTTTGGCCTGCGCGTCCACAGCAGCTATGACCATGCCAGTTGAAGACATCGACAAAATCTGCTGATCTGAAAGCTGAAAGTGCTCCTGCAATCTTCTTAGTTCAGGGCTTATGGGAATCTTTTCAAGAACCAAATTGAAACCCAGGTTCGAGGAAGTGGCCATTTCATTAAGGGCAGCCACCAAGCCTCCTTCGGTAGCATCATGCATAGCATGCACGCCACTAATTTTGGCAAGCTGCAATGCTTCCTTTACGCAACTCTGCAAACGCACAAGCCCAGCTAATTTTTCAGCTTGCGTATCGCCAAACAACCTCTGCGCTAAAGCCCTATGCGCCAGCGAAAAGTTAGTGAGAATTTCTAAACCAACAGGTTTAGTGCATAAGATTAAATCATCTGCCTTAGCGTTTGCCGGTGTAATTAGACGGTCTTTTTCCACAGTACCATATGCGGTGCAGACGCCCAGTAACGCTGACAGCCCAACATATGCGCCAGTATGCCCAGTTACGATGGCTATTCCTAGCTCGTCAGCGGCGCTGCATGTTTGCTCCATCCCCCTCATGAACCTCTGTGGCTCAGTGGATAATGGTGCAAGAA
>JAOAIV010000105.1 GCA_026414525.1 Candidatus Bathyarchaeota archaeon | reverse complement strand
TTGTTGGATACATGAAATTGAAGATCGGCATCGGCTAAACCGCTTATGCCGACTTACGTGGCACTTTGATTGCCGCTCACGAAAAACGGGATTAAGAAATATATATAAATGGTGATTAGAAGAGCTTTTCCCATCGTTTAAAGAGCTCGAGCACCTCGTCTCCGCCGTAACCTTCAAGCTCTTTACGCCATTCCTTGTCCTCAACCACTTTCTTCTGGAACTCTCTTATCCACTGCGCCTTTTCAGCTAGAAAGATTATGCCGTCAATGCCTGTCCTCGCTGCACGGGTTGCCACAGTCATAATCTGCCTATGCGGTGCTACGGTTTCCCATGTTTCACCTGGCCCGCGCACGTAAAAGTTAACGAACATAGGTTTCTTCAGAATGCTTTTAAAAGCTCTGGCTATAGTCTCCCAGTACCATGGTGTCGGATAAGCTTTCGAGAACATTGGAACAACAAAATAGTCCGCGTACTCCGCCATAGCATCAAAGTCGTAGCCAAAACGCACCTTACCCAAAACAGGATCAGGCAAGCAATTCACAAACAAGGGCTTGCCAACGACGCGCTCACGAACTTCAGCCAAGAACTCAACTACTGTTTTAGCTCGCCAATCAACCCAGTTCAGTCCGCTTTTCCGCCATAGCTCCACGCAGCGGGGACAAGTGCAGAACGCGTGCTCGGCAAAGTGCTGGCTGCTGATGCTTATACCAGGCGTTTTCCTTGCGCATTCCTCGATTAGTTTTAGGTTGTACTCGCGGACTTCAGGGTTTGTCATGCATAAGACATCCCAGCGAAGATTGAACTTTTTATTGGAACGAAATGCTGGGCCATCGGCGCTCACTGAAATCCATTCTGGATGCTGCGCTGCTAACGTGTTATCGCCGAACACGGCAATGTTGGTGTACATCTGAGGATTTGGCTTGCCCACCGTCCCTGACTCTGGTTTGATGCGGTAGAAGTTCATGTCGAAACCTTCAGCTGGCTCCGGTTGATAAAGAAAGGTTGCAAACTTCAACTGAGTCTCACACCATTACCATAATGATTTTTAAAGACCGAATAACTTGCAACTTATTTAAGGTTTTCAGTTTCCCAAACAACAGTGGCTTCTACTATCTTTTATCGCAATACTTATTGGCCTTCATCAAGGCATTTTTCACGGCTTGCCGTGTGCAGTACCCAACAAGTTGCCCAAGCCTTGAGGCGGGTCCCCCGTAGATTATGGGTGTGCCACGGCCTGTTTTCGCCACAATTATCGCATCTGTTATTGTTCCAGTGGCTAAATCGCCTGAGTATCGGCTTCTGATACCAAGCTCCCACATAGCCGCAGACTTCGCCTCGGTTGCAGTGATTACGGTGCTGACGAGGCAACTTTCAGTTGGGTTGCCATCTATAGATACCATGATGTTTATTGTTCCCGTTATTTCCTCAACCTCTATATGTTCCCCCGCAGTCTCGGCATGAGAGCACGTTTCGCCTTTAGCGTCGACCGCCGTGGCAACTACGCTTACTGCAAGTCCACCATCACTTTTCGAAGATAAAGCAAACTTGTCAACGGCCGCAGCAGTTACCATTCCAACGAAGTTGTCTTGAAGCCCAAGTTTTTTTGCAGATTCTAAAATAAACTTTTGCGGATCAGCATGCAGTTGTTTATCACTGTAGTCCTCGGTTGCTTGCACGTTCAGTATAGCTTTAACTTTTTTGAAGCCACCATTGTATATTGCTGAACTTACCGTCGTCAAGTCAACATCAGACAATATGGCTAAAACGTTGTCCTTTAAAACGAGCTTTCCACAGTTACCTATAAGGTTTATTTGCTTCGTAAAAATCAGCCACCTATTTGCATCTGTTATCATTATCTATTGTGATAGCCTGTGTGGGGCAAAGACTCGCGCAGACCCCGCATCGCGTGCAATATGTTTCATCCATCATTTGTGGTTTGTTATCTGCGCCTTTCTCCAAAACACCTAATGGGCAAACACCAATGCATATAAGCGTAGTACATGGCGAACACTTGCTGTAATCGATGCGGAGTGGATTGTGTTTACCCATATTGAGTCAACAATTAAATAAGTCGCCTGAATATATCTGTTGCGCGCCAAGAGGAGACAACCATGAAGATAGGCTTAGTCACGTATACTCCAGAAAAAGTTGCAGGTTTCGACATGCACGTTTACTATTCAAAGCGTGCTGACGGCTCAGTTTTCCCAGCCGCCAAGGAAATGCAGAATGACGTAACTTGCTTCTGTGACGCTGAAGCCATAAGAAAAGATCCTAGCATAGTCGCGGTTTCAAGCAATGGGCCGGCTTTGCGGAGAAATAGGAAAATTAATGTGCCATTTGATTTTGTTTGCCCTACAAATCCAGCGTACCGCGCAAAACTTCTAAGCTATATTGAAGAGTTGGGTAAAGAAGACATTGAAGGTGTAACGCTGAATCTTTATCACTTTCCCGAAGAAGAATTCTGTGTCTGCCCCAGATGCGTTGAGCTCTGGCGTAAAAGTGGATTAAACTGGACAGAATGGCGTGCGCTGGAGATAACCCGTTTCCTTAAAGAGGCAAGGCAATTGGTAAAGGGCACTTTCGCAGTGGAAATGTTTCCTGACCCAGTGCTTGCTAAAGAACGGTTTGGCATAGACTTTGGCCGCATCGCAGAATTGGTGGATTACTTTCATGTTCCCCTCTCATCGCGTGACTACTTTACGAATTACTGGGTAGACCTCTTGGCAAGGGATTTCATTAAAATTCTGAAAAAGCCTGTTGTTGTAGAAGTCAGCGCCGAAATGCTGAATGATGAAAAAGCGGATGCACTACTAAAGACCGTGGCTTATCTTAGTCGGCATGACTTGATGGGTGTACTTATGCTCGTTTACGACACAGAAAACGCTAGGCAAATCTGCAGATTCGCCGTGAAGAACGAAGATTTTCGCGAGTGGCTCGGAAAATACGAGTTCAAAGAAATGAGTAGGATAGTGGATACGTGGGCTAGGCTGTACTAAATGCCTGCCTTCTTGAAAATAATGCCCACTTTTATGGGAGAGCTTTATTCGGCAAGCGCAAGGTTAATAAACATCACAGAAAGATTACATGTGACTACTTCCTAACAGTAGAAATTGCAAATAAATCCGGTTTTAAGGAGAACAAAAGAGCAATGGCACAGAACAACGTAGCTAGCCAATTAGTCCTGACAGGAACAACCACGCTTGGGGTTGTCTGCAAAGACGGCGTCATCTTAGCCTCAGACACGCGTGTAACTATGGGCTTTTATGTCGCCCATAAATTTGGGAAAAAAGTTTACAAAATAGACGACCATTTAGGCATGACCATAGCTGGGACAGTTGCCGATGCGCAGCGAGTTGTTGACATACTCATCGCTAACGCCCAGCTTTACAAAATCAACATGAATAGGCCAATGCCCGTCAGTGCCGCTGCAAGACTAACTGCTAATTTGCTGTTTTCCGCAAGATACGTTCCGCTGGCAACTCAAATTTTGATTGGCGGGATAGATGATACTGGTCCACACGTGTTCAACTTAGACCCGTTCGGCAGCTTGACGGAAGAAAAAATGGTTTCGACCGGTTCAGGATCGCCCATTGCCTACGGTGTACTGGAAGAT
>JAOAIV010000104.1 GCA_026414525.1 Candidatus Bathyarchaeota archaeon | reverse complement strand
CAGGCATGCGTTCTATAGGAAAGAAGGCGCTACTTGCAAAGGTCAATGGTAAATTAAGCAGGTTTGTTACTGCCATTGGCGTTTCAATTCTTGTTGAACGGATATTGATGGCTATGAACATCGACGATAAACCCATACAAATCAGAAACAGCATGGCGAACACGCCGAGAATGTTAAACGGCGTGAACGCTGCGCCAAATCGAAAGCCGAAAGGAATTGCAATCAGCAAAATTACTGCTGCTTGGAACATTGCTCTCAAGGTGGCTGAGAGCACCTTAGATACTATTATAGCACCACGGGAAACAGGAGTGCTTAAGACCTTGTTCAGGAAGCCTAACCTTCTGTCCCAGACTACTGACATGCCGCTGAACATTGTTGTGAACAGTGCTGTAAACGCTATCATGCCCACAGCCATAAAGCTCAAGTAGCTGGTTGTGCCGAATGTGCTTCGCATTATCTGCTCTTGCAAACCATTAAAGAATTGGCTTAAAGTGGCAATCTGGGCTGGACTGAACTGCATCATTATTTCTGGCGGAATTTGAATCGAGTTCGCGCTGAATAAGCTGCTTATGTTTAAGGCATTGCCTAATAAGCCAAGCCAGATTACCGGCTGGATTAATGTAAGCACAAACACAACAGGAGCTTTGTACCATTTTTTAAGTTCACGATTAGTTAAAGCCCATAACCCGTGTACCCTGCTTTTTGTTACATTATTGGCTGTGCTCATGTTCGCGCCCTCCTCATGGTGTGCCTTTGTGCAAAAACCGCTTCAGGCGATTCCTCCGCGTCACGCATGGATCTGCCAGTATATTGTAGGTAGACCTCGTTTAACGTGGGTTTTGTAAGCGAAAGCTTAGTTACAACATAACCTTCTTTCCGCAACACTTCGATTATTAATGGCGCGGTTACTTCGCCATTTTCTGATTTTATCAGGTACACATCATTTTCCTTCTTGACTTCTTTTACATGTTCAACTTTTTTGATTAGATTTGTAATGTCAACATCCTGCTTAATGCTCAACGTGATTATGTCGCCTCCTAGGTTTTCTTTCAGCTCATCCGGCGTGCCTAGTACCACGAGTTTTCCATGGTCAATTATTGCGATGCGGTCGCAGAGCGCATCGGCTTCCTCCAGGTAATGTGTGGTCATAAAGAGGGTCATGCCGAACTCTTTTTTCAGTTTTTTAATGTAATTCCAAGTGGCAGCTCTTGTCTGAACATCCAAACCTAATGTTGGCTCATCCAAAAAAAGCACTTTTGGCCTGTTAATTAAGCCGCAGGCGAGTTCAAGTCGGCGGCGCATGCCACCCGAGTATGTTTGCACTTTCTTATCCTTAAATTTAGTTAATTCAACAAGCTCCAAGAGTTCTTCAGCACGTTTTTTCGAGACATCCCGTGGGATTCCGTATAGGTCGGCGCATAAGAGAATGTTTTCTATGCCTGTTAAGTCCTCGTCTGCAGTGTATTCTTGTGGAACGACGCCTATGGAGTATCTTACGGCCGTGGCTTCTTTGGTTATATCATAGCCCAGAATTGAAGCTTTACCTGCAGTAGGCTTAAGGACCGTTATAAGCATGTTTATGGTTGTGGTTTTTCCCGCGCCATTCGGGCCTAAAAAACCGAAGATTTCACCTTGCTTGACGCTGAAGCTTATGTGGTCTACCGCTACAAGGCTTTTATTGAAAACCTTTGTTAACCCTTCAACCTTGATTACTTCATTCATGGTCGCTACCTCTAACTTTCCGGTTAATCTCCTCAAGCTTTTTTGAGGTATCATCAATAATTTTGATAATATCATTCAAAGCTTCTTCAGAGAACTTTTCCTGTAGTGCGCCGCCAAGCTGGAAAAAGACCATAACCAAACGCTGGATGGCCTCGCGGACTTCAACTGTTTTTTCTGGAGGTATCTTGAAAAGAAGGCTATCAATAAAGGGCATGGGAAGGAAACCGCCTTGCTCACGGACCTTTTGCCGTATTTTCTTCTGTTCCTCATAAAGCGCTTTACCACGTTCTGTTAGTTCATAGCGTTTAAGTCCATTTTCAACGGGTAACTCGCGGATGTAGCTATTATCCTGTAGCCAAGCAAGAAGTGGATATATAGAACCGGGACTGGGCTTCCAAAGTCCTCCTGTTCGATTTTCAATTTCATTCATTATTTCTGAACCCGACATGGGCCTCTGGCTTAGGGCTTCAAGCACATGGTAGCGTAGGAAGCCTTTTGGCACCATTGCAGTGTGGCGCATCCAGTGCTTTATGGGTCGGGGAGGAAACATTCCATATCACTATTGAGCTCATAAGCGATATCAAAAGCGATATTTAAACTTATTGCACAAAAAAATACACAAATCACAAATTAACTAACTAATGTACCGACTTTTTCACCCTTAACGGCCGCTAAAATATTCTCAGGATTGAAGCCGCTCACAACAATAAGACGCATGCGCCCACGCTTCAAAATCTTAATGGCTTCAGGATCTACAATCTGATGAATCCCGGCCTTATGTTTATGCTCCGAAAAAACGTTAACTAACTCATCAAAAGACAGACGGTCAAGTTTCACGGCATCAGCGTGCTTCCGCGGATCCTTATTATAGATACCTTCTTGATCAGTGCCTTTAACAAGTAAATCCGCCTTAACATGCTCCGCAACCAATGCAGCAACGGCGTCGGTGGTTATTCCTGGTTTTAAGCCGCCCATCACCACAACTTTCCCTTCGCGCAAGTATTCCGAAGCATCATCAAGCGTTAAGGCCACTTGTCTGCATCCAATACCGCCGAGTGTTTTTAGAAAGAGTTGCGCGTAAAGTCTCGAAACAGATATGGCAATTTCATCTTGTGCTTGCTCATCAAGGCTTAATTGTTTTGCGATGGCAATAAATTCGCGCGCTAAAGCGCCGCCGCCGACTACCACTACAACATCATTGCCTTGTTCTTTTAGAGATCGCACTATTTGAGCATACTTCTTGATCAGGTCAGTGTTAACCGGAGACGCCACCACTGAGCCGCCCAATCGCAAAACGATACGCATGTGCCAACCCAGCCTTTCTCTACTTTTGACGCGACAAGTTATAATTCTTTATGGCCAAAGTTACTTGCAGGTAAACATGTAATATTTAAATCATAAGGGAACCATTGGATTAAGTGATTTCCGTTGGAAAATGAAACAAAAAATTTTCATTTTATCGAGCTTGACTGGCTAGTCTACTTCCCAAAATATGGCAACAGAGGAAAATACCTCGATTATCGAGTTGTATTTATAGAACGGAAAAAGGGCGCAATGCAAGCCGCAAAAATTGTTAGACTACGGGAGGTTTTGGAAAAGCCTGAGTTCGAGAACAATTATCCACACACAGTTGGTTTCTATAAGGGAGATGCAGGTGAAGGAAGCGAGTTTAAACCAGAATATTTGGAAATAAGAAAGATAAATAGCATCGAAGAGTTTTGGCTATTCTTGAACTCCCTAGACATATAAAAAATTGGTTTTTGCCAATAAAAATTAGGCTCTCACAATAATTATGCAAGTTATTAATTCAGTTGAGGCATCCTTATATTTGCTTTTTCCCTAAATAACCAACTAGAAAAGGAGAGAAAGCCTGGCGGCCACCATCGTCATAAGTGAGCAATCTAAGCCTAACGATCCCATATTAAT
>JAOAIV010000103.1 GCA_026414525.1 Candidatus Bathyarchaeota archaeon | reverse complement strand
ACTGCGGCTTATGCGCCACCTTAAGGTTGTTCTGGCTCATCCGCTGGAAATATTCCTGAAGCGTTGAGCCACGGTAATACTGAATTATCTCATCCCACTCAGGCGGATTCTCATATCTACCCAGATTAGGTTTCAGCTCGCCTGAAAGCACCTTCAAAGTTGTGGTTTTGCCTATGCCGTTTTGCCCCAGCAAGCCCAGCACCATGCCCTGCGAAGGCGTGGGCAACCTGAAAAGTTTGAAGCTGTTTGCGCTGAAGCGGTGGCTGCAGTCCTTTTCCAGCTCATCGGGCAAGTTAACGATGCTGATAGCTTGTAAGGGACATTTTTTGACGCAGATGCCGCAGCCACTACACAGCTTTTCCGCGATTACTGCCTTGTTGCCTTCTATACGGATAGCTTCCACGCGGCTTCGCACCATAGGACAGAAACTCACGCATAGCTGATTGCATTTCTTCACTTTGCATTTGTCCACGTCTATTACGGCAACACGTGTCATGGTAAACTCAATCTCAATAATGAAAATCCGCTTAGTTATAAACAGTAACCTCAAAGGTAAGAATAAATGAGTATTTCACCTGCTAGCTTGCCCTTATCCTATGGCAAAAAGGCCGTATGTAGAAACATGCCCTAAACATGCGAAAGAAAGATGTAAAAAGAGGTTTTCACCGCCATCATTCTCTACCATTCTTCTTCTTCCCATTCTTCGTCCTCGAATTCTTCCCATTCCTCGTCCTCTTCGAACACCATTCTTTTTCACCTCCCAACAGGGTTCGGGTGGTAGTGTAGCTTTACAATGCTGCGCTTTAAACATTTTCATTCGGCAACTGTCGTAGTCTCCTGTGGAAGCACAGATAAAATAGCTGCTTTCCGCGCCCATTATTCTCTTCTGAAAATGCTTGTTTAATTTACAAATTTAGCTTTCAGCAAAGCCACAGGCTCATCAAGCGCCGGCGTCATATAAGCCCAGCAGAGATTAGACGTACTATGTGCAGCGCCTATCCGCCCTTTAACATCAACCGCAATCAAGCCCATAACATTGTAAACATTTGAAATGCGCTCTTTTATAAGTGCAATGGCGTCTTCAGCGGCTTTCTGCGGTGTTTTTCCGGTTCCGATGTAGTCGCAGACAGTTTTAGCCAGCACAAGCCTAATGGCTACCTCGCCTACGCCTGACGCGGAACACGCGCCAGAACGGTTATCCGCATAAGTGCCGCATCCAATGGAGGGTGAATCCCCTATTCTGCCAGAAAGTTTCAGTGGGAACCCGCCTGTTGATGTTGCAGCAGCCACATTGCCAGCACCGTCCAACGCGACGGCGCCTACAGTTTCAAGCTGAAAAACCTCGGGATGCGCCTTAACCAACTCAGCCAGCCGCGGCAAGTAGCCTCCGCCTGCGAGGAGAATCTTCAACTGTGCCTCGTACCGTTCGAGCTGAGCAGGCGTTATGGCTTGCCGCCTTTCTAAACCGAACATTCGAGCTAAATCTTCGGCGCCTTTGCCTACGACGAAAACGTGATCCGTTTCCTCCATCACCAGCCGGGCCAAGCGCACCGGATTCCGCACATCGCTTAAGAGCCCAGCAGCGCCCGCCTGCAGCGTAGCCCCATCCATCACGGAGGCTTCCATCTCTACATGCTTCTCTATATTCAGCGTTGAACCGGCGCCAGCGTTAAAGTTGCCTGAATCCTCCATCAAAGCGACGGCTTCAACAACCGCATCAACTGCTGACCCGCCAGTACGCATCGTTTTAAAGCCTATTTCCGCAGCTTCCCTTACACTTTTAAGTGCTGCGCCACTGCGTGTTGAATCCCAAGTGCCTGCACCGCCGTGAACAGCAATAACAGGCTTACAAGCCTTCAGCATTTAGCCTTACCCTTATTTTGAATAGAAAAAACAGCATCTGCATTTAAGCCTAATGTGTGAATCAGCATCAAAACGGATAAATGCGCGGTTAGCCACTTCAAATGGTGGAATGATGTGAGGCGACGGCTTCGAGCGCAAGCTGTGAGAAAAGCCACTAACCTGCACTGACCATTAAAAGCGACGGTTGATGAGCGGAAAACTTTGCTTGAGGATTTCAATCTTTTAGCGACAACTTCGCGTGGAAACGAGAAGCCAGCCTGTTATGAGCTACTCTACTTGCTCAAGGAGGATTTAGGCGACGCCGCGGCTGTTGTAGGCAAAACGGGCATTAGCGGTTTAGTAGTCGCGAAAACCATCTTCAACCCCTATGAAGCTATAGATAAGCTGCGTGCCATTCTGCAGGAGCGTCCGTACAAGTTCCGCTATACGCTCCGTGTTATCCCCATCGAAAGGATTGTCCGCACTGATTTGGCTGAAGTTAAACGTGTCGCCGCAGAGCTTTCACAGCGCATCAGCGAGGCTGAAACGTTCAGGGTTACGGTGGAAAAGCGCTTCACAAGCATTCGTAGCGGAGACTTCATAAAGGCTGCAGCAGAAGGCATAACCCGGCGTGTTGACCTGGAAAAACCTGACAAGATTCTGTTAATAGAGGTTGTCGGCGGGTTTACTGGGTTATCTCTTATTAAGCCACGCGACATTTTAACTGTTGTAAAAGAAAAGCTTCTCTAAAGTCGTGTGGCAAGTAAAGCCACCCGCTCTATAATAAGTTTCACAAGCGCTTGTTCTGAATCATCTTTTCTCTTAACCGCCTCAAGCTCTTGCTCCGAGATTGTAAAAGTTTCGCGTAGCCTTAGTACTTTTTCCTCGGAAAGCTCAAGAATGCTTTCATCATGGATGCCGCCGACGGCGTCAGCAACAGCCGCGAGTCCCGCTTTAACAGCGTTCTGGTCATCGCCAACTATGACTGCCGCGATATTCTTAGAGTCCTGTTTCAAACCAATTATGTTGACGGCTTTTTGGATTTGCCGTTGCGCGGAAGCGTAAAGCATAACTTCCATTGCCAAATTTTTCGAGAGATTTCGCTTATTTTTGAAGGCTATGAGCGCATTTAGAACTGCGAAGTACAAGTGCTGCCACGTAGCCACTCGCTCAGCGTCCAAGACTTGAACCCAAACATGCTTTTGTTTTATTCTGTCGAGTGCCTTAAGTAAATCTTCTACGTTGGCGATTTCAACGTTTCTGAAGGCGGTGATCTCCACATATTTTCCCATCTCTTCTATATACCTTAACATTCTCTTTCCTCAATTATCTCATTAAGAAATCTTCCCGCCAATTGTTTGGGCAAACCAGCCTTTACCAGTTTTGCTATTTCCCGGCCAACCGATATCTTTTCATGATGTCTTTGAATTATTTTGCTTATGGTCTCCTTTATTTCCCACGGGAAAATCACCCATACGTTTGTTTCTGCCTCATAGTAATCTGGTGTAATAGTGCTGCCGGGCTTTTTGTATAAAGTAGCAATTCTGACTTCTATTGCGCCTTGGTGTAAGATATGTGCACGGGCGAGTCGCAGAGTTTTCCCCGTGTCGGCGATGTCATCAACCAAAAGGACTTTTCTGCCAGTTACCTTTGCTGTAACTTCATGTTTCAAAATAGGCTCAGTGCTGGGTTTGGCGATATCCAAGTAGAATTCAACTTGAACCGTAGCAAGTACCTGGATAGCGAGAAGATCTGATAAAACTCTAGCGGGAATCCAGCCGCCTTTTGATATGCCCACAATGACCTCTGGTTTAAAGCCGCTTCTGCGGATTTTGGCTGCTTGCCTGAGCAGCATACTGTAAACTC
>JAOAIV010000102.1 GCA_026414525.1 Candidatus Bathyarchaeota archaeon | reverse complement strand
CATTTCAGCACTACATTCCGGGTGCACTATAACTTTCGCATCAGGATATTGCGCCTTAAGCACCATTACATCCTCAGGTTGAAAAAGCAGATGAGTTGGGCAGAAACCCCACTCAGGAATAGGAATTAAAGTTTTGCCCGTTTTCTCCGCTGCATACTCAGCCAAGTTGCGATCTGGCCCGAAGAGGATGGTATCAGCATCCAACGAGTTAATAACTTCAACGAAGTTAGCGGATGTACAGCATATGTCGCAGTAAGCTTTGGCTGAAGCTAAAGTGTTAACGTAAAGCACTACAGGTGCGTCTGGATAGTGGACTTTCCATCTTTTAATCTCGTCAACCGTGAGCATCTGCGCCATAGGGCACCTAGCGCCCAAAGAAGGCAGAAGCACCTTTTTTGAAGGGTTAAGTATGGCAGCGGATTCGGCCATGAAATCCACAGCCGCGAACACGATAATTTCAGCGTCTTTTTCTTCCATGGCTTTGCGGCTTAGCTCAATGCTGTCGCCTACATAGTCGGCTATATCCTGAATTTCTGGCCTCTGATAGTTATGCGCTAGAATTATCGCTTTCTTTTCCTTTTTTAGCTGCAGGATTTTTTCTGTTAAGCTCATTTTTTCGCCTTAACGTGCAACCAGAAAAGGCGCCGTTGAAGATATATATGCTTTTACCTCAACTAAACCACTTTTATAATGAAAATGTTTAATGTAGATTATTTAACATTCTGCTTTCAAAGATGCAGCTGGAAAATAGACAGCGGACATTGCAGCTGCGTCGCAATCACTGAAAGAAACAAGAAAAAGGGAGATGACTGAAGAGATTTATCGAGCTTTCTGATCTACAATTCGGCCTTCTGAATCAATGAGTTGCACATGCAGGGGCATTTGCCCAACAGCATGCGTTGCGCAACTCAAGCACGGATCAAACGCGCGTATAACCGCTTCAACCCTGTTAAGCATACCTTCCTGCAGCTGCTTTGCCTTCACATATCTCTTGGCAACTTGTGTTACTGCCTTGTTGAAAGCCAAATTGTTGTGCGCAGTGGCGATTATCATGTTGACCCAGACAATCCGGCCTTGCGCATCAACCTTGTAGTGATGAATCAACGTGCCACGTGGAGCTTCAGCCACACCGATACCTTGCTCGTTATTGACGGAAGCTTTAGAGCTTACACGTTCGGAAAGTATAGCTGGATCTTCAAGAAGCTCTTTTATAGTCTCAAGACAGAATAGAAGTTCTATGAGTCGCGCATAGTGATAGTGAAAAGTGCTTTGGACTACGCCGTTTTTGCCGAGTTTCTTGAAATCCTTAAGCTCTTCATCCGCTAATGGTGTGCCACAGTGCGAAGCTATGTTGAGCCGAGCTAAGGGGCCTACCCGATAGATTCCTTCTGGATATCCCAGCGGCTTGTAGTATGGGAACTTCATGTAAGACCACGGTTCAACTGCCTCGCCAATATACTCTTGATAAGCATCAGGGTCAAGCTGGTCAGCGACGATTTTGCCCTCAGCATCAACTATACGTATCTTGCCATCATAGTGCTCTAGCCCTCCCTTCGGCGTCACTAAACCCAAATAGTAACTGGGGAAGTTGCCGAAGTTCTCCACTTCATCCTCAAAGCTGGATAGGCAGCTCTTGAACATTTTAAGTGTCTTTTGCGCAATGTCCAGTGCTTCAGGCAGGTGAGAGCGGATGTAATCGGCGTTCTGCTTAGATAGAGGCCATTTCGCGCCTCCGGGGATTATCCAGTCGTATGAGTGGATACGTTTACCAGCCACTTTCTCAATGATTTCTTGTCCGAATTTTCGCAGTTTGACGCCTTGAATCGCCAGTTCAGGCTTCTGTTCGATTAAACCGAAAATGTTTCTTGTTTCTGGAGCAGCGTCCATGCCAAGCAACAGATCTGGCGCGGAAAGATGGAAGAAACTCAACGCATGTGATTGAATAAGTTGACCCATATGCATCAAGCGGCGTAGGAGGATGGCTGTTCTCGGCGGTTTTACACCAACGATTGCGTCGCAAGCTTTCGCTGAAGCAAGCAGGTGACTAACGGGGCAAATTCCGCATGATCTTGAAGTTATGCCGGGCATCTCATAGTATGGGCGACCTTCGCTGAATTTTTCGAAGCCTCTGAAGTCAAGAACGTGGAATCGTGCTTCTTTAACGGTGTCATCCTTGTTCAGATGAATAGTTACTTTTGCATGCCCCTCTATTCTCGTTACTGGATGTATCTCAATTTCTTTATTCATGTTTTTTCCCTCACCCATATTTGGATCGACCTTCCATGTTAGGAGTTCGACCAGCTAACAATTCGGTTAGCGCATAGTTTATGACAGAGGCAGATGGTGGACAGCCTGGAATAAAGTAATCTACTTTCACGAGTTCATGTAACGGTCTGACTTTGTCCAACAATGCCGGAACTGCCCTTGGAATCTGCTTATTCACTTCGGTATTCTCCAAGTAGGCTCGTTCTAAGGCTAACTTGCCACCGTCCTCCCAAGCGTTTCTCAACGCAGGAACATTGCCAGTTACAGCGCAATCACCAAGCGAAATCAGAATCTTGGTTTTAGCGCGCACTTCTTTGAGCAGATTCTGCTGCTCCTCATTTGCAACTGCGCCTTCGATTAGAGTCACGTCAACGTTTTCTGGGAAAGTCTTTGTGTCCACAAGTGGGCTGTAAACTACCTGAATTTTTTTAGCCAAGTCTAGAATAAGCTCGTCTTGGTCGAGAAATGACATATGACAGCCAGAACAGCCACTTAGCCAGAGGGTTGCAACTCGGATTTTTTCTTTGGCGCTCATTTCCGCTTTCTCCTTGTCAATATAAATTCAGCAACATCTTTATTCTTAGTTCGCGTTATAGGTTCTCCCTCGACGTATATTGCGCCTACAGGGCAAACTTTAGCGCATTTCCTACACGAAGTACAAGAACAAGAGTTTGCCCAATCCTCATCCAGATCCATTATGACCTCGGCTTTTCTACCCCGCTGCTTCAAATCCAATGTATGAACACCTTCTATTTCATCGCAAACCCTTATGCATCGAGTGCATAGTATGCAGCGGTTTCGGTCGATAACAAGAAAGTCATGTGAAGAATCAATTTCTTTTCTTGTCCAGTTACGCTCGAAGATTGAGTGATCAACACCTAATTTGTTTGCTAAGCTTTGCAGTTCACAGTGATCGTTTGCAACGCAAACGGAGCACACATGCGTTCTTTCGGAAAGAAGCAGTTGAATTGTCATCTTGCGGTATTCGCGGAGTTGCTCAGAGTTGGTTATGACCTCCATGCCGGCGCTTACTGGTGTAGTGCAAGCGGGAAAGAGTTTAGGTGCACCCTTAACTTCCACAAGGCATAAGCGACACCCGCCATAGTTGGTTAAGCCTTCCAAAGCGCATAGAGTTGGA
Organism: Candidatus Bathyarchaeota archaeon; assembly: GCA_026414525.1. GTDB lineage: Archaea > Thermoproteota > Bathyarchaeia > Bathyarchaeales > Bathycorpusculaceae > JAOAIV01. The sequence continues at coordinate 500 of JAOAIV010000102.1, read as the reverse complement.
ATTTCAATACCGTTATCTCTGGCAGCTTTTAGAATAGTTGTTCCTTCAGGAACTTCAACTTCAACGTTATCTATTTTCAGTTTAACTGTTGTTGCGCTCATTGTTAACCCTCCTTCGTTTTGAAGCATCGACCAGCAGGACACGTTTTCTCCTTAATATGCAGGATATACTCATCCTTGAAGTATCGCAATGTGGTAAGCACCGGGTTAGGCGCTGTTTGCCCGAGACCACATAGGCTAGCGTCTCGGATGTAAACGCTGGTTTTCTCCAGCACAGCTATGTCTTCCAGTTTTCCGTTTCCTTCGGTGATGGCGTCGTAGATTCCCTTGATCTTTGTTAGACCAACGCGACAAGGCGTACATTTGCCGCAGGATTCATCAACACAGAATTCAGTGAAGAACTTTGCCGTATCAACCATGCATGATTGATCATCGAGCACTACTATACCTCCTGAGCCCATTATTGCACCCAGATTCTTCAATGACTCGTAGTCTATAGGC
>JAOAIV010000101.1 GCA_026414525.1 Candidatus Bathyarchaeota archaeon | reverse complement strand
TCCCTGAGCTGGATAATAGAACCCCGTTGGAGATGGCTGAAACCCCTAACATGGATTTTCTAGCCAAAAAAGGAAAGACTGGCTTGATGTATACCGTTCGCAGGGGCATTGCTCCTGAGAGCGACGTGGCTGTCATTTCGCTTCTGGGATATGATCCCTTCAAGTATAGCACTGGACGCGGTGTCATCGAAGCTGTTGGCGCAGGCTTAAATGTGGCAGACGGCGATTTAGCTTTGAGATGCAACTTCGCCACTTTAGGTCCTGGAAGAAGAATAATCGATAGGCGCGTAGCGCGCAGTTTAACTACGCAGGAAGCTGCGGAGCTAAGTAAAGCAGCTAATGAAAATATAAAATTGGAATCATGTCCCGCAAGTTTTGAATTTAGAAATACCTTGGGGCATCGTGCTGTTCTCGTTTTCAAGGGCAAAGGGTGTTGTCTCTCAAGTAGGATAACTAATAGTGACCCGGCTTACACAGTAATAAATGGCATAGGCGTAGCCACTCCTGATGTGGAAATGATTCTCAAGAAGGCTGAGCCGCTTGAAAACACCGAAGAAGCACGAAACGCAGCGGCACTTGTAAATGAATTCACAGAGAAAACACATGAGCTCTGGGATAATCACCCCATAAACCAGAAGCGCGCCGCGGAAGGCAAGCTTAAAGCAAACGTAATACTCAGCCGGGACGCAAGCAGCCAACTGCCAAGGTTCTTCAATATAAATGAACAATATAATCTGCGCTTTGCCGCGCTTGCAGACATGCATGCCGAGCGCGGAATAGCCCATCTTGCGGGTATGCATGCATACCTTCTTCCACAACCTTCAGGTGATCTTGAAAAGGACTGCACGCTTAGAGTGGAGAAATTGCTGGAGATGTTGCCGAATTATGATTGTTTTTACATTCACCTTAAGGGGCCTGATGAACCTGGTCATGACGGCGACTGCTACAAAAAGGCCGCGATAATCTCTGCCATCGACAAGTTCTTCTTTGGTAAGTTGCTTAAAGAGATTTCACTAAATGATTACATTATATGTATTACTTCGGATCACGCGACTCCATGTGCTTTGAAAGTCCATAGTGATACCCCAGTTCCTGTGCTTGTGTCGGGTGGCAAAGTTAATAATGAAGACGCTGGAAAATTCTGTGAGAAGACTTGTTCACGCGGTAGCCTAGGCGTTATAGAGCATGGCTATGAACTTATGCCAAAACTTATAGAGCTACTTAAAAAATAAAAAGCGAAGGAAGGGCTTAATCCTTATTTAAAGACTAATATGCCCTTTGCCTATCTCTATATCCGCCGCTGCGTCTGTCTTTGAATCCTCCGCTGCCACGTCTGCCGCCGTATCCACCGCCGCCGCGCCTGAACGGCCTGCGTTGCTGCTCGTATGTTTTGCTGGACACATTGTTCTCAGTGTTAACTTCACCTTCAAACGGTTCTTTTGCCATTTCAAGCTTTCCATATCTGCCGACATTGAGGCGCATATTGCCCTTGAACAGCGTGACATACCCGTTTTCTAAGCGCACTGTGTCGTTTTCGTTTACTTTTTCGATGTTGTCGTCCCAAAGCGTGAGGTAGATGCTGCCTGTTTCGTCGCCTACTAAGGCATCACATACCTTGTGTGGCGATCCGTCTTTGCCCATTGGGATTTCGCGTATTTCGCTTTTTGAAACCACTTTTGCCGTGACGTTAACTGCTCTTGACTGCGGAGTTAACTCGCCGACTTTAGTTTCCACTGGTTGCCTTTTGCTTTCGAAAAACCCTTCAACAGCCAAACTTAATTCAACCCTTATTTCATTAAACTACCAGACACTAAACCCTATGCAACACTTAAGCGTTTTGGTGGTGCTGTTTCACTTTTAAGTGCCGTTTTCCTAATTCACGAGATTAACATTTTTCGGCTTTTTGAACCGTATCTTATTTCAGCCACAAACGCTAGGCCTCATTGCTATTTTCTTTGTTTCTCTGTTATCGTTACAATTGCTGATTCACAATATTAATCTTAAAATGACACTTGTTCAAATAAAAAAAGGAAAGGGAGAAAAATTGCTTCTAGCGTTTTCTGAGCATTAGAACTATTATGACACCAACTGCGATTATTGCTATGAAAAGGCCTATCGCAACTGGAATGAAGTATTGATCGGCTATTGATTGGGGCTGAGGAGTAGGCGAAGGTTGTGGCGGCGGCGCATCGCTTGCGTAGAAGTATGTTGTGGCTGAAGAACCATAATACGAGTTTGATCCTTTGAAGGAGGCGATTAGCATGAATTTGCCGGGGATTTGCGGTGTCCAGACAAAGCTGAAAGTGCCGTCAGCATTAGTTGTTGTGGTTCCAATGTCGTAGAAGTTGTTGTTGCTGTCAAGGACGCTTAAAGTGACTTCAACGCCCTTAACGTTTTCTGGATATGGCTGCTGCTGGTAAAGATACTCCATGAATTTGCTTTGGCTTTCTTCTGAGACAGCGGGGACGCCGTTTGGGAAGTTCAGCGCGACTTCCCTCTGTGTTGTGCCAGGTGAAATATCAATGACACTGCCCGTTATGGTTATTGGCGTGGCTGTTGTAACACCTATGTTTGGCGCTGTGACAGTGGTTTTGGTTGGACCTTTACCGAAACAATATAACTTGTTATCGTAGGCTTTTAGTGAGAATAGTTTTCCATAGGCAACGGCTGTTGATCTAATATATGTGCCTAGTTCACTCCATATCAGCTCGCCGCTAGACGCGTTTATAGCTAGCATTTGTGCTCCATGGAAAAGTGGCGGGTTGTATTCATGGCCAATTGCAAAGTATGCCACATCACTTGTTTGTGCGTCGCAGTTGAAAACCCATAGAGGCCAAATGCCATATGGCGTTTCAAGTCCTGGGTCTCCTATTAGGGTGGTCGTGTTTGTATACCATCGTAATTTTCCTGTTTGTGTTTCAAAAGCCCAGATGTCTCCGCCAAGTCCATACCAGTACATTACGCCATTTGCAACCCATGATTTTAGACTAAACAAATCGTAGGGGTTTGGTGTTCCGTCACCATAGGGAGTTTTCAATGTTTGCTCCCATAGTTTGCTTCCTGTACGTGCATCATAAGCAACAACTTTGTAGTTAACATCATTTGCGATAGCGAAAACTCCTTCTCCAAATGAACTCGATGTTCTGGTGTAGGGCAATAATGCTGCGCATTCAGGATATGTCAAGTTTTTCGCCCATAGTATATTACCCGTTTTTGCATCCATGCTTGCTACCACTAGCCAACCAGCTACTTCACCTCCCACTCCTTGGCCGTGAACGTAGCCGCCGGTCATGATGACGGCATCGCCTGTTATCGCATTTATGGCTAACGCTGGATTGATGGGGTTACCCGAAATCTCTGTAGGCACTGGTTTTGCCCACATGACGCCGAGGCTGAAGTCGATCACCGAGTTTACTGATGGGCTCCAACCCCAAGCATTTCCAAGCGCTTGCGACATGTTGAAAGCACATAGGACAGGTGTGGTAATGTTTACTAGACCTGTCAGTGGTGGATTACCAAAACTTGGGGCGGGGCCATATGTTGCCATCGTGCCGCGTGTTGAGTTAATGTAGTAGCCTATCAAGTGTCCATGATCATCTGTTGTAAGCGTCAGTGAAGTACCGTTAACAACGCTGAGGACGTATTTCCCGGTGAAGGCTGAATACATGTTATATTGTGTTCCAACGTTGGCAACAGCTCTGCCGCCAGTTTCCCATGCTGAAAGAGTTCCGGTAGTCCAGATGTAGGGGCCGATAACTCCGTACATGTTTGGAGTTTTCCATTCCGCAGTCATTCCACATCTAAGCACAGAGGTTGTGTTTATAACGAATAGTGTTTCACCTGTGTAAATGTCAACCGCGATGATGCCATTTGAGTAGCCCGTTGTCTCCGGGTACCATGTAGAATAGAGGATGCCATTTATGATCACAGGCGCATATTGTGGCCAATATTGCCTAGTTGACCAGTAATG
>JAOAIV010000100.1 GCA_026414525.1 Candidatus Bathyarchaeota archaeon | reverse complement strand
CATCGCGCCAGACGGAGGAGAAAAATACTTATCTACAACACTCTGCGACCCAATCCTCTGCTTAAAGTGCGCGAAAAAATATGGGATTCGCTGCTCATATATTGACGGTAGTCCAATATCAAAAGCCACCATAGAATAGGCAATATAATCAACGTAAAGCTGCGTGATATAAATCTAAAAAAAGCGGGGTCACCTATACAGCGTTTGCTTAAGTTTTACACCAGCATACAGACCAAATATGCCTAAGCTAATGATGATCACAATGTTAGGAAACATGTTTCCCCGTCTTGATAGATTATAAAGGAACCATTCTACGGTTGTCACAACAGTCCCATCAAAAGCCTCTTTAGGCTTGCTTATGGCGAAAGGAATCCAATCCGCGAGCGTAGGCTGGAACACCACCACAATTAACTCATAAAAAGCGCTTAGAACCGCTATTTTCCAGATTGCTTCGCGCGGTGCTTGCTGAATCTCTGTGCTGAAGAAGCAGCCCACAACCAGCATGCTTAGAAAAACCGCGGCAACTCCTGCGCTATAATGTGCTGCCATTGTTACCCCCAAAAATTGAAGAGCTGCTATAGTCAAAGGAAACGCAAACAAAACTTGTAACACAGCATATAGCGCTACAGCCGCAACAAGACTCTCCAATTTCACCTGCCTCCCTCCTCCCTTAAAGCAAAATAAAGAGTTAAAAAGAATATAACCTAACTTCAGCTTTTATGATTTACCCATAATTGCCGATACCTCCGCAGCAATCTACAAAATCAAGGGGAATATCTCTTTGCTCACATACTCCAAATACTTGTTTTTATCAGCCAGATTGAATATGGTTACCGAGGCGTCTCTTGTTACGCCGACAACGTAGCCTGTTTCCCTTGACCTTGCAACCACATACCACAAGTCCCCATGTCGCAGGTAATCCTCAAAAATCGGCGTATTAATCAAGTCAGGACCATACAGCGACAGCTTATCCACATTCGGAATATCAACATTATCAAAAAAAGTTATTTTCGTGTCTTCAGCGTTCTTCCGATGGAACTCGCGTAGGTTCTCAGGCGGAATACGCGCCTCAACTATGGCGCCCACACGTTCGAACAGAAGCTCACTAAGCTTGTTTGCTATGAAGTTGGCAGTTCGCTTTCGCTCCACAACAGTCAAAATCACAGAACCCTTAACTTCATTAAAGCTGAAAAGTGCCTCTACAGTCCGCGGTAGAGGCGTCGTTTTGCCCCTGTGAAACACATAAACCACATAATCATGAGAGTAAACGCCACCGAGCCCACCAGCTTTCGCCCAAAGCCCGCTGACCTCCCGAAGAAGCGTGAACCTGTATTCTCCTTCCTCAAAAAGCTCCTCTCTGCGGTAACCGTCAAGTTTCAAGGCGATTTCAGATAAAGGCAGTTGCTCACCAAGCATAAAGAGTTTCCCGGCAACAACCATGTACATAAGCGCCTCCCTTTTTGTCTTCTAAAATTGTTGAAAAGGCTGCTTATGAAACTTTGCTTGCTTAAGTTTTTTTTTAAAAAAAAAGGAAGTGTACCTATTAGAAACGCGAAAAATTATAAATATAATGAATAAAAAAGTGAATACTAGTGAGTGTCACGTGCAATTCGAGTTCGATGTTGAAAATGGTTTTATACGCGACAAGTTAACTGGAGAAAGATGCATAATCCTAACCAAATCCCGAATTGAAGAAATCTGCACGCGACTTTCTGAAATTTTTCAGACAGGCTCCAAGATAATAATATTCGAAGCAGGTAAAGCTGCCTGCAAACGCTTTGTCGAGGAATCCGGTAACATTGCAAACATCGACAAACATCAATTCCTGAAAACAATAGGTCAAAGATTCACAGAGGCTGGACTTGGAAAAATAGACATTACAGAACTAAACATAGAGCAAGCTGATGTAAAATTTCGAATATTGAATAATTTCTTTGCAGAGTTAGGCTGCAACAAAACACTATATTGCAGTTGCTTAGAAGGGTTTGTAGCTGGGATATACCGAGCAACTTCTGCATAAAAACCCAAAAAATAACCAGGACCAAATGCATCAAGAACGGCCATCGATACTGCGAATGGCACATAACCCCGAAGTAAAATTTTCGATTATTCTGTGCAACAGATAATCTCAATTTCTATTTTCTCAGGCACATAATATTTTCACTCCGCTTCTTTATATGCATCTTCTTTGGCGCCGTTGAGTTATTGCAAAATTTTATAAAGTAATCGCTCCAAACCAATATATCACCAAATTAAAGGAGAATAAGGAAATATGAAATTTGCTATAAGCAGAAATGTTGCTGCATTGACTATGCTTCTGACTATGGCAATGGCTATCTCATTATTAGCGCCTCCCTTAACTAGCGCACAGACCTACCCAGAAAAAAAGACATACGCATACATAATTGTAACACCTAACCCCGTAGGCGTTGGTCAATCAGTGCAACTCATCTTTGGCATTACTGACTACCTCCTCCAGTACCCTGACGGTTGGAGTGGACTAACCGTTACAGTTACCAAACCAGACGGAACAACTGAAAAATTGGGACCATACAAAACTGATTCAACAGGTTCAACAGGCATACTTTACACACCCTCCATGAAAGGAACCTACAAATTCCAAGCACACTTTCCCGCACAATTATACAACTGGACCACACGACCCGCTTTTGATCCCACATTCTTTGGTCCAGTATGGTATAAAGCCAGCGACAGCGCAATAGTCGAGCTTGTAGTGCAAGACGAGGCACTACCAGCTTACCCAGGTGTGCCGCTTCCAACGGAATACTGGAGCCGCCCCATAGACGCACAAGCTAGAGAATGGGCAGTTATCGCGGGAAACTGGGTTGACGCGCCATTCAACATGTTCGCCCCATACAACGACGCTCCAGAAACCGCGCACGTCCTATGGGCGAAACCGCTTATAAAAGGCGCATTCAGCCCACTTGGCGGCGGTTTAGTTGGCGGCGAATTAGGCGAGCACAACTATGAAACAGGCGATGCATACGAAGGCTTCTTCTTAAGCTCCAGCGCACTTGGCAGTCGATGGCCAGTAATAATAGGTGGCGTACTCTATTTCAATGTTGAAAAGTCAGACGGAGCCACAAGAATTGAACGCGAAATAGTCGCAGTAGACCTGCGAACAGGCGAAGAACTATGGACACGAAACTGGGGCAACATAACGTTGCAGTTTGGTCAACTATTCTACTTTGACTCATACAATTATCATGCCGCTTACGCATATCTATGGTCGATTGTAGGCACCACCTATAACGCATATGAAGCATCAACAGGACGCTGGGTCTTCAGCATAAATAATGTGCCTTCAGGAACCAGAGTCTTCGGACCAAACGGTGAAATTCTAATATACACAATTAATCAAGCTGCCGGATGGATGACCCTTTGGAATTCAACACATGTTGAAAGGCAACAGAAATTACGCGATGTAGGCCCAACAGGACCAGCGCATGGAAGCTGGCTGAATCAAGGACAAGGATACATGGGAACAACATTTAACGGTACTCTTGGCTACATGTGGAACAAGACTATACCTGTAGGTTTACCAGGTTCAGTATGGGCTATTTATCCCGGAGATATGATAGTTGGCAATCAACTCTATGGTTCATGGATGGTTCTCGGCGATCAACCAATTGTCCTTTGGGCGATCAGCCTTAAAGCAGGCCGAGAAGGCGAACTCATATACAACAAGACCTGGCAGAAACCACCAGGTGACATAGCTATGATACGTGGTGCAGTAAGCAAAGACAGCCGCGTATTCACACTACGCGCAAAAGAAACACGCCAAGTTTACGGCTTCAACCTTGACACAGGCGAAAAAATCTGGGGCCCAACAGACCCAATGGATATTCGCTCAATATACGGCGCCACATCATACATAGCGTATCACAAGCTATTCTTCACCGCAGACTTCGCTGGAATAGTATACTGCTACGACGTGAAAACTGGCAAACTATTATGGACCTACGAAGTTAAAGATCCCTATGGCAGCACCGAGATGTTCAATAAAGAATTCGGCGGTGACATGTGGCC